>NZ_JBWVBR010000002.1:0-425116 GCF_056629255.1 Pseudoalteromonas sp. NFXS53 | reverse complement strand
GAATTGGTAGACACAAGGGATTTAAAATCCCTCGTCAGTAATGACGTGCCGGTTCAAGTCCGGCCCCGGGCACCATTTATTCTCTCAAAACTTTTCTTTTTAATCCTATTAAAAACTATTAGTTTCTAACTTTCTAACTTTCTAACTTTCTAACTTTCTAACTTTCTAACTTTCTAACTTCTCGCTTTATTTTGTGCAATAAAAAAGGCGCTTAACGCACCTTTTAAAACTTCAAACTGATTTTCTTTATTCGGCGTCAGCCATAATACCCCAGCCATCGCCATAGCCTTCGTGTGAATTGGCAATGCTTTCTAGGTATTGTTCAGTTTGGCTTAAAAGCTGATGATCTGGCACCATTTCAACGGTTGTTACAACTTCCCATACACCTGTGTCTTTACACTTTTGTAGTTCGGTTTTTGGCGCAAGCTCATCTTCAGAAATTGCTTTGGCAAAAGACTCAGCTTGATCTTTTTGTTCAAATAAAATGAAAAAGTCGACCATGTGCATTTGGTTTAAGTTAATGCCTTCGGCAGCCATTTCAGCTAATAATTGGCCGTTATCGTCATCAGGAAATTGCATAGTTTTACCCAGTATTTTTAACTATGTGTATTGTCGGTGAAATTAGCAAAAATAAAAAGCTTTAAAGCGGGATTTAACGAATTCTTGTACCAAATCTCTTAATTAAGCGTTCATTTTTGAGGCAAGGAAAACTGTTCGATAGCAAGGCGAAAATTTTGCTATTTAGTTTTTCTAAATGAGAAATTTTTAACGTAGCTAGCGTCAGTTTTAGTCCCTCAAAATGATTGAGTATTATTGAGAGTTGGTACATTTATCTATTGTTGATTTGAAATATGCTACACTGGCGGCTCTGCTTAGGAGGGAAGTATTTGAAACTGTTTGCGATTGTTGTTATTTGTTGGTGTTTAACTTTTTCTTTATCAACACAGGCTGAAACCCAATGGCAAGTTGAGGCCATTGAATTTGGCGAAATGCCCGATGAGCTGAGTAAAAATATCAATGGCACGTTGAAGCCGCTACTCAATCAGCCTTTTTCACAGTCGCTAGAAAACAAATTACGTTCTCAGACCGAGCGAGCTTTACAGGCGCTTGGCTATTATCATGCAAATATCTCCTTATCACGTGTAGGGCAAAGCAGTACCCTCAAAATAGAGGCAGAGATTGGCGAACCTATTCGTTGGAAATCGATTCAAATTGAAATAAAAGGCGAGGCCAATAAAGACACATTTTTGCAAAAAGTGTTATCTGGCATTCCTATAAAAGCAAATGACATCGTAAATCATGACAATTATGAGCAAACAAAAAGTGTGCTTGAATCAAGTCTGATCTCGAAAGGGTATTTTGATTTTAAATGGCTTAGTCATCGCCTAGAAATTTATAAACAAAAAAACTTTGCAGTAGCTAAGCTAAAACTAGACTCGGGCAATCGTTATCGTTTCGGCAAAGTTGAAGTGAGCAGGCAAAGTCTGGCGAAAAAATATATTCAATCACTCGCACCATTTGATGAAAGCACCTTATACGATGAAACTTTACTGTCTGAATATAACCTAGCACTCAATAAGACACCATATTTCAGCGCCATTAAAGTGTATCCACAGTTACAAAATCGCAAGAATAATCTAGTGCCTATTCGCATTGAGGTGGTCGATAAGCCCGCCAATGCGTTTGAAGTGGGGGGCGGTTTTAGTACCGAGATAGGGGCAAAAGCACGATTTAAATGGTCAAAGCCTTGGATCACTGAAGATGGGCACTTTTTTGATGGCAATTTATTTATTGCTGAAAAACAACAGCGTGTAACAGGCAGTTATAGCATTCCTGTGAGTAACCCAAATGATGATTTATGGCGAGTGACAACCGGTTATGCGCTTGAAGATGAGTTAACTGATGGAGTTGACAGTAAAATCTGGAATTTACAACTGCAACGACAATGGTTAACGAGCAGTAATTGGGTACGCACCGCTTTCTTAAAGAGAGAACATGAAACCACAACACAAGATGGCGAAACCGATAAAACAGAGATGTTAATTCCAGGTATTAGCTATGCAAAAAAGCAAGCGATAGGTGGTGTCACGCCTTCTTGGGGGCAACAAACCTTGATCTCGTTAGAGTTTGCTAGCGATGATTTAATTTCTTCTACGACTTTGTTTAAAGCACAGTGGGAGCAAGCATGGCTAAGAAAATTTGCACTTAAGCATTGGTTTATTGCAAGGCTAGATGCGGGTGTCATTGTCACTGACGACATTAACGAAGTGCCATTTAACTTACGATTTTTTGCTGGGGGTGATCAGAGTATTCGCGGCTTTGCCTATCAATCAGTCGCGCCTCATGAAGCGGGCAAAATTGTCGGTGGTAAATACCTTGCAACGGCTTCGATAGAATATAACTATCAATTTATGCCAAATTGGCGACTGGCTTTATTTGTTGATTCGGGCACGGCAACCAATGACTTTTCAGAATCATGGGCCGTCGGTGCGGGTTTCGGTATTCGTTATATTACGCCTGTTGGGCCTATTCGATTAGATCACGCCTGGGGGCTCAGTAAAGAAAGTAAAAGCACACGTCTAAGTATTATTATTGGGCCGGAGATTTAATGCGCTTACACCCTATAACAAAAAGAATTCTAAATATTGGTTTAGGCACGCTGGTTTTTCTATTTTGCTTAGTATTTACCAGCGTAGGTCATCAAAGCCTTTTATGGGTTTTGAATAAGTCGGTTGATGGCTTAAATATTAAACTTGAGCAAGGCCGTTTATTTGCAGGTGAAAGACTCGATGTCACTTGGCGCAGCGAGGGGCTTAATTTATCGCTGAGCAATTTTAGGCCGCAACTTAATTGGTTTACTTGTGCCACGGTGTGTGTAGAAATAATCGCAGACAGCGTCGATATAAAACTTGCTAACTCGCCTACAGATAAAGCCACTGAAGAAATCGCAACAGAAACTCAAGCAGAAACAAAAATAGAACAAAGCGAAGAGCCAGAAACAGGCTTTGTATTACCTTTGAATGTCGCCATCGCTAAGTTAAATGTGGCTAATATCAAGTTTCAGCAAGGCGATTTGAGAGTTCAAATATCGGACATAAAATCATCAGCTCAATTAATCGACGCTGCAGCAAGGTTGCATGATACCTCAATAAAGCACATTCATATTACTGATAAAAGAGAAAAAGAAGCGCAAAGCCAAGCACTTACAGAGCTAGCGGCAATACCTGCTATCATTTTGCCAGACGGTCTTGATGTTCGAGTATCACAACTGGCTCTCGGGTCTTTTGAGTACGAAACGCCAACTGGCTCGCAACACATTAAACATTTTAATGTCGCGGCAAACATTACCTCTCAACAACTTGAGTGGCAAAATTTATACTTAGAATATCAGCAGTTCGTATTACGCAGTTTTGGTGAGCTGAGAGCCGAAGCAATCAAGCAGCCGTTAGCGTCAATTAAATCAATAACTACGCTGACAACAGAGGAAGAACTCTTAAGATTACATTTAAGTGGCAACTTTTCAGATTTAAATATTGATTTAAAGGCCGAAGGTCAACATCAGGCTGCCGTGTTAGGTAATCTAAATCTTAACCAAACAAACTGGCCGTTTGATGTATCGGCGCAGGTCTACAATCTTCCTTTTTCGTACAAAATTCGCGGACAAGACTACGATGCCTTGATGGAACAGGCTCGAGTTGAGCTTAAAGGTAATGCCGATGATTATCAGTTGAAGCTTGATGTCATTGCCGAACAAAAAGAGCTTACAGAGCTCAGTGCAAAAGTGTCGGGAAAGGGCAGTTTAACGGCAATTTCAGAATTTGCTGGTCGTTTGAACGCGTCAGAAGGCAGCGCCAATTTGACCGGCAAGCTGGCGTGGGCCGAGGGCGTTGATGCGCAATTACGCTTAGTGATGGACGCGTTACCGCTATTTTTTATCGACCAGCAGTCAGTGTTAAACGGCGCAATGAGTGTGCTGGCTAAACAGCAAACCGAGGGATGGCAAATTGATATTCCAGATGTGGATGTCGATGGCAAACTTTCAGACCTTCCTTTAGCACTCGATGCCAGTTTTAGACTGAACGAGCAGCTGTTTGGTCAAGTCGATAAGCTGAAAATGCAACTCGGTTCGAGCAATTTGCAGTTGTCGGGCTTACTGCAACAAGAACTAGATTTAAATGGGCGTTTTGCTATTGCACATAACAACTTTTCACACAACAGCCGTTCACAAAAAACGAAAGCGCTACTGCCTTTTGATGTTGATGCGCAAGGCGAGTTGCAGATTAAAGGCGATCATCATCAACCTAAAATCAGCTTTAACTCAACGATTTCAACGTTCGAGAATAACGACATTAGCCTCAAAGGGGGCAAGCTCGATGCCAGCGTTGATTTGGCCAATAACTGGCAAACAAAGACCTTTTTATCCGTTGAGCAACTCGTAGTTCCAGAACATCAACTTAATCATATCGAGTTGCGCCTCACAGGCGATCAAACAGCACATCGCGCTCAGTTATCAAGTCGCGGAGACGTAACCGCAGAGCTAGATATTCTTGGTGGTTTAAACGCACAAACCTGGCAGGGCGAAATCGCATCAGGGCAAATTATTTATAAGCAATTTGAGACAAGTTTAAAGCATCATTCGAAGCTGAAATATACCAGTGCGCTACAATGGCAAACCGGTAAATTATGCGGTGAGCTAAATCAGTCACCTTGGTGTTTGCAAGCCGAGCAAAAAGGCAAGCAAGGGCAGTTCGATATGAACATCCAAGGCTTTGATTTAGCTTCGCTACAAACCTTTTTACCAGAGCAACTTAGGCTTGCAGGTAAAACCAGTGTGAACTCAGTATTGTCATGGCGCGATAAAAAGCTCAGTGCAGTCACTGCAAAAGCGAGTTTGCAAAACGTTGCTGTTGCGCACTCCGAAGCTAATACCGAAGCCAATACTGATGCTAATGATGAGGCAATAGTTCCAATAGAACAAATCGAGATTAACCTTAGTGGAGACAGCCAAGCTATTTTAGGTCGCTGGCAACTTGCCTCGTCATTATTAGGTGACGTATCTGGTGAAGTGGCTGCACAAGTGCAAGACAATCAATTGCATTCACCAACTGCCAAAGTTGAACTGCATGCACTGACTTTAAAGCCGATTGGCGAATTGGCAAATCGCTTTTTACCGCAACCAATTAATATAGACGGGCAGCTATCTTCAAAACTGGCTTTATCGGGAGATATAAAACAACCCAATGTCGTGGGTGAGATAAACTTATCTTCATTTGGTATAGAACAGTCAGCGCTGCCAGTCAGTTTTGTCGACTCTTCTCTGAAACTCGATTTGAATGGCCAAACTGCCAGTTTAAATGGTGCATTAAATACCAGTGAAAATGGGGTACTGAATCTTGATGGTGTGCTTGATTGGCAACAGCAATTAAGCGCTAACGTATCTGTGTATGGCGAGCAGATAAGAGTCAACCCGCAACAAGATATGAGCTTCGCCATCTCTCCAGACTTGTCTTTAAAGCTTAAAGATGAACACCTGTCGCTCACGGGGCGTGTCGATATTCCTCAAGGTCGCATTAAAATTTCGCAACTGCCTGAACAAGTGACTACGGTTTCTGATGATCAGGTTATAGTTGATGCACAAGTTCAAGCGCAGGGCAGTCTTCCGTTTTCCTATACTCTTGATTTAGATGTCGCGCTTAAAGACGATTTTAGAGTGTATGCTTTCGGCTTAGATAGCTATGTATTTGGCCAGATAAGTCTAGATAAAACCCCAGACACACCATTACTAGCCAGTGGTGAATTTGGCCTGCGAGAAGGGGTTTATCAAGCGCTAGGTCAAGACTTACTCATTCAACAAGGCCAAATTGGCTTTAATGGGCCGTTATCGCGACCTTATTTGAATGTAAAAGCAATACGTAACCCTGAAGTAACCGCCGATGATGTTATTGCGGGTATTGAATTAACGGGCAGCGCGAGTAACCCAAGTCTTAACATATTCTCACAACCAGCCATGGATCAAGCCCATGCGTTATCGTATTTATTAAACGGACAACCACTTGATAAAAGTGAGAATAATAACAATGCCTTATTATCTCAAATGCTGCTCGCGCAAAGTATTAATTTTAGTGAAAGCTTTATTAATAAAGCAGGTAAAAAAATCGGCATTGAAGATGTCAGCGTTAGCGCGAAAGGCAGTGGTGATGACACGCAAGTTGAATTATCTGGCTACATTACCCCAAGCGTGCAAGTAAGTTATCGCGTAGGGGTGTTCGAAGCCATGAATGAAATTGCCATTCGTTACAGGGTGTTTACAAAATTATATATTGAAGCAACAAGTGGTTTATACGATAGTATAGACCTGCTATATCAATTTGATTGGGATCCTGAATGAAGTCTTGGATTATTGCCCTCTGTTTAAATGCCTGTTTTTGTTTCTCAGCTTGTGCGGAACAGACAGTGCGTATTACTTCTGGGGCTGATCCTTATGTCATTGAACTGTTGAACCATACCCTAAGCTATCAAAGAGAAGTGCATACGCTAGATTTTGTTGAAAATATTCCAACTCAAAATCGCGCGATCCGTTTGCTAGGTGACAAAAATGGCATTGACGTATTCTGGTCTGTCACCTCTGATGAGAGAGAAAAACAAGCGTTAGCTGTGAGAGTGCCAATTGTAAAAGGGGTGCTAGGTTACCGTTTGGGCGTGGTAAAAAAATCACGTGTTGATTATTTTGCAAAACTAAAAACGGATGGTGAGCTACGAGGTTTAAGGTACGGTCTTCGAACTGACTGGCCTGATACCGTCATTTTCAAAGACAATGACTTTAATGTTTTAGAGTATTCCCAAGAAAATGCGGGCTATGAATTACTCGAAGCCTCACGTATTGATGTATTGCCTATCGATGCCTTATATGCCAATGATATTACTGATATGACAGGCTTAGCAATCGATCCGGCTCATGTATATTATTATCCTTCAGCAGTTTATTTTTTCGTAAATAAACATAACAAAGCTTTGTATCAAAAGCTCAAGTCAGGCTTAGATAAAGCCATTGAAGACGGTTCATTTGATACTTTATTTAATCGCCACTTCGAAAGCGAGTTAGCTGAATTAGCATTAGATAAACGACAAAAAATTACCCTCGTAAATACTTTACTCCCTGCCAGTGCACCCATTCATACAAAAAAATACTGGTATAACAATAATCAAGGAAAATAAACAAATGCTTTTACGCGCTTTTGGCCTAACAGCTTGTGTATTGCTCGCTGGTTGCAGCAGCACGCAAAATACTGAATCAGCACCAAACAAACCTGAAGTTCGCTCACCAAGTACCATTATTAGCTCAGCGTCAGCCGATGTATGGCAGCAAGTAAACAACGACGATGTATTAAGAATTGATTTACCAACAGGCCGCGTTTATGTGCAGCTTAACCCACAGCTTGCACCGGGGCATGTCGATAATATTAAAAAACTCGCGCGCGAAGGCTTTTATGATGGCTTAAACGTGTACCGTTTTGTTGAAAGCTTTGTGGCACAAGGTGGCGATCAGAGCGGTGAAAAACAGCCAACGCAAGGCAGTAAAGGCATTGCGGGCGAGATGTTCTTAACCACTGAAAACCCACTTGAGATCATCCCAATTAATTCGGTTGACGGCTACGCGGATAAAACTGGTTTTTTGAATGGCTTTGCAGTAGCGCAAAACAGCGATGGCAAAAAGACTTGGATGACCCACTGTACGGGCACATTCGCGATGGCGCGCGGTAATGAAATCGACAGCGGCGGTACAGAGTTTTATATCACGCTAGCGCCACAGCGTTATCTTGATAAAAACACCACGGTATTTGGTCGAGTGCTTGAAGGTATGGAGCATGCACAGCGTTTATTACGTACACCTGTAGAAGGGCAGCCGTTTAACCCAATCAGCCAAGTGCGTGTGTTAAGTGATATTGCGGGTGAAGATAACAGTGCTTTTACGGTATTTGATACCAGCTCAGAAGATTTTAAAGAGTTGATTGAATCTCGTAAAAACCGCCCAAGCGAGTGGTTTATCGATAAGCCAAATCATACAGACGTTTGTTCGGTATCTATCCCGACCAAACGCCTGAATTAAAAGCAAATGTTTACTGACGGTTTGTACGAATGTTATAAGCCGTCTTATCGCTTTCACTGCTGCGGTAAGGGTTAATGTCTAATCCACCGCGTCTTGTGTAGCGTGCATATACCTCTAACTTGCTCGGCTTTAATTCACGCATCAAGTCACAGTAAATTCGCTCAACACACTGCTCATGAAACTCATTGTGATCTCTAAACGAAATAAAATATTTAAGCAGTGACTCTTTGCACACAGGCTTGCCCGTGTAACTTATCACAATACTTGCCCAGTCTGGCTGAGACGTAATTAAGCAGTTCGATTTAAGTAAGTGGCTATGTAGTGTTTCAGTCACTTCATTGCCATCTTTCACCACGATTAAACCTTCTTGCGGGCTGTAGGTATCAACTTCGATATCAAGCTCATCAATACACTCGCCTGGCATGGCGGTGAATGGGATACAGGCATAGTCTTCAGCTTTGAATAACGTCACTTTGACGTCAGTCTGTGCTGCTTTGCTTAAATCATTGGTTAAAATAGTTTGTACTTCGTCAAAGCTGACAAACTTAGTTTGGTTAAAACTATTTAAATACAGCTTGAATGACTTAGACTCAATAATATGCGAGCTTTGGCATGGGAACACAAACGTCGCCACCGCCACTTGTGGTTTACCTTTGCTATTCAGCCAAGATAGCTCATAGCCAGTCCAAGTATCTTCCCCTTTAAATGGCAAGTTTTGCTCATCTACCGCAATTTGGTCACGGTTCAGCTTTCTTGCAATTGGGAATAATAAACTTGCATCGTATTGCGACGCATACTCGGTCGTTTTACCTAACACTGACTCTTTCAGCTCAGGTGCATTGTTGTAATCTGTCATGTTTCACCAATAGTGGTTACAATGGCGCGTATTATAGCGTATCGCACACAGGTTAACAGTATGACAATTAAGCCGCTTTTATCAGAGCTTCACGATAAGTTTCAATCTCACTATCAGCAACAACATGGCACTTTACCGTGCATGTATCACGATGCTGACTGGCCAAGCCCTTGTGAGGTTGGAGAAGTGCTCAGCGAGCAACAAATTCAGTGGCAAGCTGTGCCGCAGCCTGCAAAAAATAGCCTAAATGATTTAGCAAATGCGTTAGAGTGCAGTTTTCCCGATGCTTTGAATGAGTTCTACAGCAGCTTTTATGCAGGCAATATCATTGGCAACGTCGAAGGTCATCAAATCGAGTTATTGCAAGCGTGGAATGAAGATGACTTTGTGCGTTTACAGCAAAACATCACAGGTCATGTATTGATGAAGCGTAAGCTTAAACATGCAGATACGGTGTTTATTGGGTTAACCGAGCAAGATGACTTGTTGATTACCGTTGAACTTGAGACTGGCAAAGTCTGGTTAGAGTATGTCGGAAAAAGACCACACCATGTTCTGGCTGATAGCTTAGAAGCATTTTTGCAAACAGTTGAGTTTTAATACTCATACCTTAATTATTAAAAAAAGCGCTCGTTTCAATCACTGAGCGCTTTTTACTTTTAGTGAGTGATCACTGAAAATCCCAAGAGATATTCGACACCAGCTCACAGCTGTCACAGCGAAAATCAAATAAGCCAAACCATGGCTCGTCTAACTTCCAATCACCGCCACAGCTTGGGCATTTACGCGCTTTTTCTGCTTCTAAGCTTTCACCACCTACGCGATATAAATAGTAATATACCGGCTTCTTAGTGAGATAACGAATACGTTTAGACAAGTCCATACCGCGACGGAACAAATCGCTTTCTGTGCTAGAAATCTCTTCTAACGCCGCAAACTCACAGCGCGTGGCACCGTTGATCTGGATTTGGTCGCATGCTTGCCAATCCTCTTGCCACTTAATTAAGGCCTTGTAATCGCCATTGGCAATCGCAGGAATTTTATAAAGTGGCACAGGCTGAAAGTCATCGCCGCAATACAGCGGGCTACATGTATGCACATAAGTGGTATATAAAATATAAGAAGACGGAGCGTCACACAGGTCGGCGCCATTGGCATGAATATCCTGACCGATCACCTTTACTTTCGGTGCCAACAAGCCAGCATCTTGTAAAAGCTCAATGGCCTTTTTTACAAACGGGCTGTGATTAAGTGGGTGTAGCGCATCTTCAAGCGGGCACATAACACGGGTAATAAAGTAGCCGTCTTTTAATACGGTCGGAAACTCATCCCCGATGATCTGTCCGTTAAAACGTAGTGCATTGACCACGCGATTAATGGCGCGCTCAGCATCATCTAGGGTGGTGTCTTGGTAACAATCAAAAGTTAAATCTACAACGAACATAATTAGTTATCTTTTTCTAATAGCGCGAGTAAGCGGTCAAGTTTTTGTTCAATGCGGTCAAGCTGGCTTTGCTCTGTAGCCTTGGCTTTTGGGGCTGCTGCAGGCTGAGTGTTGATGCAATTTGGATCATTTTTGTAGGCGGTCAACCCAGCAATAACCAAAGGCATAGGCACTGGCTCTGATAATTTAGATTTAGTTAAAGCAACAGTGGGTGTTTTGTTTTCAGCGACTAAGGCTGCAATAGCAGAATGAACAGCGGGATGCATGCGTTTTACTCAACAAAATAAAACGCATTCTAGCATAAATCTTTAAAGCGCATAGCTGAGCTCGTAACCATCCTAAACGATTTGTTTTACATAATTCACAGTGATCGGTTTGTTCTCTCAATGCCTATGTAAATACCAAGAGACTAGATTGTACTGATGGCATTAACTTGTCTTTTTGCTTAAAAAACACTCAGTAACTATAGTTGACTAAGTTTTCTAGTAAAAATTAGGTAACAGGAACAATAATGAAAATAGTAGAAGCAGATCAACTGAGCCTAAAGTATTTGGAGCCGGAAGAAATAAACATTGCAGCAAGCCTGCTGTTTCAAGCTTATCAAAGTGATGAGTTATTAAAGCAAGTGTTGAGTGCAGAGTCTGATGATGACTTTGCGAAAAAGTTACGCGCACTTATTCGCGAAGAACTACAGACTTTTTCGCAAAGTGGTCAAGCTATGTTAGGCGCGTTTATAGACAAACAACTAGTTGGCGTTGCGTGTGCAATCGCGACCAATGGACCTTTGTCGGCGCAGCGTTTTTGGCATTGGCGTTTAAAACTCATGCTCAGCGCAGGGTATGTTCAAACCAAGCAATTGGTCGCTAAAGAGCAAGCGATAAGAGCGGCCTTAGAGCAATATGGCGAATGCTTTTATTTGTCATTAATTGCCATTCACCCGAATGCGCAGGGGCAAGGTCTTGGTCATTATTTATTGAATGGCGTTGAACAACTTCATCTAGCCGAAGAAGAGATCACAGGCGTGGCGGTATTCATTACGCAAACAGCGCAAAAAGCCTTTTTCTTAAAGCACCAATATGAGGTGATTGAGCAAATGACCTTCGGCGAAGTGTCGGGTGAGCTGATGTATAAAAAATTAAATACGGACGGATCGGAAAATTAGCTGTGAGACATTTCCCACATGGTTGTGGGCTTTGGTGTTTTAAACACTTCGCTTTGACTGTGATTTATTTTTAAGTATATGAAAAATAACAAAGATCTTATTTTTAAAATAATATGACATTAAATAAATTGCTGTAAGTCGCTTTAGCAATCGGCAAATTACCGTAAACTTAATCATGTCAGGAAGGCAAAGGGATAGGAAAAACGGAATAAGCACATGGTTATGGATTAAGTGCTAGGGCAAGAAGCTCAACAGGATACTCAGGATGAGGTGTAACGGAGTTGCACACAGGAATAGGAAACACACAGGAGTGTGAGGACAGCCCAAAGACGGGTGAAGCGGAAACTAGGAAGGTTACAGGTGTTAGGACAACACTTAGGATGAGGATGGAGTACAGGGTGTACTAGGAGCGCATAGGGTTTTGCGAAGCGGATTTAGGATATTAGGAACACAGGACGTGTATAGGATTTTAAAAGGAATTATGGTTGTCGATGGAAGACGGCCATTCAGCGGAAGATAAAACAGGATTTAGGCTTTGGAAGCTCTCATGGATGTTGTCAACTTTAGGCGCGACTTATGTTGCGCCTTAGTTCTTTCTGGCGTTTGGTTTTTTTCAGCTGCACCGACTTTATGTCGGGTTTCTCACTTCAAATGACTTTTCGTGCAAAATACACGTTGCGGAGCAAGGTTACTTTTGCGCAAGGTGAAATGAGCAATTTTAACCGCTTTTGTAGGTCGTCATTTATGGCGACATGTTGAAGTTGGTCTTCAATTTCACTCTTTGTCGCGTTGGCGACGGCAACCAAAGGGAGGCTAAGCATTTCAATTTTATACTAAGCAGAAACTCATCCTTGAAGCTTTTGCCTGTCGGCATCCATGCCTCCACTTCCTCGCGCTGCGAAACTTCGTTTCGGTCACTCGTCACCCCACGGCGCCCCTCTATCTCGCTATTTCTTCAAATACGCAATTGATGTGAACGTAAACGGCTGAATAGTCCATCCATGGACTAAATCAGCCTTGCTGCGCATCCATGCGCTGACATTGCTCATCAATTAATTCTTTTCAGGGTGTGATAAAAGGGAAAAGGTGTTGCCTGTTGGTTTAGTGCACAGGGCTGCAATGTGCAAAATATACGTTGCGAAGCAAGGTTACTTTTGCGCAAGGTGAAATGAGCGATTTTAACCGCTTTTGTAGGTCGTCATTTATGGCGACATTTTGAGTTTTTGCTTTGTGCTTTGTCGGGCTAAAGCCTCGGCCTACATTTAATGCAGGTACTGTTGTAGGCGCGATTTTATATCGCGCTTTTAATGTCGCTTTTTTGATGCAGGCCTTCAATTTAACTTTTTGTCGCGTTGGCGACAGCGACCAAAGGGCGGCTAGCATTTCAATTTTATACTGAGCAGAAACTCATCCCTGAAGCCTTTGCCTGTCGGCATTCTTGCCACTATTTTGAAGAGCTCATTTTGTAGGTCGTGCTTTAGCGCGACAGGTTTAAAGGCTGCCTTCAATTTTACTCTTTGTCGAGTTGGCGACGGCAATCAAAGAGCGGCTAGCATTTCAATTTATACTGAGCAGAAACTCATCCCTGAAGCCTTTGCCTGTCGGCATTCTTGCCATTATTTTGAAGATCTCATTTTGTAGGTCGTGCTTTAGCGCGACAGGTTTAAAGGCTGCCTTCAATTTTACTATTTGTCGCGTTGGCGACGGCAACCAAAGGGCGGCTAAGCATTTCAATTTTATACTAAGCAGAAACTCATCCTTGAAGCCTTTGCCTGTCGGCATCCATGTCTCCACTTCCTCGCGCTGCGAAACTTCGTTTCGGTCACTCGTCACCCCACGGCGCCCCTCTATCTCGCAGTTTCTTCAAATACGCAATTGATGTGAACGTAAACGGCTGAATAGTCCATCCATGGACTTAATCAGCCTTGCAGCGCATTGCCTAAATGGATTTAGGTACTTGGGATTTGTCGGGAACAAAAATCCCGCCATGCGCTGACATTACTCATCAATTACTTATTTTCAGGCTCGATAGAAGGGGAAGGGGTGCAGCCTGTTGGTTTTGTGTATAGGTTTGAACCTGACAGATCGGAAAATTAGCTGTGAGATATTTCCCACATGGTTGTGGGCTTTGGTGTTTTAAACACTTCGCTTTGGCTGTGATTTGTTTTTAACTTAATGAAAAATAACAAATATCTTATTTTTAAAATAATATGACATTAAATAAATTGCTGTAAGTCGCTTTAGCAATCGGCAAATTACCGTAAACTTAATCATGTCAGGAAGGCAAAGGGATAGGAAAAACGGAATAAGCACAAGGTTATGGATAGGTGCTAGGGCAAGAAGCTCAACAGGATACTCAGGATGAGGTGTAACGGAGTTGCACACAGGAATAGGATACACACAGGAGTGTGAGGACAGCCCAAAGAAGGGTGAAGCGGAAACCAGGATGGTTACAGGTGTTAGGACAACACCTAGGATGAGGATGGAGTACAGGGTGCACTAGGAGCGCATAGGGTTTTGCGAAGTGGATTTAGGATATTAGGAACACAGGACGTGTATAGGACTTTAAATGGATTTTTGGTTGTCGATGGAAGACGACCATTCAGCGGATGATAAAACAGGATATATGCTTTGGAAGCTATCATGGATATTGTCAACTTTAGGCGCGACTTATGTTGCGCCTTAGTTTTTTCTGGAACCTATCTTTTTTAGCCCAAGCGATGCGGTGGAATATCAGCTTGCACTAGCTTCTCATTTTCAAGATAGAGATAACCTTGATATAAGCTCTCGCCGTCCGAGCTAAATTCAAACAAAAACTGACTTTTTATACCTAAACGACCACTTTTTAAAATGCCGGGTAGCACTTTTTTACAGGCGACACTGAGCAACTGCACTTGCAATTGCTTTGTTTGTCTTTGTGCATGTTCGTTTGCGGCTTCTGCGATTTTACGGCTATACCAAAAAAAGCCGATAACACTGCCGATAACAATAAAAAGCCAGAGAGTTGCCATTAAGAGAATAACCTACCTATCGCACGAGATAGTGTGTCGCTGCGATTTTCTGCTCGAAGAATACCTAGTACGTGTGGGCGAAGTGACGGAATTGCAACTAAGTCCGCAAAAATACTTGGGAATAACTCAGGCATTTGCTCATTGTTAGCAGCGGCATCAAGCAGTTTGAATAGAGCTTCTGGTTTTTCAAAGCATAACCAATAACGCCCCGCTAGAGTCAGTAACACGTCTGGTTGATTGCCGAGCTCGCTTGTTAGTGCTTGCTCGACTAACTGAGACTTTAACCCTTGTGCTTTGCTACCAGAAAGCGCACGCATGTTGTTAATTAATAAATTTAAATTATTTTCTGCGATTGCCAGTTCGCATTGCGCAAAGAATAATTCAGCAAGTTGTGTATTAATTTCAACATGTTCTAGCATCGCACTTAAAGGTTGTTGAACTTCTTGCGGTAAGTTTGTCCACGCTTTAGCGAGGTTTGCGCTGTTCTGGCCGTGGTCGAGTCTAAAGGCAAAGTCAGCTAAGCCTTGTACTGCAATACTTTGCCACGCATCGTCAGTTAAGTTGCCAGCAAAAAACTGTTCGGTAAATTCATAATACTGAGAAGCAGGGCGCTTTAATTCAGTTTTTAATAGTGCATTGAACGCGGCAAGTTTATTGGCATTCGGTGTAAACACATACGGGTTATTGTCTAGCTTGCCATCGGCTTGCTCGCCCGTTAACTCAGTGCCTAATGCTTCAAGTACCATATTTGCAAAGTGGTCACGGCTTGCAAGCACTAACTTACTTTGCTCGTCAAGGGGCATTTTTAAAAACCACACATACGGATCAGCGGTGGCTTGGTTATCCCAAAATTGAATGGCTATTAGGGCATGACCAGCAAGCGGGTAAGGGTAAGGTACCTGACCATTTTCAAGTTGATTGAATAGGGCTTTATCAATTTTAGTGATTTTTCGACCCATGTCGTAAACACGCCACTGTGTGCCAGCTGTGTTTAGAAGATCACCTAAAGTAGAAATATGCGCAGTCATAGTTCGCTCATGCAAATTTTAAATTAGCCGAATTATACGTATTTTCTCGGCACTTGATAAGCGAAGCCGTAAAGCTACTGTAAAGAAGTTAGCTGGGCTATAATTCGCGGGTTTTAAATAGTCTACAAAGAGTCGGTTTGATGAGTCACGCCCAATACCAAGCAGTTTATACCTTATTGAAAGAGCTCGAAGCGGTATTACGCATCGCCAAGCTTTGGCAAAGTGAAAGCATTGAGGCTGAAAAGCTAAATTCTACCGCACCATTTTGTTGTGATGTGATGACATTTGAGCAGTGGTTGCAGTTTGTGTTTATTCCTAAAATGACCCTGATGATAGAGCAAGGCATGGCGCTACCTGCCAATATGTCGATTGCGCCCATGGCTGAAATGAGCTTTGCCACTCACCCGCAATATCCGCAGATTTTAAGTCTACTGACCAAGTTAGACGAAAGCTTACAACAGAATTAAAAGAGAAAGATCATGCTTGAGATTGTCTATCAAGACGAAAACTATGTGGCGATTAATAAGCCTTCTGGCTTATTGGTGCATCGTTCATTTTTAGATAAACGCGAAACCCAATTTGCCATGCAAATGTTGCGTGATCAGCTCGGTCAGCACGTATTTCCGGTGCATCGTTTAGACCGTCCTACCAGTGGTATTTTGTTGTTTGCACTGAGCTCAGAAGCAGCCAGAGATATGAACCAAGTATTCATTGAGGGCAAAATAGAAAAACGTTATTTGGCACTGGTGCGAGGTTTTGCGCCAGAGCATGTTTATCTAGACAGGCCTTTAAAAGAGCACTTAGATAAAATCGCTGACAAATTTGCCGATCAAGATAAAGCGCCGCAAGAAGCGCAAACAGAATTTAACTGTTTGCATCAGGCAAGTTTGCCTATTCCTTTTGGTAAGTTCCCGAGTATTCGCTATTCGCTGGTGGAATGCTTTCCTAAAACCGGCCGCAAGCATCAAATTCGCCGTCATTTAAAGCATTTAGCACACCCTATTTTGGGTGATGTGAACCATGGTGATAATAAGCATAATCACTTTTTTTATGAGCACTTTGGCTTGCAGCGCTTAATGTTATTTGCAACTCGGTTAAAGTTTGTTCATCCTTATACAAAACAAGAAATTACCATTCGGGCTAACCTAGGCGAAGAGATGCTAAATATCTGTGCGCAGTTGGGGTGGCCCAGCAGCGAACAGGATTATCAATAATGGCATCAATTTCAATTTTTGTAGGCAGTGTGTATGGCAATGCACAGAATTTGGCTGAGCAGGTGCAAACGGCTTTGTCATCGTCGCATCAAGTGAGCTTGTTTGAAAGCGCAAGCATCGATGATGTAAAAGCCGCTGAAGTGGCTCTGTTTATTACCTCGACCACAGGCTCTGGCGACCTGCCTGATAACATTGAGCCATTGATTATGCAGTTGCGAAATCAGTCGCCGATGTTAACAGGTAAAAAAGCGGGGGTGATCGCTTTGGGAGACTCAAGCTACGGTGACACCTATTGTGGCGCGGGCAAGCAAGTCGATGCCTTATTACAAGAATTGAATGCACAACAAACTGCACCGCGTTTAGACGTCGATGCGTGTGAGTATTTTGAACCATGGGAAGTGGTTGAAGCCTGGTTAACAGAGTGGCAGAAAACACTTTAATATGTCGAGATTACAACAATTTAAATGGGTATTATTACTCAGCAGTATTTTAATTGTGCTGCCAGCAATTGAAAGTAGCTGGTTTGAAAATGCATTTGGCTTAAAGTGGGGCAGTGAAAAGCTCATGTACTACTTCAGCGTGTTTTTAGTGCCGCTGAAGTTGGCTATGGTCATTGCCGGTTGTTGGTTGCTTATTTACTTTGTGAAACATAATGAAGTGAGCAGCAAGGTGAAACTAGCAGTACTACCATTAATGTTTGTTGCCTCTGTACAAGTGATTATGCTGAGTATCACAACGGTTTATTATGTGTTTAATGGCACCAAGGCCGATAATTACCTTGAGCAAGCTAATATCAGCATTCAAAGCCAAGCACCGGGTAAGCTACTGACTGCATTCCACGATATTAACATTATGTGCGACAAGGGATTTGGGTTTTATGAGTTGTTATCTGTTATAAAAGAGCCTTGGCTTGGTAAAGCATTAGCCATTGAAAGTTATGAGCCGTTAGAGCAACTCACCATCAGCTTTACAGCAGACAACCAAAGACAGTTTAAGCACTATGATCTTCAAGGTTTAAGTTGCGAGCATTAAGCATAAAAAAGGCCGCAAATCGTCATTGATTTGCGGACTTTTAAATTCTTTATTGACTACTCATCTACAGAGCGAAGTAGTGCGTTAATACCTACTTTTTCACGAGTTTGCTGGTCAACTTTCTTCACGATGATCGCTGCGTATAGGCTGTGTGAGCCATCTTTGCTAGGTAATGAACCTGGTACAACTACCGCACCTGCTGGTACGCGACCATAGTGGATCTCGCCCGTTTCACGGTCATAAATACGCGTACTCTGAGAAATGTATACGCCCATTGAAATAACCGCGCCTTCTTCAACAATGACGCCTTCAACGATTTCAGATCGTGCACCGATAAAACAGTTATCTTCGATGATAGTTGGGTTTGCTTGCAATGGCTCTAGTACACCACCAATGCCCACGCCACCAGACAGGTGCACGTTTTTACCAATCTGTGCACATGAACCAACCGTTGCCCATGTATCAACCATAGTGCCTTCATCAACGTAAGCACCAATGTTTACGTAAGAAGGCATAAGTACCACGTTCTTACCTACAAAGCTGCCCTGACGTGCTACAGCGTTTGGTACTACGCGCATACCGCCTTGTTGAAATTGCTCTGGCGTGTAGTCAGAAAATTTAAGTGGCACCTTGTCATAAAACTGGTTTACGCCATCGTTCATTGGTTGGTTATCACGAATACGGAAAGACAGCAGTACCGCTTTTTTAAGCCACTGATGCACAACCCATTCACCACTTATTTTTTCTGCAACTCGCGCAGCACCCGAATCTAGCAATGAAAGAGATTGAATGATTGCATCTTTTACTTCGTCGCTCACTTGTGTAGGAGTAATGCCATCACGTTGCTCCCATGCTTGTTCAATGATGGTTTTTAAATCTGACATAGTTTCCTCTAATTTGTTTCTGCGTTTAATTTTTTCATTAAGTCTCGTTGAAGTGTTACTTTATGCTCTTCATCGAGGGCTTGATAATCTTTATTTGAAATAACGAAAAAGTCTTCTGCACGTTCGCCGACCGTTGTAATACGTGCGGCATGAATATGCAGTGAATTAGCCTGAAATACTTCGGCTATTTTAGTTAAAAGTCCCGGAATATCGATGGCTTGAATTTCGATGAGGTTGCGATTTTCCCGCGCATGTGGACGCACAATCACCTTAGGTTTGATATTAAAGTCTTTAAAGCGATGAGAGCGGTTCTTCTTCACCCTAATTTTTTTCTTCGGATCTTGGAGTAGTGACTCAATGCCTTTGCGAATTGAACGAGCACGGTTTACTGATACAGCATCACCACTTTGCTCTAAAATAACAAAGTTAAATACCACAAAGCCATCTTTAGTCGTCATGACTTGTGCGTGTTGAACTTGTGCTTTTTTAGAGCCGATAACACTCACTAACTTGGCGAATAAACTCGCTTCATACGGGCTATAAACAAACACTTGAGTACCACCATGAAGTGGCTTTTCACCGACAATAACACTAAATCGGTTTAAGTCTTTCACTTTTAGCAAGTGTTCAGACTGCCATGAAATTTGTTGCTCAGTGAAACCTGTAAAATAGTTCGCTTTAAAACGAGACCAAATAAAGTCAATCTGGCTCTCTTCAAAACCAAGTTCAATAAGGCGCTGTTTGGCTTGCTGCTTCTTATCGCGAATTTGGTCACGCATGTCCATTGGGTTTTCAAGACCTGCTCTTAAAGCGCGTTGTGTGTGTAAATACAGTTCACGAAGTAGGGTGTTTTTCCAATCATTCCAAAGGTTGTCGTTGGTTGCACGAATGTCTGCAACGGTTAAGCAATATAAATAATCTAGTTGGCGTTCATTTTTAACGCGAGATGCAAACTCTGCAATCACATCAGGGTCGTTAATGTCTTTTCGTTGTGCTGTGACCGACATTAATAAATGGTTTTCAACCAGCCAAGCCACTAAACGCGCCTCTGAATTACTAAAGCCATGCACTTTACAAAAGGTACTAGCATCAACTGCGCCTAGCTCTGAGTGGTCGCCACCACGGCCTTTGGCAATATCATGGAAAATGCCAGCAAGGTAAAGCAACTCAGGCTTGTCCATGCGGGTGACAATTTCAGAGCAAATAGGGAAGTCTTTTTGTTTGTTCTTGTCGAAATACTTGTAGATGTTATTGATTAGTTTGTGAGTATGTTCATCTACTGTATAAGCGTGGAATAGATCGAACTGCATCTGCCCAAATATATTACGCCACTGCGGTAAGTAAGCTGCAATAATGCCGTGCTTGTGCATCAGTGTGAAGGCTCTGCCCATGCCATTTGGGTGTTTGATTAAGCGTAAGAAAGCATCTCTACATCCTGCGTAATCTTGTAAATCACCTAGAAGACGGCGGCGGACTTGGCGCATGGTTCTTAGTGTGTTGGGCTCAATATCAGTGATTTCAGGATTATCAGCAATATGCTCAAATAACACAAAAATATGCTCACGCTTAAAGAAAACAGAAGGATCGGTAACCTGAATGCGATTTCCCACGCGCTCAAAGTTTTTATCGAGAGGCTGAGGCTGATGATTAACTCGGTCAACCAAAATACTTTGCTCAAAATAAGAGAGAAGCATTTGGTTCATTTCGCGAACACGGCTCATAATCCTAAATAGGCGCTTCATCATGCGCTCAACAGAGGCCTTACCCTCAGAGCCAAAGCCTAATAATTCTGCTGCATGAGGTTGGTAGTCGAACAATAAGCGGTTTTCGTTTCTGCCGGCAGCAAGGTGAAGAGCAAAACGAATATTCCAGAGGTTTTCGATGCACTCGAGTAGCTCTTGATACTCTTCATGGGTTAGATAACCATGGCTGATGAGTTCTCTAAGTGTCTCAGCGTGGAAATGTTTTTTTGCCACCCAAAAAATGGTTTGTAGATCGCGCAGACCACCCGGATTTTCTTTTACATTGGGCTCAAGGTTGTACGCCGTACCATGACACTTTTTACGACGAATTTTTTGCTCATCTACTTTGGCGATAAAGAACTCTTCTGAGCGCCAAATAGGTGTTTCAATGATGTGACTTTTTAGGCGTTCAAATTCTAATTCGTTACCACTAATTAAGCGGCACTCAAGTAAGCTGGTGGTGAAGTGCACGTCTTGTTTTTTTTGTTCTAAAACTTGTTCGTGTGTACGAACACTGTGACCTATCTCTAAACCCAGATCCCATAAATGGGTAACAAACTGACCAAGCGACTCTTTTAATTGGTCGTTGGGTTCAGCCTGAACTAAAACCAAAAAGTCGATATCAGAATAAGGATGTAATTCGCCCCGACCATACCCGCCAACAGCAATTAGTGCGATATCATCATGCTTGTTTAAACATGTAATGATATAAAGCTTTTGTAGCATTAAGTCTACAAATTCTGCTCGGGCGCGAATGAGGTGTTTTACAGGTTGCTTTGAAAATTCATTGCCGAGCCACTTGTAAAAAAAAGCGGAGCAATCTTTAAAATCGTCGAGCGTGCTAGCTGAATCAAGAAGCGTTTTTAATTTATTGGGTAATGCCACGGAAAATCCCTGATTTTTTATCAAATGAATTGATGAGCGCTCTGTAAGTTTTACACTAAGTTGCTGTGAATTGCGAGCTAAGGAGCATAGAACAAGGTCAAACGTCTAGTTCTTCAACGGGCTTGAATTCTTAAGAACGTTCGATGTATTTGTTTTAGGTTCATTTGTTAATTTGGTGTTGATGAGGTGTGGGTTATATGTTTTTATAAACTTGGTTTTAATGAACAACAAGGAAAAGACATGAAAAATACATTTAAAACTTGCTTAATTGCCTCAATAACATTTATTTCTGCATCACTTGCGCCTATTGGTGAATCGATTGCTTTACCAAGTGGTGGTTCTTATATTTGTGATAGATCAGTGCTTTATTATGTTTATTTTGAAGGCGGTGAATTTAAAAGGATCCGAGTCTCAGGAAAATGTGAAGGAACAGGCTTCTTAGATTTATAAAATCCAAAAAAATGCCAACTTATTAAGTTGGCATTTTTAGCATTAGAACAATAAATCTTAATTGTGCTCTATTACACGGTCTATCGTCTCATCATTACGTAGTGTTAAAATTTCAACACCATTGTCAGTAACAAGCAACGTATGCTCCCACTGAGCTGACAAGCTACGGTCTTTAGTGACAACTGTCCAACCATCTTTTAGCAATTTACACTGACGCTTACCCGCATTCACCATAGGTTCAATCGTTAAGCACATGCCTGCTTTTAAGGTTTCGCCTGTGCCAGGTTTACCATAGTGCATCACTTGTGGCTCTTCGTGGAATTCAGCTCCAATACCATGGCCACAATATTCACGCACGATAGAGTAGCTAAAGCCTTCTGCGTATTTTTGAATCGCTGAACCGATATCACCTAAACGCACACCCGGCTTAACCATTTTAATTGCAAGGTATAAGCTTTCTTGTGTGATCTGAGCTAAACGCTTGCCTTGAATACTAGGTGTACCAACGTGGAACATCTTTGATGTGTCGCCGTGGTAGCCATCTTTAATCACGGTAATATCGATATTGATGATATCGCCGTCTTTTAGAGGCTTTTCATTTGGGATACCGTGACAAATTACATGGTTTACTGAAGTACAAATTGATTTTGGAAAACCATGATAGTTTAGAGGTGCAGGCACAGCATCTTGAACGTCGACAATATAATTGTGACAAATGGTGTTTAGCTCTTCAGTTGTTACCCCAGGCTTCACATGAGGTTCAATCATTTCTAAGACTTCAGCCGCTAAGCGACCGGCAACACGCATTTTTTCGATTTCTTCAGGGGTTTTAATCACTGCACTCATTGAGGCTCCAATCGTTAATTTTTTACTTTGCAATAACGCACAAATTTTAGTCGTATCGTTGAATCTGGCGCTTTAATATGGTATAAAGCGCGCCGTCTTTTTACAAATTTATCTTTCAAGATAGTTTGTAGTTAAGACAAACATACTTTTTATATTAACACACACACATATCGACACATACACTTGGGTGCAGGTAATTATATATTACGTGTTGGTGCTATGGGATATGTGGAGGCCTAACCCTAAATATTAGAGGAAATTAAAATGGCAAACGTTTCAATGCGCGATATGCTTCAAGCTGGTGTTCACTTCGGTCACCAAGCACGTTACTGGAACCCTAAGATGAAGCCGTTCATCTTCGGTGCACGTAACCGCGTTCATATCATCAACCTAGAAAAAACTGTTCCTATGTTCAACGATGCACTTAAGTTCTTACAGAACGTTGCATCTAACAAAGGTAAAATCCTTTTTGTAGGTACTAAGCGCGCTGCAAGCGAAGCAGTTAAAGAATCAGCTCTTCAAAGCGATCAGTTCTACGTAAATCACCGTTGGTTAGGTGGTATGTTGACTAACTGGAAAACAGTTCGTCAATCAATCAAGCGTCTTAAAGACCTTGAAGCTCAAAGCCAAGACGGTACTTTCGAGAAGCTGACTAAAAAAGAAGCGCTAATGAAAACGCGTGAAATGGAAAAGCTTGAGAAGAGCCTTGGCGGTATCAAAGACATGGGCGGTCTTCCTGACGCTATCTTTGTAATCGATGCTGACCACGAGCACATTGCAATCCGTGAAGCTAACAACCTAGGTATTCCAGTAGTATCTGTAGTTGATACTAACTCAAACCCTGATGGCGTTGACTTCATCATCCCAGGTAACGATGACGCGATCCGCGCTATCCAGCTTTACACTGGTGCTGTTGCAACTGCTATCACTGAAGGTCGTGAAAGCAACATCGTTGCACAAGCTGAAAACGACGATTTCGTAGAAGCTGAGTAATTAGCTGTCATCAAGCCTTCATCAAACTAAGGTGAAGGCTTGATATTCTTGAAGAGCGGTCATTCCGCACCCCGAAATAAAACTTCATATTTGAGGATATACTAATGGCTGTAACTGCTGCCCTAGTTAAAGAATTACGCGAGCGTACTGGCGCTGGCATGATGGATTGTAAAAAAGCACTAACTGAAACTAACGGTGATATCGAGCTAGCTATCGAAAACATGCGTAAGAGTGGTGCTGCTAAAGCTGCTAAGAAAGCGGGTAACATCGCTGCAGAAGGTACAATCCTAATCAAGCAAGGCGAAGGTTTTGCTGCACTTCTAGAAGTTAACTGTCAGACTGACTTCGTTGCTAAAGACGAAAACTTCCTAGGTTTCGCTAACACTGTACTTGACGCTGCTGTTGAGTCAAAAGGTGATATCGAAGCTCTTAAAGCTCAGTTCGAAGAAACTCGTGTTGCGCTAGTTGCTAAAATCGGTGAAAACATCAACGTTCGTCGCGTTGAGTACATCGATGGTGACAAACTTTCTGCATACCGTCACGGCGACCGTATCGGTGTTGTTGTTACTGGTGATGCTGACGAAGAAACTCTTAAGCACGTTGCTATGCACGTTGCTGCTTCTAAGCCTGACTTCGTTAACCCTGAAGACGTGCCAGCTGAAGTTGTTGAAAAAGAAAAAGCAGTTCAAGTTGAAATCGCTATGAACGAAGGTAAGCCTGCAGAAATCGCTGAGAAGATGGTTGTAGGTCGTATGAAGAAGTTCACTGGTGAGATCTCTCTTACTGGTCAAGCCTTCATCATGGAACCTAAGAAATCTGTTGGCGAATTCCTTAAAGAGAAAGGCGCTTCAGTTTCTAACTTCATCCGTTTAGAAGTTGGTGAAGGTATCGAGAAGAAAGAAGAAGATTTCGCAGCAGAAGTTGCAGCGCAAATCGCAGCAGCTAAAGGCGAGTAATTTTACTCATGAAGCAGAGGCAAAAAGCCACATTTAGGCAGCATTTGCTTTTGCTTCAATGCTGAAAATTCTTTAGAATAACCGCGCATTTATGAGTTTCATAAGCGCGGTTATTTTTTATCCCCACTTTTACATATGGCCCTGAGATTATGACTACGAATAGAAAACCTGTTTTTAGACGCGTTCTTCTTAAATTAAGCGGTGAAGCTTTAATGGGAGATGAAGGCTTTGGTATCGATCCAAAAGTATTGGATCGTATGGCGCAAGAAATCAAAGAGCTTGTAGAACTCGACGTAGAAGTAGGTTTAGTTATCGGTGGCGGTAACTTCTTACGTGGTGGCTCATTAGCAGAAGCGGGTATGAACCGCGTAGTTGGCGACCACATGGGTATGCTAGCAACTGTAATGAATGGTTTAGCAATGCGTGACGCACTTCACCGTGCATTTGTAAACGCACGTCTTATGTCTGCTATTCCGCTTAATGGTGTATGTGACGCATACAACTGGGCTGAAGCAATTAGCTTATTAAAGTCTGGCCGCGTAGTGATCTTCTCTGCAGGTACAGGCAACCCATTCTTCACAACAGATTCTGCGGCGTGTCTACGCGGTATTGAAATCGAAGCTGACACCGTAATTAAAGCAACAAAAGTTGATGGTGTATTCAGCGATGACCCAGTGAAAAATCCAGAAGCGACACTTCACCGTCATTTGACTTATAATGAAGTGATCGACAGAGAATTAAAGGTGATGGACTTAGCGGCATTTACGCTAGCTCGTGACCATAATATGCCTTTGAGCGTATTTAACATGAATAAACCAGGTGCGCTTAAACGCGTTATCATGGGTGAAGAAGAGGGTACCCTTATTTCTTCACAAGTAGCTGAATAATCTACAAAGACTAGGATTGAATTGTGATTAACGATATCAAAAAAGACGCTGAAGAGCGCATGAAAAAAAGCGTGGCAGCACTTGCTAGCCAGCTATCTAAAATCCGTACTGGTCGTGCACACCCTGCATTATTAGACGGTATTACAGTTTCTTACTATGGTGCAGACACGCCTCTAAACCAAGTAGCAAACGTAACAACTGAAGATTCTCGTACATTAGCAATCAATGTATTCGATAAGTCTTTAGCACAAGCAGTTGAAAAAGCGATCATGTCTTCAGATTTAGGTTTAAACCCTATGTCTGCAGGTACCGTGATCCGTGTACCACTTCCTCCGTTAACAGAAGAGCGTCGTAAAGACCTTATCAAAATTGTACGTGGTGAAGTTGAAGGTGGTCGTGTTGCTATTCGTAACATCCGTCGTGATGCGAATGGCGATATCAAGTCGCTACTTAAAGACAAAGACATCTCAGAAGATGAAGCACGTCAAGGCGAAGAAGAAATCCAAAAGTTAACAGACAAGTATGTTAAAGAAATGGATACTCAATTAAGTGCGAAAGAAGCTGAATTGATGGAAATCTAACCAGCTCAAATTTATTAGTTTTGAAACGCCGTCTAGGGTATACTAGGCGGCGTTTTTTTTTACCTAAATCGGAATTATGGTTTTAAGTACTGAAACAGTTTCAAAGCAGTCTTTGCCTAAACATGTTGCTATTATCATGGACGGGAATGGGCGTTGGGCGCAAAGCCGCAATCGTCCTCGTACATATGGACACAAAAAGGGTGTAGATTCCGTTCGTTCGGCTGTTCAGTTTTGTACAAAACTGGGTATTGAATCGTTGACGCTTTTTGCTTTTAGCAGTGAAAATTGGCGACGACCTGAAGATGAAGTCAGTACCTTAATGGAACTGTTTTTATTCGTCTTATCTAAAGAAGTTAAAAAACTACATAAGAATAATGTAAAACTGACTATTATTGGTGATATTTCACGCTTTCCTGAATCCTTACAAGATAGGGTAAAAGCGGCACATGAATTAACCGCTAATAATACAGGTCTGAAATTAAATGTTGCGGCAAATTACGGTGGCCGTTGGGATATTGTACAAGCCGCTCAATCTATGGCGCAGCAAGTACAAGATGGCCAACTTACTGTGAGAGATATCACAGAAGACGCTTTGTCAGCACAATTAAGTATGGCAGATCAAAGTGAATTAGACTTGTTGATAAGGACTGGCGGAGATTGCCGCATCAGCAACTTTTTACTTTGGCAGGCAGCTTATGCTGAGCTCTATTTTACAGATACACTTTGGCCTGATTTTAATGAAGAGGCTTTTTCTGAGGCAATTGCCTGTTTTGTATCTCGAGAGCGACGCTTTGGCTGTACCGGCGAACAAATAAAACAATTACTTGCCGAGTCCAAAACAACAAGTTAAAGGTTATTAATTTGCTTAAATTACGTATTTTAACGTCAGTGGTACTAGCGCCACTGGCTATGCTTTTGGTGTTTTATACGCCGCTATCACTATTTAGTTTTATAGCTGGTGCGATTACACTTCTGGGTGCTTGGGAATGGTCTTCATTGATGGGCCTGAAAAAAATGGCGCAAAGAGGCGCTTTCGTTGCTTTAGTTGCCGCTATTCTTGGCGCACTTCATCTACATTGGCCCATCGAATCACTTTGGCAAAATGGGCAATTATTGTCTGATGCGAACTATGTTTTCACCCTTGCATTTGCATGGTGGTTAGTTGCTACTTTTCTTGTTGTTAAATACCCAAGTATGTCTCGTGCGTGGTCAGAGGGTCTTGTTATGAAGGCTGTAGCAGGCTTGCTAACACTCGTGCCGCTTTGGCTTGCACTCAATGTCTTACGTAGTGCTGAATACCAACAATCGGAGTTATTTGGTTCAACCCTGATTATGGTGGTACTGGGCATTGTTTGGAGTGCAGACATAGGTGCTTACTTTGCGGGTAAAAATCTAGGTAAGCATAAGTTAATGCCAAAAGTAAGCCCAAATAAAACCATTGAAGGGTTAGTAGGTGGTTTACTTACTGCGGTTATCTTTGTCGTTATCTTCTGTGCTTGTGCTGATGTTGAGCAAGCGATGTGGCCAGTTTATGCCTTATTAACTGTGTTTATCGCACTGTTTTCAGCCGTAGGCGACTTACTAGAAAGTATGTTTAAGCGTGAAGCAGGTTTAAAAGATTCAGGTAGCTGCTTACCTGGCCATGGTGGTATCTTAGACCGTATTGATAGCCTCACAGCAGCAGCACCAATATTCGCACTTTGTTATGCTTGGACGGTAGCGTTATGAGCATTCAACAGGTAGTGATCCTAGGCTCAACAGGGTCAATTGGTGTTTCTACTTTAGATGTGATATCTCGCAATGCTGATAAATTTTCGGTATTCGCCTTAGTTGCAGGTCGTAATGTTGAGGTAATGCGTCAGCAGTGCCAGACATTTAAACCAAAATTTGCGGTGATGCAATGTGAACAAGCGGCAAAGCAACTGAAGGATGACTTAGCAGGAACCGAGATTCAGGTTCTGACAGGCGTTCAAGCAATGCGAGACGTGGTTTCTCACAGTGACGTTGATATCGTTATGTCTGCGATTGTAGGAGCAGCAGGTTTGTTGCCGACAATTAGTGCGGTCGAGCACAGCAAAAAAGTACTTTTAGCGAATAAAGAGTCTTTGGTGATGTCGGGCCAAATCTTTATGGATAAAGTGAAGCAACATGGTGCGACCCTGTTGCCGATAGATAGCGAACATAATGCTATCTATCAAAGCTTACCAAGTGCTTTCCAGCAGCATTCAGATCCTAAACTTGAACAGTTCGGTATTCGTAAAATACTGTTAACTGGTTCAGGTGGACCTTTCTTAAATCGAGATATTAATACTTTAGCTGATGTAACCGTTGAAGAAGCTGTTGCTCATCCAAACTGGTCTATGGGTCAGAAGATCTCAGTAGACTCTGCGACCATGATGAATAAAGGCTTAGAGTTTATCGAAGCTAAGTGGTTGTTTAACTGTGATGCAGACGATATCGAAGTGGTGATCCACCCACAAAGTATGATCCACTCAATGGTACAGTATCAAGATGGCTCTGTGATTGCACAAATGGGACAACCTGATATGCGTACACCAATTGCCTACGGCTTGTCTTATCCTGAACGAATAGATGCAGGTGTCGCACCTTTAGATTTCTCACAAATTTGTGATTTTACTTTTACAAAACCGGATTATCATCGTTATCCGAATTTAGCGTTAGCAATAGAAGCTTGTAAAACGGGGCAAGCCGCAACCACAGCTGTGAATGCGGCAAATGAAATTGCAGTTGCAGCATTCTTGAATAAACAAATAAGTTTTACAGATATTTATAAAGTAAATGCTGAGGTACTGAGTCGCATCGCGATTACAAACCTCTTAGATATTGATGATGTGCTTGCTCAAGATAATGAAGCAAGAGTTTTAGCTAAAAACATACTTAAAACCATGGAGTGATTATGTTTGAGTTTTTCTGGCACTTAGGGTCTTTCATTGTAGCATTAGGTATTTTAGTTACTGTGCATGAATATGGGCACTTTTGGGTTGCACGAAAAGCGGGCGTAAAAGTTTTAAGGTTTTCAGTAGGCTTTGGAAAGCCTTTGTGTCGTTGGCATGACAAACTTGGCACTGAGTATGTGATTGCCATGATCCCACTTGGTGGTTATGTAAAGATGCTCGACGAGCGTGTCGAAGCCGTCGACCCTAGCGAAGCGCATCTTTCTTTCAATAACAAATCAGTCTGGTCTCGCATTGCCATTGTTATAGCAGGCCCAATGGCCAACTTTATCTTTGCTATTTTCGCGCTGGCACTCATGTATATGATTGGCGTGCAAAATGCTAAACCTGTGGTAGGTGATGTGCACGCACAAAGCCGAGCAGCATCGTCACAATTACAGTCGGGCGATCATATTTTAGCCATGGGTGGCCAAGATGTACTTTCTTGGCAAGAAGTCACCTTCAGTTTGATGTCTCACTTAGGTGAGCAATCAGTCGACGTCAAAGTGCAAGATGCACAGCAGCAAATTCAGATTCGTACCATCGACTTAACTGGCTGGAAGCTAGATAAAAAAGATCAACCGCCACTAGATGCGATTGGTATCGTGCCATACAGACCTGCTTTAACACTCACTATCGGTCATGTTGCAAAAGGCTCAGCAGCAAGCCAAGCGGGTTTACAAGTAGGAGATAAGCTTCTTGCTGCAGATGGTCAAGAAATCGAACAATGGCAATCTCTGGTCAGTCTTGTACAAGCTTCACCTAATAAAGCCATTCAGCTGGAGGTGATGAGAAATGGTTATCGACAAATCTTATCAGTAACCCCAGAAGCGAGAACTGGACCAAATGGCATCCAACAAGGCTTTTTAGGTGTCGTTCCTCAGTTAGAAAGTTGGCCGCCAGGGTACATTGAAACTAGACATTATGGGCCATTGGATAGTATTGTGCTTGGCGTACAAAAGACCTACGCATTGATCACATTGAGTTTTGACATGATTGGTAACTTAATCACCGGCAAAGTGTCAGTCAATAATTTGAGTGGTCCAGTAGGAATTGCAGTAGGCGCGGGTACCAGTGTCAGTTATGGGTTGGTGGCTTTTCTCAGTTTCTTAGCGTTAATAAGTGTCAATCTTGGAGTTTTTAATTTATTGCCGCTGCCAGTATTAGATGGCGGGCATTTAATGTATTACATAATTGAACTTATTCGCAAAAAACCAGTCTCTGAAAAGACACAAGAGTTAGGTTACAAAATTGGGGCGATGTTGCTTCTAGGCCTAACCTGTTTTGCATTGCTTAATGATGTTTCAAGGTTATAGACCAAAATGTCATTTAAAGCCTCAAAGCGCTATGTACGCTAATAGTTGTAAAGGATAAAGATAATAAAATGCCGATAAAAAAACATCTCGCAGTAACCAGTTTACTTGGCGCAAGCTTTGCGGCAGCTGGGCAAAGCTCCTTTATCGTAGAAGATTTAAAAGTTGAAGGTTTACAGCGTGTAGCATTGGGTGCTGCACTGACCCATATTCCAATTAATGTGGGTGATAACATTGATGAATATACGATTTCTCAAACAGTCAAAGCGTTATACAAATCAGGCCACTTTGAAGACATTTCAGTTTATCGTGATGATGAGCTTCTCATCTTTAAAGTAAGAGAAAGACCAACAATTGCGTCTATTGAATTTGATGGCAATAAAGACATCAAAGATGAGCAATTAAACGACAGTTTAGAGCAGCAGAATATCCGTGCTGGTGAGCCTTTAGATCGAACTGTTTTATCGAACATTGAGAAAGGCTTGATCGACTTCTTCCATAGCATTGGTAAATATAATGCCAAGATCGAAGTGAGCATCACCGAGCTGCCACGTAACCGTGTGCGTTTAAACCTTGATTTTGAAGAAGGTGACGCAGCGTCAGTTAGACAAATTAACTTAGTTGGTAATGAATTGTTTTCTGACGAAGAGCTGTTAAACCTTGTTGAATCTCAACAAGACTTACCTTGGTGGAAGTTCTTATCTAACGACCGTTACCAAAAGCAAACGATTGAAGGCGATTTAGAAAAAATCAGAAGCTATTATTTAGATAAAGGCTATCTGCGTTTTAACATCGACTCAACACAAGTATCAGTGAGCCCAGAGCGTGAGTCAGTGTATGTCACAGCTAATATCACAGAGGGTGAACAGTACACGGTTAAAGGCTTTGACTTTATTGGTGACTTATTAGGTCGTGAAGAGCTGCTGAAGAGTATTATCCCACTTAAAACGGGTGAGCTTTACAATGGCTCAGTGGTAACAGCTTCAGAAGAATACATTAAAAGTTATTTAGCGCGCTTTGGTTATGCAAATGCCGAAGTTCGTACTATCCCTGAAATTGATGACGAGAATAAAGAAGTAAAACTAACACTTTCAGTCAATCCAGGTAATCGAATTTATGTTCGCCGTATTATGGTCAATGGTAACCAAATAACCGCAGATGAAGTTGTGCGTCGAGAAATGACGCAACTTGAAGGCGCATGGCTATCTAACCAGAGTCTTGAGCGTTCAAAACTGCAGATCCAACGTCTACCTTATATGGAAAATGTTGAGTTTGAAGTAAAACCAATAGCTGGTATTGATGACCAAGTTGACGTTGACTTCACCGTTAAAGAGCAACCTGCAGGTAGCTTCCAAGCGGGTGTGGCGTATGGTTCATATGCAGGTCTGCAGTTCAATATTGGTGTTAGCGAATCAAATTTTTTAGGTACTGGTAACCAGTTAGCGTTTAATATCAACACGTCAAAAGGCTCAGACCGCTACAGTATCTCATACACTGACCCTTACTTTACACCAGATGGTATATCTCAAGGTACCAGCATTTTCTATAATAATTACGATTCTTCTGCGTTTAGTCTAGTACCTTATAAATCTAAGAGTTATGGTATTGGTACAAACTTCGGCTTCCCAATCGATGCGGTGAACCGTATCAATTTCGGTGGTCGCTGGATTGAAGAAAGTTTATCTGACATTGCAGACTACGAGCAAACACGTATTATGCGTTTGGCGTTCTTTAACCCTGATAACCCAGACGCAGCCTATGAATTTACCAAATATGAGTTAAGTGTAGGTTGGTCTCGTATTACGGTTAACCGTGGTATGTTCCCTACAGCGGGTTCTCGTCAGTCATTAACTTTGAATGCGACAACGCCGAATTCAGATCTTAACTTCTTCAAGGTTAACTACAATTCTCGTTTCTATTGGCCAATCAGTAATGACCACCGTTGGGTATTCTCTACCAGAGCGGCATTAGCATATGGTAACGGATATGGTTCAACGAACGGTTTTGATCAAATTTTACCGTTCCAAGAGTATTTTAGGATCACTGAAGAAGAATTACGCGGCTTTGACAGAAATACAATTCTGCCAGAGGCAATTAGAAGAGTGACTAAGCCAATTGACGGGTCAGTTTTACCTGATGGCAGTTCAACAGGTACAATTGGGTCGGCATCAGAGTTTGACCAACTCTATTTGTCAGGTCGAATTGGTGGTAATGCCAAAGCAGTGGCAGGGATGGAGTTAATCGTTCCAACCCCATTCTTAGATGAAGAGAATACAAGTTCTGTCAGAACGAGCTTCTTCGTTGATGCTGCTAACGTTTGGGACACCGAGTTTGATATTGACCGCTACTCTGACTTAGCGGAAGATCAGGTTAATAAATTACGTGACTTCGCAGACCCAGGTCGCTTCAGAGTATCGACAGGTCTGTCACTACAATGGATTTCCCCTATGGGACCTATGCTGATTAGCTTTGCTTATCCACTGAAGAAAGAAGACAAAGACGAAACTAAAACTATCAGCTTTAATATAACGAATACATTCTAAGGAGTTTTTTGTGAAAACGATTATAAAAACAACGGCATTAAGCATTTTAGCAGCATTAATGATGGGTACTTCTGCAAGTGCATTAGCGCATAAAGTAGGTATTGTAGATATGCAATCTATCTACCAGCAAATCCCGCAAATGGCTAAGATCGAGCAACAGCTTCAATCTGAATTTGCTGAGCGCCGTCAAGAACTAGAAAAGCTACAAGGTGATGTGCGTTTTGAAATGGAAAAATTTCAACGTGAAAGTGCCACAATGAGCGATGAGCAAAAAACAGCGCTTCGCGACAAAATTCAAGGCATGCAAAAGCAACTTGCTGAAAAAGGTCGTCCTTTAGAGCAAGAAATTAAAGCACGTCAAAACCAAGAGTTAGCAAAAGTACAAAAGCTAATCATTGAAACCATTCAGTCTGTAGCTAAAAACGGTAAGTTTGATGAAGTCAAAGTAAAAGATACGACAATTTACTTTAACCCTGATAAAGTAACCGACCTTTCTAGCAAGGTTGTTGAAGCAGTTAGCAAAAAGTAATGACAAAACAATATACCCTCGCTCAAATTAGCGAATTTTTAGACGCATCCCTTGAAGGGGATGCGTCTCATTGTATTGAGAAGATAGCAACTTTAGCGAATGCTAAAGGAACAGATATCGCTTTTCTAGCAAATAAAAAATATCGTACTCAGCTTGATGAAACTCAAGCGGGTGCAGTGATTATTTCTGAAAAAGAAGCCGCACTGTTCTCTGGCAATAAAGTAATTGTAAAAGACGCTTATATCGCTTATGCAAAACTTGCGCAAATGATGGATACTACGCCGGCTTGTGCCAATGGTATTCACCCGAGTGCCGTAATAGATGAAAATGCACAGCTCGGTGAAAACGTCAGTGTCGCTGCAAATGCGGTTATTTCAGCGGGTGTTGTGCTTGGTGATAACGTACAAATTGGCGCAGGGTGCTTTGTTGGTGAAAACACTAAAATAGGACAGGGCACAAAGCTTTGGGCTAATGTGAGTGTTTATCATGATGTTAAAATTGGTGAACATTGTTTATTCCAATCTGGTGCGGTCATTGGCAGCGATGGTTTTGGTTATGCAAATGAGGCTGGTAAATGGGTGAAAATTCCACAGCTAGGTAGAGTGATTATTGGCGATCGCGTAGAGATTGGTGCGAGCACAACCATCGACCGTGGCGCTTTAGATGACACCATCATCCATGACGATGTAATTTTAGATAACCAAATTCAAATCGCACACAATGTTGAAATTGGTCAAGGTAGTGCAATGGCAGCTTGTTCAGTGATTGCAGGCAGTACAACCGTTGGTAAATATTGCCAAATTGCAGGTCTTGTGGGCATCAACGGGCATATTGATATTTGTGATGGTGTAATGCTGACCGGCATGACCATGGTGACGAAGTCAATCACTGAGCCCGGTGCATATTCTTCAGGTATGCCGCACACCACTAACAAAGAATGGCGTCGTAACATGGCGCATTTTAGAAATTTATCTGATTTTAAAGAGCGTATTAAAGAGTTAGAAACGCGCTCATCTCAAAAAACAGTTGATGAATAAGGATACTATTTTGGCTAACGAATTAAACAGTTTTGATGTTCAAGAAATCATGCGTTTATTACCACACCGTTACCCTATGCTTTTGGTAGATAAAGTGGTCGATTTTCAGCCGGGTGATTACTTGCATGCGGTAAAAAATGTTACCGTGAATGAGCCAATTTTTACAGGTCACTTTCCTGACCAAAAAATCTTCCCAGGTGTACTTATTTTAGAAGCTATGGCACAAGCAACTGGCTTATTAGGTTTTAAAACAGTGCAAAATACTGGCGACAACGAGCTATACTTGTTTGCAGGCGTTGATAATGCACGTTTTAAACAGCCTGTAGTACCAGGCGATCAGATGCATATTCACGTTAAGTTCGAAAAAGAGCGTCGTAATATTTGGCGTTTTTCAGCAGAAGCAAAAGTAGATGGTAAGGTTGTATGTAGTGCAGACCTTATGTGTGCAAGAAGAGAGTTTTAATGTTAATTCATCCTACTGCAGTTATTGAACCAGGCGCCCAACTTGGCGAAAACGTTAAAGTAGGGCCTTACAGCTATATTGGTAATGATGTTGTTATCGGAGATAACACGATTATTGAATCTCACGTAGTTGTTAAAGGGCCTTCGACGATTGGTAAAGGAAATCACTTTTATCAGTTTGCGTCTATTGGAGAAGCCTGCCAAGACAAAAAGTACAAGGATGAACCAACTCAATTAATCATGGGTGACAACAATATTGTTCGAGAATGTGCGACGATTCACCGTGGCACAATTCAAGATCAAGGCGTGACTAAAATAGGTAGTAACAACTTATTTATGGCTTACACGCACATTGCTCATGATGCAGTGATTGGTAATAATGTCATTTTTTCAAATGGCGCAAGTGTAGCAGGTCACGTTCATGTAGGTGATTGGGCTATTCTAGCTGGTAATACCGGTGTACATCAGTTCTGTAAAATTGGTGCTCACGCATTTATTGGTATGTACTCTGGTGTGAGTAAAGATGTTCCACCATTTGTGACAACAACAGGAATGCCAGCAAAACCTGCAGCAGTGAATACCGAGGGTATGAAGCGCCGTGGGTTTGAAAGCGATGAAATTATGGCGGTTCGTAGAGCGTATAAAGCACTTTATAGAAAGGGCTTAACACTAGATGAAGCAGTTGCTTCTCTGGCTGACGATGCGAAACAGTTTGCAGCAGTGCAAAGCATGATTGATTTCTTAGACACGTCTGAGCGCGGCATTATTCGCTAGCCTTGACGGTTTATTTAAAGCATGTACAAACGCCATACAATTTAATGTGTATGGCGTTTTTATTTAAAAAGAATTAGAACATGACGACAAATACACAGCCAATCACGATTGGTGTTGTTGCGGGCGAGCTGTCCGGCGATATTTTGGGTGCAGGCTTAATCAAAGCGTTGAAAGTACATTACCCGAATGCACGTTTTATCGGTATTGCAGGCCCTAAAATGCAGGCTGAAGGCTGTGAGAGTTTATTCGATATGGAAGAACTCTCAGTGATGGGGTTAGTTGAAGTTTTAGGGCGCTTACCTCGTTTACTGAAAATCAGGAAACAGCTAGTCCAGCACTTTATAGATAACCCACCTGATGTTTATGTGGGTATTGATGCACCAGACTTTAATCTTCGTGTAGAAAAGCCATTAAAAGCGGCTGGTATTAAAACAGTGCAATACGTGAGCCCTTCAGTGTGGGCTTGGCGTCAAAAACGCATCTTTAATATTGCTGAAGCAACCAGCTTAGTTTTGTCGTTATTGCCATTTGAAAAAGCTTTCTATGACAAACATGAAGTACCGTGTACGTTTGTCGGCCACACCTTGGCCGATGACATTCCACTTGAAACCGATACAAATGCGGCGAGAATCAAGCTAAACCTTTCTGCTGAAGATACTGTTTTAGCGCTGCTTCCAGGCAGTCGCGGCTCTGAGGTTGGCTTATTAAGTGAGACGTATCTGCAAACCGCTCAAAAACTACAAGAGCGTATTCCTGAGTTAAAAGTTATCGTGCCTTTGGTAAACGATAAACGCAAAGCGCAATTTACTGAGATCAAAGAAAAAGCCGCACCAAACCTAAAAGTTCAGCTGTTAGATGGACAATCTAGCGAAGCGATGACAGCAGCAAATGCCGTATTACTAGCCTCAGGTACCGCGACACTTGAAGCCATGCTGTATAAAAAGCCTATGGTGGTCGGGTATAAGTTTAAGCCTGTGAGTTATTGGATCTTCAAAAACTTTTTTACTTTTAATATTAAGTATTTCTCACTGCCAAACCTGTTGGCTGATGCGCCTTTAGTGCCTGAGTTTTTACAAGATGAATGTAATAGCGATGCGCTAGCCGATGCACTTTTTCCTATGCTAAAAGGCGATAGCCAAGTACTGATTGATAAATTTTACGATATTCATAACAACATTCGACTTGATGCCAGCAAACAAGCGGCTCTAGCAGTTAAGGAGCTTATAAATGCAAATTGAACGACCCAATGTTAAATATATTGCCGGTGTAGACGAAGTTGGCCGTGGCCCACTAGTGGGTGATGTTGTCACCGCGGCGGTTATTTTAGATCCGAATAAGCCAATTGAAGGCCTTGCTGATTCTAAAAAGCTTTCAGAAAAAAAACGTAATGCGCTCGCTGCAGAAATCAAAGAAAAAGCCCTTTGCTACCACATTGCGCGTGCCAGTGTAGCTGAAATTGACGAGCTGAATATCTTACATGCCACTATGCTTGCTATGAGTCGTGCCGTTGAAGGTCTGTCTATTCAGCCTGAATTTGTATTTGTTGACGGCAACCGTTTACCAAAACTAAGCATGGCAGCACAGAGCGTGGTGAAAGGCGATAGTTTAGTGGAAGAGATCAGTGCAGCATCAATTTTAGCAAAAGTTGCTCGTGACCAAGAAATGCTAGAGCTTGATGAACAATACCCAGAATATGGCTTTGCAGGTCATAAAGGCTACCCAACGAAAGCGCATTTTGAAGCGCTAGAGCAATACGGTGCAACGCCACACCATCGTACGTCGTTTAAGCCCGTACAGCGAATTTTGCAAAGTAAGGAGCAGTAATGCCAGCACCGCAGTTTGTTCATTTACGCGTTCACAGTGACTTCTCTATGGTTGATGGCTTGGCAAAGACCAAGCCGATTGTTGCGCGAGCACAAGAGTTAGCGCTTCCAGCTTTTGCTATTACTGATCAAATGAACTTATGTGGCCTTGTGCGTTTCTATGGCGGGGCACATGGTGCAGGTATTAAGCCAATCGTCGGGGCGGATATCTGGCTTAAAAGTGATGAGTTTCCTGAAGAGCCATGCCGTTTGGTGGTACTTGCTAAAAACAACGATGGCTACAAAAACCTGACTTTACTTATCTCGAGAGCGTACCAACGCGGTCATGTATTTCATCGTCCTGTGGTTGATAAGCAATGGCTTGCAGAGCACAAAGAAGGCCTAATTTTACTTTCGGGTGGTAAAGACGGCGATGTGGGTAAGGCGCTTCTAAAGCATAACCATCAGTTGGCATTAGATACTGTTGCTTTCTATGAAGAACACTTCAAAGATCATTTTTATCTTGAGCTGATCCGAACAGGTCGAGCTGACGAAGAAGATTACTTACATGAAGCGGTGAAACTGGCTGAGCAACGTGACTTGCCGGTTGTTGCCACCAATGAAGTGGTGTTTTTACACGAACATGACTTTGATGCGCACGAAATTCGTGTTGCTATTCACGATGGTTACACGCTTGAAGACAAACGCCGTCCAAAACGATTCTCAAAAGAGCAGTATTTAAAAACCCCTGAGCAAATGATTGAGTTGTTCAGTGATATTCCTGAAGCACTTGAAAACAGTGTTGAAATTGCGAAACGCTGTAATGTAACTGTTCAACTCGGAACTTACTTCTTACCAGATTATCCGACTGGTGATTTAAAAATTGAAGACTTCTTGGTTAAGGTCTCTGAAGACGGTCTTGAAGAGCGTTTGCAGTTCTTATTCCCTGACGAAGATGAACGCAAAGAAAAACGCGTTGAGTATGATGAACGTCTTAGAATCGAACTCGACGTTATCAACCAAATGGGATTCCCAGGTTACTTCTTGATCGTAATGGAGTTCATCCAGTGGAGTAAAGATAACAATATTCCAGTAGGGCCAGGGCGTGGTTCGGGTGCCGGTTCATTGGTGGCTTATGCACTGAAGATCACAGACCTTGATCCTCTTGAATTCGACCTACTATTCGAGCGATTCCTAAACCCTGAACGTATCTCAATGCCCGACTTCGACGTCGACTTCTGTATGGATAGACGAGACGAGGTAATCGACCACGTAGCTAAGTTATATGGCCGTGATGCTGTATCTCAGATCATCACTTTCGGTACTATGGCTGCAAAAGCAGTAATACGTGACGTAGGTCGTGTACTTGGTCACCCGTATGGCTTCGTTGACCGTATATCAAAGTTAGTACCGCCAGATCCGGGTATGACCCTAGCTAAAGCCTTTGATGTCGAGCCCCGTTTACCAGAAGCTTACGATGGCGATGAAGAAGTAAAAGAGCTTATCGACATGTGTCGCATACTTGAAGGCTGTACACGTAACGCTGGTAAGCACGCCGGTGGTGTTGTTATCTCGCCAACGACCATTACTGATTTCGCCGCGCTGTATTGCGATGAAGAAGGTAAGTTCCCGGTTACACAATTTGATAAGAACGACGTTGAAACTGCGGGCTTGGTTAAGTTCGACTTCTTAGGTCTCAGAACACTGACAATCTTGCAGTGGGCGCTAGATATGACCAACGAGCGTTTAGCTCGAGAAGGTAAAGAGCCTGTAGATATTAATGCTATTCCACTTGATGACAAAGCTAGTATTGAGCTATTGCTTCGCGCCGAAACCACCGCGGTGTTCCAGCTTGAATCACGTGGTATGAAAGACCTGATTCGTCGTCTTAAGCCCGACTGCTTCGAAGATATGATCGCACTGGTAGCCCTATTCCGTCCGGGCCCACTGCAATCGGGCATGGTAGATAACTTCATCGACCGTAAGCACGGCCGAGAAGACATTTCATACCCTGATGCACAGTATCAGCATGACAGTTTGCAACCTATTCTAGAGCCAACCTACGGGATCATCCTCTATCAGGAGCAGGTAATGCAGATCGCGCAGGTGCTAGCAGGTTATACGCTAGGTGGCGCTGACATGCTTCGTCGTGCGATGGGTAAGAAAAAGCCTGAAGAAATGGCGAAGCAGCGTTCAACCTTCGAAGATGGTGCCGTGAATAACGGGGTCGATGGCGAACTCGCCATGAAGATCTTCGACTTGGTAGAAAAATTTGCAGGTTACGGCTTTAACAAATCTCACTCAGCAGCCTATGCACTGGTTTCGTATCAAACTCTTTGGATGAAAACCCATTATCCAGCCGAGTTCATGGCTGCGGTAATGTCGGCGGATATGGATAACACCGATAAAATCGTCACCCTGGTTGATGAATGTGAAAACATGAAGCTGGCCTTATTACCGCCTAACGTCAATGAAGGCTTATATAAGTTTACTGTAAATTTAAAAGGCGAAATTGTTTACGGTATCGGTGCGATTAAAGGGGTAGGTGAAGGCCCGGTTGAAGCCATTCTCGAAGCACGTGAGCAGGGTGGTGAGTTTAAAGACTTATTCGACTTCTGTGCTCGTGTTGATTTAAAACGTTTAAACAAGCGTGTGGTTGAAAAACTGATTTATGCAGGTGCTTTAGACAAACTGGGACCTGAGCAAAATCAAGCTGGTCGTTCAATCCTAATCGCTAGCCTACCTGCTGCAATGAAAGCTGCTGAGCAGCATCACAAAGCAGAAGCGATTGGTCAAAGTGACTTGTTTGGTTTGCTTGCGACAGAGCCAGATGAAGTGGAGCAAGCGTTTGAGTCTGCTCTTCCTATGCCAGATAAAGAGTGGCTAAATGGTGAGAAAGAAACCTTAGGCCTGTATTTAACGGGTCACCCAATCAATCAGTATCGTAAAGAGTTAAAACACTATACGTCGGGTAAACTAGTTGACTTACAGCCGACTAACCGTGATGTTAGCGCTACGGCCGCCGGTTTGGTGATTAATGCAAGAACGCTGATTAATAAACGAAATCAACGTTGGGGTTTAATAACTTTAGATGACAAAAGTGCCCGAATTGATGTACGCTTATTTCCTGAACAGTACGAAACTTATCAAGAATTGCTGCAAATTAACCAAATCTTGGTAATATCTGGACAGGTCAGCTTTGATAACTTCTCTGGTGGCATTACAATGACAGCCAGAGACGTGTGTACCATAGCTCAGGCGCGTGAAAAACGCATCAGAGCAATAAAAATGACTCTAAATATGGTGCAAATTGACGCGAACTTCTTCGATAATTTACGAAAAGTCTTAGAACCTTATAAATTCGGTACTTGCGAAGTTAAGGTTCAATATCAGCGTCCTGATGCGTTAGCAGAACTAACGTTAGGTACAGAATGGTGTGTGACGCCAACAGATGATCTTATAACGCGATTATCTCAGTTAGCGGCACAAGATATAGAATTAGAATTTAATTAATTAGGTTGTAGAGCATGAGCCTCAATTATCTTGATTTTGAGCTTCCGATTGCTGAATTAGAAGCAAAAATTAAAGAATTACAAAATGTTAGCCGTTCAGGCAGTTTAGACCTGAGCTTAGAAGAAGAAATTTCTCGTTTAAAAGAAAAGAACGTTGAGCTAACTGAAAAAGTATTCTCTGAATTAGGTGCATGGCAGGTTTCTCAACTTGCACGTCACCCGTTACGTCCATATGCACGTGATTACATCGAGCGCATTTTTACTGAGTTTGACGAATTTGCGGGTGACCGTACGTTCGCAAATGACCCTGCAATTTTAGGTGGTGTTGCACGTTTAGACGGTAAGCCTGTTATGGTTATCGGTCAGCAAAAAGGCCGTGATACAGCAGAAAAGATTAAGCGTAACTTCGGCATGCCAAAGCCAGAAGGTTACCGTAAAGCCCTTCGTTTAATGGAAATGGCTGAGCGTTTTAAAATGCCAATCATTACATTCATTGACACGCCAGGGGCATACCCAGGTGTTGGCGCTGAAGAGCGTGGTCAAAGTGAGGCAATCGCACGTAACCTAAAAGTAATGGCTGCGTTAAAAGTACCAACAATTTGTACGGTTATTGGTGAAGGTGGTTCAGGTGGTGCACTTGCCATTGGTGTTGGCGACCGCGTAAACATGCTTCAGTACAGCACGTACTCTGTTATCTCTCCTGAAGGTTGTGCGTCAATCCTTTGGAAGAGTGCTGAAAAAGCGCCTCTTGCTGCAGAAGCGATGGGTGTATCGGCAACACGAGTAAAAGAGTTAGACCTGATCAACAACATCATCGACGAGCCACTTGGTGGCGCGCATCGTAACTACGATGAGATGGCGAAAAACTTAAAAGCTCAACTTAACCGTGACCTTGCTGAACTAACGGCATTAAGCACAGAAGATATGCTTGAGCAGCGTTACAAGCGACTAATGTCGTTTGGTTACTGCTAAACTTAAGCTTTTGAAAAAAGCCGCATTATGCGGCTTTTTTGCGTTTTAGAGTTATGAAACAAACCACGTTATTTAAACAGTTTAAAACAGCATTAGAGCCCAAATTACATTTAGGCTCAGGCCTAACGGTGGCACTTTCGGGTGGTGTCGACTCAGTCGTGTTATTACATTTGTGTAAGACCTACCTTGAGAGTCTAGATTCAAACCAATCCATTTCAGTCGAAGCTATTTATGTTAACCATGGCTTATCTGAAAACGCTCAAGACTGGCAAAAATTTTGTGAGCAGCTTTGTCTATCTCTGAATATTGCTTTTAAAACCAAAGCTGTTAATGTTCAGCCAACACCTAGACAGTCCCTTGAAGCACTTGCTCGAGATGCGCGCTATCAGGCGCTTGATGAGCTAGCAGAGCAGGGTAACTTAATTTTATTAGGTCAGCATGCGGACGATCAGTTAGAAACATTCTTATTACGACTCAAGCGCGGCTCTGGCCTTGCTGGGCTCTGTGCAATGCAAGATACAGTTCGTTTATCATCGGGCAGGCAGTGTATTAGGCCACTTTTAAACATCTCACGAGAAGACATTGAAGCATTTGCTCGCACTTTTTCTTTAGCGCATATTGAAGATGAGTCGAACCAAGATGATAAGTTCGACCGTAATTTCTTACGTAACCAAATCATTCCACAGCTTAAAAAACGCTTTAATGGCTTTTTAAAAAGTACGCTGCGCAGTATTGAGCTGTTACAACAACAGCAAGCCTTAATTGATGAAATAAGCCAAGCTGATTTATGGCTCTGTTTAGATAAAAACACTGTGCCAGCCACGCTAAAGCTCAATGAGTTAAAACAGTTTAGTGCGCTTAGGCAGAGCAATGTGGTGAGAGCATGGTTAAGCGATTTAGAAATAGTGATGCCGTCAAAAGCCCAAATGTCACAAATTTTAACGCAAAGCCTAGAAAGCCGTGAAGATGCGCAAATGCAAGTGCAGTTATCGAAAGGTGCGATCAGACGTTACAGAGATAAGTTGTATTTTGATGCGCAGGAGACCACTCCAAATAACGTTGAAAACATCGAAAGCACAATACTGGTCTTAAATAATAAAGCGACGTTAAAACGCGAGTCCGGCGGTTTACTAAGACTGCCTTTTGAGCATGAGCGCGTTTCTATCCGTTTTGGGCTGTTAAAGTCACAAATAAAACCATATAAGAAAGTACGCAGTAATACGTTAAAATATTGGCTTAAAGAGTTAAAAGTCCCCACTTGGCAGCGAGATAATATCCCCTTAGTGTTTTACGACGACAACCTTGTACAGGTCGTGGGTCATTTTGTATCTGCTGACTATATCAGTGAGGGTAGCGGTATTTCTTGGGAGTTAACCTAAATATGCAACAGAGACAAATTGGTCAATCATTGGCACAAAAATCCCCCATTGGCATGGTATTTACTTTGCTGCTTTTTATTCCTTTAGCTGCGGTTAGTGAGCTAATTGTTGGTAATTTAATCTCAGCGATAGTACTTGGTATGGTCACCGTGATTTTATTACTGAGCTATTGGCACGGAAAAGGTGGTAGCTTTTTTATTTTCGCGCTTTTAATGCCACTAGCTTTAGTTGTGATAGCAGAGTTACCTAGTTTTGTTGCCCTAGCGTGGTTAATTAATGCTTTTTTCTTTGGCGCTTCTGCTTGTTTGTTTGCTTATTTGCTGTGGAGCAAGTCAAAGCAATAGCTAGGGGTTGAAAGTGCCAAAGTAAGTTAGGGGCTTACTTTGGCGAGTTGTTTAGATAGCGCGTGCGCAGTTTCTGCCTGCGGCTTTCGCTTTATATAAACCTTTATCGGCTCTAGCAAAGATATTATCTTCGCAGTCTGCATTGTCGGCTAACGTGAAGCCAATACTGGTGGTCACTTCATATTTAGCCATCAGATCGCAGTGCTCGACAGATGCCATAATGCGTTCTGCAATCAACTTATTAGTAACAAATTCTGGGTCATCAATTAGAATTGCAAATTCATCTCCACCGAAACGATACACACTGTCAGTCGCTCTAATCGAGGCTTTTAAAATATTTGAAAACTCTATGAGCACATCATCACCCGCTTTGTGGCCAAAGTTATCATTTACTTGTTTAAAGTTGTCTAAATCAAGCAGCATCAAACTAAATTTACGTTGATGGCGACGGCCGTTTTCAATCTTCTGAACGAGGTTGTCATTAAATTGGCTGCGGTTATAGAGACCAGTTAATGAGTCTTTCGTTGCCAGTTGTAAAACACGTTGATACATCAATGCGTTTCGCAATGGGTAAACTAAAACTTGGTGTATTGATTGCAGTTTATTTTTAATGGCTGGGCTCAACTGGTATTGGCAAAAGTACACCAGCTTGCCTAAATGCTCGCCATTAAGGTCTAAATCAAAACTAAAAGGTGTGTACTGTTTATCACTGTCTTTTAACTGAAAAGCGCCTAATGCAGTGTGAAACTGTAGTCCTGACAATTTGATGATACGTTCGGCATGCTCTGCATAAATGGCTAGCAGCTCTTCGATATCAAGTGTTGTTTGCAGCTTTTCAACCAGACGATGAGCAAACATTGGCTCTTGATTAATATATTGCTCAGTATTAAACGGCAAATAGTCGCCACGCGTTGTGAGCCTTTGCGTCAGAATATGGACGTTTTCCATTAGTTAGAACCCCTAATTATCATAACTGAGTTCATATAAGCTATTTTTGTGCCAATTTTTTAAACTGGCTGAAAAACAATCGCTTGCTATAGTTAATTAAAGTCGAATTATAAACTTCAATAAAATTGACTCTCTGGAGGCCATTTGCAGAGCATTTACAGTCAAGTTTTTGCCTTATTGCTTGCCGCAATGATTTTGGTTTGGTTGTTCAAGCGCATTGGCTTGCCGGCAATTTTAGCTTATTTAGTCACAGGGGTACTGGCGAGTAGCCCGAGTATTGGCTGGATGAGTATGAGTGATGAAATGCACTTTATTGCTGAGCTCGGCATCGTCTTTTTATTATTTAGTCTCGGGTTAGAGTTTTCAGTACCTAAGTTAATGGCAATGCGTAACTTGGTGTTTGGGCTAGGCAGTCTTCAAGTAATAGTAACAATTCTAGTCGCTATCCCGATTGTGAAGTTTTTTGGTTATGGCTGGCTGAGTGCTTTTACAATCGGCAGTATCATGACCTTATCTTCGACGGCTGTAGTTGTCAAAATCCTGAAAGAGAATGCTGCGTTAAACCAGCGGCGAGGTCAGCTCTCTGTCGGTATACTTTTATTTCAAGATATAGCTGTTGTTCCACTTCTAATTTGTATTCCTTTGTTTGCCGAAGCTGATAATCAAATGTTGGCAAGCACCTTGGCGATAGCCTTAGCGAAAGGCGCGTTTGTCTGTATTTTACTGTGGGCTATTGGTAAATGGCTGTTGCCATTTGTCTTTAATGAAGTGGCACAAGTGAGAACCGATGAACTATTTGTGCTGTCTACTTTAGTGGTTGCTTTGTGCGCGGCTGGTCTGACTTACTTATTTGGTTTGTCTATGGCACTGGGCGCGTTTTTAGCAGGTATGATGTTAGGTGAAAGTCAGTATCGACATCAATTAGAAGCTGAGATCCGGCCCTTTAGAGATATATTAATGGGGCTATTTTTTGTCACTGTTGGTATGCAGCTCAATGTCGGCTTTGTTATTGAAATGTTTTGGTATATCTGTGCTGCATTAGTGGTTTTATTTGTCTTGAAATTATTGCTCATCTGGGGCTGCGCGCAATTAATTGGTGAGCGTAAAAAAGATGCCATTGCATCAGGTATTTTACTTTGGCAGATGGGGGAGTTTGGTTTTGTGCTCATCGCGTTGGCTTCAACACATGAATTAATGGCTTCTACAACCGCATCATTTTTAATCGCGCTGGGTGTATTTTCGATGGCCCTCACGCCTTATTTAATCAGTCAAACAGACCGTATTTTGGGAGTGTTAAACATTGATAGCGAACAAGGTAATGAACAATTTCAAAAAACGTTCGGCAGTCATAATTTAAATGGCCATGTTTTAATTCTTGGGTATGGTCGGGTAGGGCAAACCATTACGCGCTTTTTAAAACCAGAAGCCATCCCCTATGTTGCTATTGAGCGAAACCCACTGCTTGTACAAGAGGCACAAAACGCGGGAGAACCTGTTTTATTTGGGCATGCCGCGCAAAATACCATTTTAAAATCAGCCAAAGTTGAGCAAGCTAAGTTGGTGATAGTCACTATGTCTGACTTTGAACAAAATCAACCTGTAATAGATGCGATAAAAAGAGTCGCGCCGGGTGTCTCCATTATTGTTCGTGCCACAGATGATATACACCTTGAAGACTTTAAAAAGATGGGGGTGGCAGAAGTTGTGCCTGAAGCTCTTGAAGCAAGTTTAATGCTTATTTCTCACGTACTACATATGTCGGGTGTGCCGATGCGCCGTATATTACGCCGAGTAAGCCAAGAGCGTGAAAATCGTTACGAGTTTCTCCATGGCTTTTTTACCGACGGCTCCGTGGAGCAAAATAGCGAGCCTTTAGAGCGTTTAGAATATCTGCATGCCATTGCTTTACCAGAGTCAGCCTATGCTATTGATAAACAAATTGCGCAGTTAAATTTAAATAAGCAGCGAGTCGTGATCACCGCACTGCGCCGAGATGGGCAAGAAATTGAATCTCCTGATGGCGACGTCATATTGCAAGCAAACGACATTCTATTGCTAAAAGGTAAGCCCAGACGCGTAGAGCGAGCAGAGCAATTCTTGCTAGAGGGTCTCTCTTAATTCATCTTAAGTATTTGCATAATATAAGGGTTCTAATACCTACAATCTCGAGTCCTTATGAAAAACTCTAAATAAGGATCCTGAGATGAAAGTAGGTATATTTTGGTTTGTTGAAAACACGTTAGTATATAAGGCTGAAAACACCTTAAGCATAAATAAAGACAGTCTAGGTTTAGTGGATAGTAACTTTAAACACGCTGAAGAATGGGAGCTTAACTTGCTCCATGCGCAATTTAATTTACATATTCCATCTAGTGCTTACCACCACTTTCCAAGAGGAAGAGTGATATTTGACAGTAAGAGCCAAGTTAGTAAAGTCTATTTAGATAAAACAATTTTCACTTGCTTAGTTAAAAACATTCTTATTACGGAGTTTGAACTAGATCGTGAGACAACAAAGTGGTTTTCTGATCCGCATTATCGATGCTTTTATGAAATTTAATCAAATGCAAGTTTATACCTTAAAATTAAAGTAGTAAAAGCATGTTTTGCTTGTTCAGTTTAGCTCAAGAAATTCCCTAATTTCATCGAGCCTATCTAGTCCATCTTGATATCCAAACTCAATGAGCCTTCGGGTATAGGCTTTCTCAAACATTAGATAGCTCGGTAAACTCGATTCAGAATGTTTTTTCACACCAATGGTTCGAAGAAGCGCTCTCACAGCTAATGGCATACTTTCATAACATTCAGCAGCTAATTCGTTAAAGTTTTGCGTCGGGTTAATGACCAGTGTCGATATTTGTTTAAGCTCTTTGTGCTTGTTTCTCGCACTCGTAGGTAATAGACCAATGGTTCTATTGACGCGTTGTAAGCGCTCTAGGTCTGAATGTAATGTGTCAGCAAATACGCCATCAAGAAGGTGGCCTGCAACTGTTGATACACCAGGGAAGTGAGGCTCATAACCAACTTCTCGTTGGCGTTTAGGTTGCTCCACACCAATAATAAATATTTTATCAGCACCAAGGTGAATTGAGGGGCTGAGTGGCGAAAGCTGGTGAACCGAACCATCACCGTAATAATGGTGTTTTAATCTAACACTCGGAAAAACCATAGGAATGGCACTCGATGCCATGAGCAAGTCAAAAGTAATTTGCCCTGCAACGCCTTCACGTTTAGCGCGTTGCCATGGGGCGGCATTATTCGACTGAAACACGGCCACTGATTTTCCGGTTGAATAACTCGAAACTGTAACAGACACAGCCTCTAAGTATTTTTTATGTAAGTTCCTATCAATGCGAGATAAATCTAAAACATCATTAAGCAATGCTCGAAGCGGCGAGTTGTCTAGTAGGCTAGCGGGTGGGTGATTTAAATAGTCAGATTGAAAGCTGCGCATCATATTACCGAGAATATAACTCGACGCGCCTGAGAATGAACTCTTATAGACCATATGGGTATGAAACTGGCGCCATACCCATTCTATTTTGCGTACAGCCAAGTGCATACATGAGGCATAGCAAGCCATCGCAGCTGAGTTAATTGCGCCCGCAGATGTACCATCAATAATTTGAAAAGGAATTTTGGCATTGCGAGGCATGCTTAAAGCCAAAGCCTTTAAAACGCCGACTTGATAAGCCGCTCTTGCGCCACCACCGGTCAGTAGCAAAGCCATTTTTGAATGCTGAGTATTTTGCGGTTTTTTTTCCATATTCGCCCTTAATTATTATGAACTTTTTGCTGCGAATGCCATCAGTTACCGTATATCACTTGCAACAATCACTCAGTGATATATCTTTACTTTATAACTAATTATAGAATATTCAACGGAATATTGTGTTCAGCCATTAAACGGAGCAAACATGTCAGAACAACCTTCTTCAAAGCCTTCCCAAACCCAGCTGCTATTTGCAGCCGTTGTTGTTATGGCGTTAATCGTCGTTGCTGTTTTTGTGTTATCAAGCAAATCAGAGCAGCCTGTCGAAAATGAAAAGTTTAAGCAAGACGTCGTCGTGCCTGCCGCAGAGCCTGTAAAACCAGTCAATACGGCACAAAGTCAACCAGAGCCTGAGTCAGAACCTGAGGTTGTAGAAACATATGAACCTGAACTGCAGCCAGAACCGACATCTGAGCCTGTTGCAGAGCGTGTTGTTGAAGTAAAACCTGCTGAGCCTCAGCTTCCATCGTTGGATGAGAGTGATGTAGAAGTACAGCAAAGCTTAGGTGAATACCTCACTGAGCAATCTTTAGGTTTGTTAGTGACTGAAGATATGGTTCGCAGAACTGTGGTATTTGTAGATAACTTAGCGCAAGGCAAGCTTGCGAAAAAGCATGCGCCAGTGAGTGCACCGGTTGATAAGTTTATGGCGCTTGAGTCAGACATCATCATTACAGATCCAAATAGCTTTGAGCGTTACACACCTTATGTCGACATGTTAACGCAGATGAGCAATGCGCAAATCGTACGTGTGTATAAAAAGTTTCAGCCACTTATTTTTGAAGCCTATGAAGAAATTGGTTATGAGGGCGAAGACTTTAATTACACATTAAATGAAGCTATCACAGAGCTTTTAGACACGCCAATTCCTGAAACAAGCTTGCCACTGATTAAAGATTCTGTGACTTATAGCTATGCATATCCAGAGTGGGAAAAGTTATCAGACGCGCAAAAGCAGTTCTTACGTATGGGTCCTGCTAACATGAAACGTGTTAAGACTAAGCTTGAAGCAGTGAAGAAGTCTTTAGCAAATTAATCTCGCCATATTTTAAGCCGATTGTTTAAGCATTAGGCAATCGGTTTAATTAATTCAGTTTTTCCTTGAATCTAAAGCACATTATAGAGATAATCCTTCCCGCGCCTAACAAGGCCCACTATGGTGGTCTTATTGGTCCTCTCGCAACAATAGTTCGTGAACCTGGTCAGGTCCGGAAGGAAGCAGCCACAGCGAATGACTTGTGTGCCGGGATGTGGCTGGTAAGACTACCACCCAATCCTTCTTAACTGATGTTTGAAGCATAAGCTGTCATATCTGAACTAATTCTTGTCATAATTTGAACAATAACCTGTCATAGTCTGTTTTTTAGTCATAAGCCGTTTGGGTTTTGATTATGATCAGACGTAAAATAAAGCACTCGCGAGTTAAGAACCTATTTAAGTTTGCTAGTCAAAAAAATGGGCAAACGCTTTTAGTTGAAAGCTCTTTAGAGTTTGATGCCTGTTTTCATTTCGAATACTCACCCAAAATAAAAGCCTTTGAAGCTCAACCTTTGACTTACAAATACTATTTTGATGGCAAATATAATAGATATATACCTGACTTTATGCTTACTAATACTTCAGGTGAACAACAGCTTATTGAAATAAAACCACAGAAGAAAATTATAAAATCAGACTTTAGGGAGAGATACTCTGAAAAGCGTAAAGTTGCTAAAAATGAGTTGGGCTAGTTTTTACCGCAATGTACGCACTTCACAGGTTTAGAATTGTGTCTATTATAGTTTAATATTACGTGCTCAAGTTCTTGAGATGAGATCCCCATTGATTGAGATAACTTCTCAATAGCAGCTTGCTCTTCTGAAGTAATTATACCGTCCTGAAGTGCGGTTGCTATCTCACGTTCTAGAAGTTGCTTCCGCGTTCTCAGTTCATCACCGAACTTAGCAGCAAGCATTGCAGCAGGTAGAGCGACGATACCAACACCTAGCAACATAATAAATATGGATATAAATTTACCTAAAAAAGTGATTGGTATAACATCCCCATAACCAACTGTTGTCATAGTCACTACAGACCACCAAATAGCGCTAGGAATACTATCAAACACATCGGGTTGAGCCTCATGTTCAACGCTATATATAACACTGGCTGACATTATTACTAAAACACTCATGATTATAATTGCAGCACCTATACTGGGTAACTCCTTTTTGAAGACATCTATAAATAAATGAAGCCCTTTGAAATAGTGTGTTAGTTTTAATAGTCGAATCATTCTCAACATACGCAGATATCTTAGATCTATTGCAAATATGAATGATAAATAAAAAGGGGCTATTGCTAACAAGTCAATCAGTGATACCGGGCTTAATAAATACTTAACCCTTGATTTTGTTGGTCCAGAACGCTCACTAAGCGGTGATTCAACTGAAACCCAGATCCTCGCGAAATATTCTAGCGTAAACACAACAACAGAAAAGGTGTTAAACAAGAGGAATTCTTGGTGGTACATTTCGCCTATTGGTTTATAAGACTCAAGAATGATAGCACTCACGTTTAAAATGATAAGTACTACGATAAAGCCGCTAAATAATTGACTAGTCCTTGAACCATCGAACCCATGTTCAAGAATATCGTATATTTTTTGTCTAGTTGTTAGTGCCTTGCTCATCTATTTTACCGCTAATTTTTGAGTTAACTTTTAAAGCTTAATTCTTAAGCTTTAGCCTGCTCATCTTTGGAAAAGATAAGATAGGCTTTTGTAACTGGAATAGCTATTTGAGAGATTAGTGCCGTACCCCATAAAAGGTTACCTACCAAAGCTGGCACATGGGGCAGGGTCAATAATGTTGCTAGAGCTAAAACAACACCAAACATACGCACTTTTGCGGTAGCAAATCGATGAGCAATGCGTGCTTCGATATTGAATTGAATCCAAAGTAGACACAGTAAATATGAGGCAAGCCCGATACAACCTATGGCGCCATATTTGAGCGGGTATGGGTCCCAAAATCCTACTTTTACTTCACCAGCCAGCGCAACACCCACCATCACAGCAGACAACATTAGAAACAAATGGGCTAACCACCAGCTAACTAGCGTCCATTTTTTTTGATTTTTAGGTTTTCCATTGCCTACAAAATCGAAATAAATCCAGCATTGAATAAATACTGCTATACCTCCAAACATAAAGTTAAACAGTACCTCTGGAGTGACTTTATACACGCCTTTTTCGGAAAGGGTGATCACGAGTTTAAAGAACCCTTCGCCAACAACAATGAGAAGCAGTAAAGCAAACCTTTCAGACATGTGCCCTAGTCTAGGTAAAAATCGTTTGTATTCTAAAACCCCAATTTTTGGAAGCATATACAGGAGTTGGATCGAAAGTATGGCAAGTGTAAATAACACAAAATTATACGGTTTAGGTAGAAAAGCACTTATTGCGAATACGATAGCAAGAACAAAGAAGTTGCGGCTTACTGTTCGTGAAAGTACTGTTGCTTCAACACCAAGCCTATTCGTTCTGTGATACAAATAGGCGGTGATCATTCTATTTGCTGCATATGCAAGGGCAAAGTACATCCAGCCCTTATCTAAAACATGAGGAATCGACGCAGCCATAACCATCGCGCTTACAATTTGGCAAGACATTATGAGTCGATGTTTTACGTCTGTGCTGACATAGAGTGAGTTAAATACACTAGAATCTGCCCACGCAAACCATATAGCTATAAATAGTCCAGCAAAAGCTAGAAAACCATCCACACTTAAGTGATCACTTAAAAAATTTCCAAGTAAAAATATAATGACCACATGGATCAGATCATAAAATAACTCAACCCAATGCACATGGTCATGGGTATCATCATGATCTAAGTGGTGCTTTGGCAATCGCCACATTGGATGATTTTCTAGAGGCATACTATTTCTCCGGCTTTTCCCAAGCATAAGGCTTCATAGCATCATCCACTTTTGTATGTGTTAATGCGTTTGTGAAGTTTGATATTAGTTTTGATGCCAGTCCGGTTAACACTTCCAATGCTTGACGCTTAGTATATCCCGCATTCAAAAACTCAATTAACTTATCGTCACCAATATGACCTCGGTTGTCTAATAAGGCTTTTGTGAAATCATGAAGCGCTTGAAGTTTTGCGTCTGGCAGTTTAGTGCCATTTCTCAACGCTTCAATAACATCATCTGGCATTTTTGATGACTTCATCATCCATGTATGGCCCGGAACACAATAGTGGCAATTATTCTCAAAGTTTGACGTCATAAAAACAACTTGTTGCTCAACCGGGCTAAACGTTGTTTCTTTCATGAAGCTTGTAAAGGTTTGGTTGTAAGCTTTATATGTTGCTGGCGCTTCAGCTAAAATCTTGTGGAGGTTTGGGATCATCCCAAAGCCAGTTAAAGATTGCTCCATCAGTGGTTTAGATTCTTCTGGAGCCGTATCCGGTTCATAATATGTAAACATAATTAATACTCTCTATATAAATATTGACTGAGTACACGTTCGAATGTAGCTACTTCTTGTGCACCTGATAGGGCTTGATCGCCATTAAAAATAAATAATGGTACGCCATGTATTCCATTTTGATGCCAATGCGCTTCGCTTAACTTCACTTCCTCACTATATGAGTTGTTAGCTAATACAGACTGAGCTTGGTGAGAATTCAAGCCAACCTTGTCAACAATATGGATAAGTTCAGATGCTGTGAATGTGCCTTTATTACTGAAAAAATGCTCAAAAAATGCCTCTGCTAATTGGTTTTGCAAATCACTTTCTTTCGCCCAGTGAAGCAGTTGATGACATTGATGTGTATTAAGCATTTTCATTTCATCAAAGTAGTTAAACTTGAAGCCGACTTTTTCGCCTTCTTCTGTCAACATGGCTCTGGCTCGAATGCTGCCTTCTAACGTAGTTCCGTACTTTTTCGACAAATGTTGTCTTAGGTTTTCTCCTTCTTTTGGCATATTGGGGTTAAGCTCGAAGGGGTGCCAGACAATATTAACGTCGAATTTAGTATCAAAATTGGCTAATGCCGCTTTTAAGCGGCCATAGCCAATGACACACCAAGGACAAACCACATCAGAAACGATATCAATGTTAATTTGTATCTTTGCCATGTTTATTTCTTTTCAACGATAATTGCAGTGATTGTTGTGTCACCAACATTTTTAACTTTGTGTTCCCATTGGTCATGCCACATAACATATCCATCTGGGATCTCCAAAGTCACGTCTTTTTCAGTCGTTGTTATCGTAGCCTTGCCACCTTTTTCGAAGTAAACAGTCTCAGCATTGTGTTTATGCCAATTATCCTGTTCTCCTGGTTTTAATGTCATCTTGAGTACGGTAACTTCTTCGTTCTCAAGCAGTAGTTCATATTGATTTGGAGATGCAATGTGAGCAAATTTGACTTTTGCGTCCTCTGCAAGCGCATTTCCAAACAATAGGACTGAAAAAACACCAGACAATACAACCTTTTTCATAGGAACTCCTATTTACGCATACCACGAATAGGGTAGTTATTTGCAGGGTTTCGTATCCAATCTAAACCACTAATCAATGATTGAAGTTCTGGTCTTACAAACGGGTTGTTAGAGATGTCCACTACGTGAACTTTACCTTCACCATTGACGACAAATAGCCCTGGCTCAGCAAATGGGTGATCCGTTTCTTCAGGCGATCTAGGATCTGATATATACAACCCAAGCTCTTCCATTTGTTCAACAGTAAGGCCGTATGCGATAGGGAAAGTCACATTAAGTCTTTCCATATTACTTTCTAGTTGCTCTTTACTGTCACCAGAAACGGCGATCAAATCTACGCCTGTTTGAGCAAGTAAGCTTTTCGCATTTTCTAACTGGTTTAAGTAGCGGGTACAAAGTGGGCAATGCTGCCCTCTGTAAACAACAATCATCTTCCAATCCAAACCATTTTGAGTAGCAGACAACTTTTTAATATCGCCATTCAAAAGTTTGGCTTCGATATTTGGAAAGTCAGCACCTGCATGCAATTTATTGGTATATTCAACGCTCATGACTGTTCCTTAAAAATGTTTGTTAATGTGCGCTTCAAAACGTTTTAAGTCATTTTCCACATCGGCATTTTTCATCACATCAAAACACGCAAATGTTTCCATTGGTTTCATACCAAAGAACTTGAAGTTCATATGCATAGGGAACAGAAGATCATCAACAGATTTGCCATCAAAGAATTCAGTTTCGTCATTAAATGACTCTTCTGGCGCATTGAAAGTCAATGACATCATGTATTTCGTATTCGTTAGTGTGCCACCCATACCATAGTTTTCTTTAGGTGAGTCATGATGGCGACCGTCACCATTACACAAAGCACCGCCCATACCTGCTGTATACACTTCATCCATATACTTTTTAAAAGACCAAGTAACCCCCATCCAATTAATTGGTGATTGGAAAATAACGAAATCCGCCCACTGATGGTTCTCTAGTTCTTTTTCAACATCTATCGTTTCAGACATTGTTACTATGCGCGTATTGTGACCTTTTGCGTTCAATAAGCTTGCAGCTTTATCTACTAAGGTACTGTTAAGCTTACCTTCAGAAAAAGGGTAATACTGGTGACCATTGATAATTAAAATGTTGCTCATCTGTGTTTCTCCAAAATTAAAATTTATTTTGAACGGTTATTTGTGGTATATTTTAGTTACCATTTAACAGTAATCAATTAGTATACTTTTAGTAACCTAGAATAAATAAGTGGGTAATTGTGGAAAGTTCAGTAAAAACAGACAGTAAAGGAAGAAAAAAAGTTTATAACGCGTGCATGGAGCCTTGTGCGATAGAAAAAGGAATGCGTTTAATTGGCGGAAAGTGGAAAGGGTCAATCATTTATCATTTAAAAGATGAGCCAGTCAGGTTTAATGATTTATCTAGAATGTTAGGTGGGGCTACTAAAAAAATGGTCGACCAACGCTTAAAAGAATTAGAAGAAGAAGGGATGGTCATTAGAAAAGTAATAAGTGATAGGCCGATAGCGGTAACATATGAGCTAACAGATTTTGGCCGTTCTGCACTAAAAATATTAGATGACCTTAAAGTTTGGTCAGAAACATACAATATCGAAATATCTAAATAAATTTCCACACAATCTGATCTATTTTAATCTATCGCTTTTCACTACGGTATTTACGTACCCAGAAGTTATTTTAAAACTTCTGGGTATTCTTTCGTTAATTTCTTTATATCAAGCATAACTTATTTAAACGAATATATGGCGTGTGAAAACGTTATCTTTCAAACATCAAAAACATTCTTAAAATTCAAAAAATAAATATATATACCTAACCATATGTAATTGTTGCTATTTATTTCATTAAGACTGAAAAGTTATCTAGGTATAAAAAAGTATACTGATTGCAATCAAACTAAAGGTATATAAATTAAACCTACTAGTGAGGTAAGTATCATGTGATTATTTTTAGATATACATTTAGTTCTTCATCTCACAATGAGTTTATTTAAAACAAAACTAGAAGAAAGTTTTGAATCTTATATTGTTTATATTTGGAGATCGGTATGGCGATTAATTCAATAAACCCTTTAAACGGCGAAATATTGGCGTCATTTGAGGAAATGACTTCTAACCAAGTTGATTTAGCAATTGGTAAGGCCGATTTGGCTTTTAAAACTTGGAGAGATAAAAACTTCAGTGAACGAGCTGTTGTTTTGAGTCGTGCCGCAGCGTTATATAGAGAGCGAAAAGAAGAGTTAGCTACGCTAATGGCCGAAGAAATGGGTAAAAAACTTGAACACGGTAGAGCATTAATGAACTTTATGATCTTGTAAAGAAATTTAACGAACTTGATAGGGAATATTCGCAAGAGTTTTCTGATAAAGAAGAGGTTAGATATGGGAAATCTGGGAACCAGATAATCTCAGAGCAAAGATCTGATATGCTCGATTTAATGATAACACTTGAAATTCTTTCTTATGGTGAAGGGGATGTAGACCCAAATGAAAAAATTAACCTTGTAGAATACTTTAATGAAAGATCAGATAAATTAGAACAATCGGCAATAGCTCACCCTGAACGCGATACATATCAAACAAGGTCGACACATTCGAAGAAGTTAATTGATACTTTTGAGAGATTTACGTCTGATGGGAGTTTGATTACCTACAAAGAAAAAGCTTTTTCATTGCTAAATGCACAAAAGAAAGTAGATATTACAATTTAGAAGCGTAATTTCTATAATACCCGAAAGTTAATGCTGTGCTTTCGGGCGTATATATTTACTCTCTGTACAGCAAAGTAACCTTCTTAAATAGATTCTATTTTCTGAATGACTTTCGAAATATCTTCTGTACTTATAAAGCCAGGTACTGTTTCTCCATTGGCAAATAAAATAGTAGGGGTAGCACTAAAACCAAATTTTTGTGCCAAAGCTTTTTGAATGTTGAGGTTGTTGATGCATTCTGAAGTGGCTTCATTGTTCGTTTCAAAATGCCCCCTATGCATTGCCGAGTCCATCGCGGCTTGCGGGTTTGTGGCGCAAAGTGCATTCACAGTTTTATTGAACGCTTTGCTACCAGCATTTCCTCTCGGCAACATGACATAATCGACACTGATACCTAGTTGGTTTAAGTCTTTTATTTGAGTATGGAGTTTTCTGCAAAATGGGCAGTCGATATCGGTAAAAATAGTTATTTGATGTCGTTCTTCTTTTGCTGAGTAGGTGAGTAGTTTCTCTCGAGGAATAGATTTGAATAATGTTTGTCTGTGTTGTTTGTTTGCTTGTTCAATTAGGTCTTCGCTTGTAGAGGTGTCGATCACTTTACCCCAAAACAAATGCTGCCCATCTTTGCTAGCAAGTAAGATTTGATTGTCGATTGTGACGCGCTCGAAATAGTCATTAAATGATGTGATTTCAAAGCTTGCTTTAGGACCAAGTAGTCGATGTAATTTTGCACTTAGCACTGAGTTTGAATAACTGGGTGATTGATTGGCAGGTACCTCTTCAGATAGGGCGTTATGACTGATAAAGGATAAAGTGGCAATTGCTAAAATTGATAATTTATTAAATGCTTTCATTGGCTGCTCACAGAATTAGATAAGTGAATTCCTTTATAAAGTGAGCTGCGCATTTTATGTCAGTATAAATGCCTCTAAGTTTCTATAATTATATATATTAGCTTTATTATCATTAACTTATGTCTAGGTTGTGAATTGCCTAAAGCCTATTAATTGGGCTGTATATTCAACATTTTCACACTCTCGTTTTGATGTCACAGAGTCTTTTAGTTTTTTACAAAGTTGCGCATGTTCGCTTTTTTCTATTGTGTTTTCTGAGCTAATTGAAAGTGCCTGTTCTCTGTCGATTTGCAGTCGTACCTTTGAGTTAAGCGGTGTATCTTGCTGTTTATTGACTAAGGCAGCGATTTGCTGTTCGAACATATGTGCACTGCAGCTTGCAAAACCAGCTTCTGCGGACTCTTTACCTTGAATTGCAAAATCTAGAGCATCATTGAAGTTATTCTGAATTGCGGCGATTCTACTCAACAACGAAAACGCTTGTCCTCGATAATAGCTTTGTGATTCATTTTCTAGCACGAGTTCATGTGCTAATTGCTTAGCATGGGCTAGTTGCTGTTGACTGAATTTTATTTCAGCTAACAGCAGCTTGGCTTCTTGAGAATATGGGTTTTCTTTTAGGCTGAATTCCAGCCATTTTTGAGCTGTCGCATAGTCTTGTGAACGATAAGCATCTACTGCATTTGTATAGCTGCTAAAAGTGGGTGGTAAAGCAGGCTCAAACGTATTGTTTTCTTTAATTAACAAGCTTGTTGCAGTGATACAACTAATGGCTAGGCATGCAGCAATGGCATAATGTGTCACTTTATTTGACTTTTTTGCTGCTAATTTTTCAGTGTGAGCTAACCAGTAATAGCCATGGTTAGGTTGAGTGCGAATAAGGTCAATATTGGGCGCAAGCTTACGTATTTCACTGATCACCTGAAAAAGGCGATAATCTTGGTGTTGTGGAGTGCCCCATAAAGCAGTGTGCAATTCATCTTTGGTGATTAGAGTCTGAGGGTTATTAACAAACAGCTCTATTGCTTGCGCTGTCTTAGGTCGGATATTTATGGGTTTACCCGAATGGCGTAACTGGTAGCTTTGATCACAAAAGGTAAATTCTAAAAATTGATAAATTGCCACAAGTTATCCTTAAAGCATACTGACATAAGGCCTTTATAAAGGTTAATTATGAAGTTAGCAAATTACCGCTCTGTTCTGGTCAATTTAGGTGTCGTTGTAATTAAAACTCATCCCAATACGGCTTTTCACCAAAAAATTCACTGAGTTCGTCAATAAAGACTCTTACTTTTGAAGAGAGCAGTTTGCGGTGTGGATAAACCGCATATAACGCAATGGGCTCAGGCTCATAGTCTTCTAAGAATATTTTTAAATCACCTTTTTTGAGTGCCTGACCTGCAATGAATGTGGGCTGCACCAAATAACCTTCTCCAGCGATGGCAGCGGCCATCAGTAGCTCACCGTTATTCGAGATAATAGTGGGGTGTTTGTTTTGGCTTATTGATTTTAGGGTATTTAAAAGTAGGTTATCGGTTTTGTCATAGCTAGAGTAACTGTAATGCAAAAAGTGCTTAGGGTTGAGCTCGCTCGGGTGTGAAGGCGTGCCATTATGTATTAAGTATTCAGGTGAAGCGCATAAGACTAAACGCACTGGCGCGATTTTTTTCGCAACCAAAGAAGAGCTTTGCAATTGACCAATTCGTAGCGCAACGTCAAAACCTTCTTCTATCACATCGACTTTACGGTCGTTAAGTTGAATGTTGAGCTCTATTTCAGGGTACTTTTTTCTGAATACACTGATGAACTTCGATAGATGTAAAGTCGAAAATGAAACGGGCGCACTGATATTCAAAGTACCTGTGACCGTTGTTTGCAGCTCACCAAATTGTGCTTCTAAGTTATCTACATTTTCTAGTATTTGTTTCGCGTGTTGGCGGCACTTTTCGCCCGCTTCCGTGAGGCTTACTTTACGGGTCGTGCGATTGAACAGGCGGGCATTAAGATGTGTTTCAAGTTGCGAAATATATTTACTCACCAGTTGATTCGACATCTCTAATTTTTCTGCCGCTTTGGTAAAACTGCCTTCGTCAGCAACGCTTAAAAACACTTTGAGCAATTCAATTTTAATCATTATCACAACCTTCAATTAATAACCCACTATCAACGAAACGTTGTAAATAATACAACATAGCTCTACTTAATCATAAAAAATCGTAATAGTAATATAGCAAGCATTGAAAGAGAGGTTTGTTGATTGAGTTAACAAACGAATGAGGTTTTGAATGAAAAACACGACACAAAACTATGGCTGGGTAGCTAAAAGCCTGCACTGGGTTTCTGCAGTGGTTGTCATAGGTATGTTTGCGTCCGGCTGGTGGATGGTAGAGCTGAATTATTACAGCGACTGGTATAAAACCGCACCATTTATTCATAAAAGTGTCGGTGTACTTTTACTGCTATTGACTCTGGCAAGGCTATGTTGGAAGGCAAGTAACATGAGTCCAGATGCTGTGGGTAACGCATTTGAGCAATTTATGGCAAAAGCTGCGCATGCCGTTTTATACCTGCTGATTGTTGTGATTTGTGTTAGTGGCTACTTAATTTCAACGGCCGATGGTCGCGGTATTGAAGTGTTTAACTGGTTTGTGTTGCCAAGCTTTGGGGAGCTTTTTTCACAACAAGCCGACACTGCAGGTTTCATTCATAAATACAGTGCTTATGGTTTGATGGGGTTAGTTCTTTTACACGCACTAGCTGCACTCAAACATCATTTCATCGATAAAGACAATACATTGAAGCGCATGCTTTAGGACGCCTCACAAAGGTAGGTGTCTTAAAAAGTACATGCATTCATCTTAACTTATTAAATATTTTGGCTTCTAAACAGGAGATTACAATGAAAAAGCTTATTTTAACTGCGGCTATTTTAGGTGCGCTATCAACAACGGCAAGTGCTGCTGAGTACGTGATTGATACCAAAGGCGCCCATGCTTTTATTAACTTTAAAACATCGCATTTAGGTGTGTCTTGGTTAACGGGTCGATTCAACACATTTGAGGGCTCTTTTAACTATGATGGTAAAAGCTATGACAACGCAAAAATTGAAGTGAACATTGATACTACCAGTATCGATTCAAATCATGCAGAGCGTGATAAGCACTTACGTAGTGATGACTTTTTAAATGTGGGTAAATTTCCAACTGCGAAGTTTGTAAGCAGCAAAATTATTGATAAAGGTAATGGCAAGCTAGAAGTGCAGGGCGCATTCACATTGCATGGAACGACAAAGAATATTGTCATTGATGCGCAAAAAATTGGTGAAGGTAAAGATCCTTGGGGAGGTTACCGAGCTGGCTTTTCTGGTACTACTGAAATTCGTTTAGCAGACTATGGCATGAAAGAAGTGCTAGGTCCAACAACGGTGATGCTCGACTTACATGTTGAAGGTATTCGAAAGTAATACACGTGTTTTAACTCACGATTAGTCTGATCTCGGTGGTGTGCTATGAAAACAAAACATAATGTATTTTTTATCTCTCACGGCGGCGGGCCGATGCCTTTATTGGGTGACCCCAGCCACACAGAAATGGTAAATGCACTAGAGAAATTGGCGAAAAGTATTGAAAAGCCAAGTGCTATTTTGTTGATAAGCGCCCACTGGGAAGAAGCAGTGCCGACCATTACCTCTTCGGAGATACCTGAGCTCATTTATGACTACTATGGTTTTCCTGAAGCGGCATATAACATCCAGTATCCATGTGCTAGCTCACCTAAGTTGGCATCTCAAGTGGCAACAGCGTTAGCGCAAGCGGGCATTGAACATCAACTCGATGCGCAGCGTGGCTTTGACCATGGCATGTTTATCCCCTTGAAAATCATGTTTCCAGAGGCTGACATTCCCTGCGTGCAGCTTTCATTGGCGAAGAGTTTAGAGCCGAGCTTACACCTCAATATTGGTAAAGCTTTACAGTCACTAGAGCATGAAAACTTATTGGTGATTGGTTCTGGGTTCTCTTTTCATAATATGCGTGCTTTTTTCTCGCAAGGTGACAGAGAGGTTGATGAAAAAAACCTGGCATTTGAGACTTGGCTCAGAGACACAGTAAGTAATAAAACACTTGATGAAAGTATACGAGCAAGCCGACTCTTAGATTGGGAAAGTGCGCCCCATGCAAGGTTTTGTCATCCACGCGAAGAGCACTTAATGCCACTGCATGTCTGTTATGGCTTAGCTGATAGTGCTGCTGATGAGCAATTAGACGTTAAGATTTTGAATCGATACTCAACCATGTTTGCATGGTTCGAAAATAGTCTTTTAAATTAATAGACTTAAAAATTTTTGAGCTGTAAGGTTATAAAAGCGTCAATTTAGGCGCTTTTTTGATGTAAAAAAACTGACTTATTTTTCTTCCTATTTTTATCTTTCTCCGCTAATTTAAATTTGCAGTTTAGCATGACGCCTCATGGCATTATGTTATGCAAAGTAGTATTTACTTTAATCACACTGATTCTTTTTGAGGGTAAGTATATGGATAGAGTAGAGAAGCTGATGGTTCGAATGGTGTTGAGTGATGTCAGCCAGCACTTTCCTGAGCCAGTAGATTTATTGTCTGCAGATAGTATCAATGCTTATGGTGATGGGCTGTATCAAGTACTTAATGACCTTGAAGAGCAGCAACTTGTAAAACGACTTGAAAGCGGCCAGTTTACTGTTGGAGAAGCCTACAGTCACTTCAAAGGATAAGCACGGTTTAGTCGATAGTCCTTTTTAATCATCGCCAAGGACATGTCTGTTATGAGACTAGTGGCGTAAATTCATTTAAACTCCTCACTGTTTTTAATCTAACCTAATAATACTATGCTTAAAAAAGGCTTTTTATTTTTCACATTGTTTTTCAGCACAATTGCTTTGAGTACGACTGAATTGAAGCCATTTACAAGCGATGGATGTAGTTTGTTTCCCGATGGCACTATTGAGCAGCAAGAATTGTGGTTAGCTTGTTGTGTCGCTCATGACTTTGATTATTGGCAGGGTGGCAGTGCTATTCAAAGAGAACAATCTGACGCGCGATTAAAACAATGTGTTAAAGAGGTTGGCGAGCCTATTATCGCTAGCATGATGTTGGCAGGTGTTAGAGTCGGCGGCAGTCCATACTTACCTACGCCTTTTCGCTGGGGCTATGGTTGGCCATATCCGCGAGGGTATAAAGTGTTGTCAGAAAATGAGCGTCAACAAGTCGAGCATGCAGTTCGAAACGTAAAACTAGAGCAGCATTTTATGCCTAAAACAAAAAAGCAGTAAGTTAATCTACTGCTTTACTGTTGCAAGTATCAATTCAACTAGAAAAACTTACTAAATAACAATCTCAGGCTTAAATTATTATCGCGATCAACCAACGGACTGTCAGTGATACTACTGTCATACATGGTGTAATCAATGGCTAACTGCGTGAAACCGCCAAAGAATATCGGGGTCGACACTGAAAAGCCGATTGATTGGTTTATCGCACTATCACCTTTATAGAGTGCTCTGTTTTGAGTGACTTCGAAGTCTCTTACACCATAATAATAATCGACATGATTTTTATCTAAATGGTTTATTGATAAATTTGGTTCAAAGAAAACAGGACCAAATCGATACGCTTTTCCAATTTTGGCTTTTACTTCATAGCCGTCAGATTTATTGAAGATATCGTGTAAAAAGCCAATGCTTAATTTCCAGTTATCTCGTTCGTATTTAAAGTTTGCGCCTAAATCCATTGAAAAATCCCTCTCTTCCATGCCAATAAATACATCACTGTCTGATCCGTCAAAGCCTTGAAAGCGAGGAGAAGCTTGCACTTCGAATTCGATATCACCTAACTCTAAAAGTTCGTAACTTACAAAAGGGCCATATACCGATAATTTGTCACCGCGATAACCCAAAATAGGCAAAGGCGTTACTCGATTACCATAACCTTTATAAATTTCTTGGCTTAAGCCAAGACCAATGCCATACAAGTAACCTTTTGGTTCAAGCTGAGCACGTACATCGCCTCGTTCATCAGCAGAGACATTTGAAGAAAAAATTATGGGCAATGAAGCAAGTGCTAAGGCTTTTATAATTCTGAACATTTTGAGGTCCTTTTGTTGTCAGACTATCAGTATGGATGAAAAATCATTTTAGATCAGTGTTATGACATTTTTTATGTTTGTACCTTTTTAGGTTTTATGTATTATCAGATTGGTATTAAGAGTTTATAAGGAAGTAACGTATGCAGTGTTACCAATGTAATGTAAAGCTTGAATATGACTTAACCGAAATTCACACAGGTTATGGCTGCTCAGAATGTCATGGAGCTTGGTTACCAGCAAAATTCTTAAAAGCAATTGGCACCGTCAAAGAGTTCGATTACATGGCATTTGTCGGGCAAGTTCAAAGCCAAGTGAAAGAAACGACAGAATTAACTTGCCCATCTGGCTGTGGTCAATTGCATCGTCACTTTTTCGAAAATAGTCATTTTAGTTATTGTCATAGCTGCTTTGGTGTTTGGTTTAAGCAAGGTGAGTTAAAAGGTTTCTTACATAATTTCAGAGATGCGAAAGATATTCGAGTTCTAGATACCGCAGATAGAATTAATGGTCTCGATATATTGTTTGATCTTTTAAAATGAAAGCGTAAAAAAGGCCGCATAAATGCGACCTTAGGTTACTTCTAGGGAGTTAATCTGAAAGCAATAGAGTTTGAGGGTTATTCCATCAACCACATTCTTGCTGTTCTCGCTGGTAGATAAAACTTATGCCATTGACTCGAGATATTTTGCACATCGTTACTTAATGTGTCTCGGTAGTTGCGGTGCCACCATAAATTATCGGCTTGCGTATCTACCCAGATATCTTGGCCAGTACCACATTTATTGATACCAACCACGCCTTTGTGCTCGCGTTTGAATAATAAAATACAGTTATTGTGGCTTAGTATCTGCATGCTACTGCCTTGGGTGGCATTGTGGAATTTGAGCATGCCTTTAATGTCTTCACGACGATAGAGATCATTCCAGCGGTTATCACCACTTTCGTTATTATCCGAATACACTAGTGGTACACCACCATCTCTGCCCAAAACAAATGCGTTCGCAAGTTTTTCGTCTGTGGCATCCATAATTTGATATCTAAAGCCATCATTCAATGGGATATCATGAGTAACGCTAAACGTAATGGCTTTGTTACCGGCCAATGCTTGACCATAGGCTGCAGGGTCAACAAGTTGACTCATTGAACCGCCAAAACTAAATGCGCCTCTGATCTGTGCAAACAGTGGAAAGTCATAAGCTGAGTGGCCTGTTTGTGCCAAGTAAGGCACTAAAAAGTTATCGTAATCACCGCTACCTGAACCACCTGTCGTTATAATTTCACCAAATACATGAGTATCTTTTTTAATGTTGGCATCGAACACGGCATTAATATGGTAGTTGGTCATGTGTTTTGCGGCATCAACTCTAAAGCCCGTTACGCCAATTTGTTTTAACGCATTTAAATACGCTTTTTGTTGAGTGATAACCCAATTGTTAGGGTCTAAATCGGGGAGGCCAGGATCGGGGGCGGCGCCACATAGTCGGTTGTATTGTACATCGCCAACGTCATTGTAATTACTGATACATTTCGGACCACCTTGGTCGTATGTACCGTGAAAATCACCCGCGCCGAATAAGCCATCTTTAACATCACCGAATAGTGTAATGTCGTTGTAATAGTTAATATCAGCGGCGTAATCGGCTAAAACTTCGCTTCCCGGATAGTTAAGATCAGCGCGTTTCCATTGCTCGTTTGCCATATGATTAAAAACAATGTCGGCATATGTCTCTACACCTTGCGCTTTAAGCGCTTGCACCATGGCTTTAAAATCATTGGTATCGCCCAATGGATTATCGATGACACGAAGATCTTGTGGCTGATAACGAGACCACCATGCATCTCCAGTCGATTTATAAGCAGGAGAGACGAGTACTTTTTTATACCCAAGTTCAGCGATTTCTTGAGCCTTGCTCGCAACGTCATCATAGCGCCAGTTAAATGCATGCAAAATAACATCTGCGCTACTTTGGAAGCTGACAGCACCAAGTAAAAGCGCTGCAATTTTAAGTTGTTTATTTGATTTTATATGTGTTGTCATGTGTTTACCTTTTATCGCATTCCTTGCGTGTTGAAATAGGAAACATAAAACTCACATATAAACTAAGTTAATGAAATGTTATGCATACGTATTCATTGAAAGTCTTTTCTCAATAATTAAAATTCCAGAAGAGTTTGCACAGATTTTATTCAATAAAATCAATGTATATACAAAGTTTAAACTCGTTATTACAAAATGCAGGAGAGGCACAAGTAATTGCACTTTGTTCATGATCAACCCATTGAGCGCCTTTCATAAGTGCAATGTCACCATCTTGTAATTGAGAAATATGATGAGGTAAAGGCGCTTTAATTTCGGGCTTTAATTGGTTTGGCGCTAATGGCAAAAACTTCACTTCATCGGGAGCAATCCACCTCTCACCAAGGCCACCTAATGTAGAAGCCATTCTTACAAGGTTTTGCGGTTGATGGAAATGAGGGCTTAAAGAGGTATCACAAGCAATCAGTCTTAACCCGATTTCTTTGGGCTCAAATAACACCTCAAACATTTCTAGCATGAGTTCAATATGTTGTGCTAATAACGATGAATGCGTACTGCCCTCAAGCTTAAATAGAATCTCTTCAAATAAGTCTTTATTTATCTCACCCTGATATTGGAGCACAGTACCTAGATTTTGCTTGGCAAATAACTGTGCTGCATGTGATATAGCCCAACTAGATTTCTTTGAGAAGCAAGTCAGTGTGACTTCCTTATTGTAAATATTGCTTAAAACATTCGCAGAGGCGCTTATTTGGCAACTAGCTGTTTGGTTTAGTTCAGCGTATTCAAGTGGGGCCGCAGTGTTATGACTCATGTTAATTTTATTTGATTGATACAATATAACAAAACTAACATTAAATAATTCTCATTTAAAGTTTTGGCAGTTAAAAAATGAGAATTGCTTTTATTAGACAGTCGGTCTAATATCGTTTCATGATCGAAAAAACAGCAAAACCTCGACGAGGTCGTCCACCCAAAGTGGCGCGTGAAAATCAAGATACAAGAGCCGAGCTAATTCGAGCTGGACTTGAACAGCTAACAGAATCTGGCTTTGCCGCTTCAGGTATTGAACAAATATTAAAGCGAGTGGGTGTACCAAAGGGCTCGTTTTATCATTATTTCAGTAGTAAAGAGGCCTTTGGTTTGGCCGTACTAGAAAGTTATGCAGCGTATTTTTTGAAAAAGCTAAACAGACATTTAGCGCAAAGTGATGAAGCGCCTCTGTCAAGACTGAGTAACTTCGTCGAAGATGCCAAGTCAGGTATGCAAAAGCATAGTTTTAAACGCGGTTGCTTGGTCGGTAATTTGGGGCAAGAGGTAGATTTATTACCCATCAGTTTCAGAAAAGAGTTGGTGGCAATATTTAAAACTTGGCAATGTGAAGTCGCGGTATGTTTAGAAGAGGCCAAAAAACAAGGGCAAGTGAGCCAAAACGAAGATTGCGCGCTGCTTGCTGAGTATTTTTGGATTGGCTGGGAAGGCGCTGTAAGCCGTGCTCGTTTAGAGGCTTCGGTCAAGCCACTCGATAATTATTTTAAGTGTTTTGTAATGGGGATTTCATAGTCCTCTAATTAATAAGTAAGTTAAGTAAGCCTAAGAAAAATTTTTTTTAAATATTATTAGACGACCGGTCTAAATTAGGAGCGAACGATGTTTAAAGGTATTTTAATCAATAAAGATGAACAAGGTTATCAGGCGTCAGTTACTGATATTGATGACAAGGTTTTACCTGACGGTGATGTGACGGTAAGCGTGTCTCACAGTACATTGAACTACAAAGATGCATTGGCAATCACAGGTAAAGCGCCCGTCGTTCGTACTTTTCCGATGATCCCTGGTATCGATTTAGTTGGCGAGGTTGAGCAGTCTGATTCTGATAAATTCAAAATCGGTGACAGAGTATTATTAAATGGCTTTGGTGTTGGTGAAGCACACTGCGGTGGGTTAGCTGAAAAAGCTAGACTAAAAAGTGAGTGGTTGATCCCTTTGCCTGAGTCTTTATCTGCGAAACAAGCCATGGCAATTGGCACAGCGGGTTACACCGCTATGTTATGTGTTTTGGCACTTGAAAAGCAGGGCATTACGCCTGAAAAAGGTGATATTCTTGTTACAGGATCAAATGGTGGTGTTGGCAGTTTTGCCATCGCTATATTAGCTAAGCTGGGCTTCAAGGTGGTTGCTTCAACGGGTCGCTTGGACGAATCAGATTACTTGACCAAATTAGGCGCAAGTGAGGTGATTGATCGTAATACATTATCTGAGCCGGGCAGGCCACTTGGCAAAGAAAGGTGGGCAGCAGCAATTGATTCTGTGGGTGGTCATACTCTAGCTAATGTGTGTGCAGGTATTAAATATGGTGGCGTTGTGGCTGCATGTGGATTGGCACAAAGCATGGAGTTTCCTGCAACTGTGGCGCCTTTCATTTTAAGGGGGGTCACGCTTGCAGGTATCGACAGTGTAATGCGCCCGCTTGAAGACAGAATAGAAGCTTGGTCACGTTTAGGCGATATCATTGAAACAGACATGTTTGAGGCTGTTGCAGCTGATATAGGTTTAAACGAAGTCGTTGAAACCGCTTCTAAACTATTAGAAGGAAAGGTGAGAGGGCGAGTGGTGGTGACCCTTTAATTGTTTTTAGCGACTAAAAAAAGGAGAGCGAATGTGATGCTCTCCTTTTTGTTGGGAATTAAACGACCATTAAGACACGGTTTTACGATAACTTAATCGATAAAACAGACTGTAAAACACAGGGACTGCAATCAAAGTTAAGATGGTTGCAAATGCTAAACCGCCCATGATGGTCACTGACATATCCGCAAAAAACGCATCGCTTAATAGTGGGGCCATACCTAAAATAGTGGTGATAGCAGCCAGTGCAACAGGGCGTAAACGGGAGCTACTTGCTGAAACAATCGCTTCTCTAGGGTCAACGCCTTCGGCAATTTGCAGGTCAATTTCTTCGAGTAAGACTATGGCGTTCTTGATCAACATGCCAAATAGACTTAAAAATCCGAGCAGTGACATAAAGCCAAACGGCATATCAGTGACGAGCAGGCCTGTTACTACACCTACTGCGGCCATTGGCACCACAAGCCAGATAATAAGCGGCTGACGCACCCGACCAAATAGCAAAATAGACACGAGTAACATCACTAAGAAACCAGCTGGCAGACCTGTGCCTAGGGCTTTTTGCGCGTCTCTTGATGATTCGTACTCGCCACCCCATTCTATTTTGTAGCCATCAGGTAGTGGTAGGGCTTCAATTTGTGGCTTAATGCGGGCAAACGCTTTACCAGCGGTTTCGTTAAAGCCTGGCTCTGCCGAAATGGTAATGGTTCTAACACGATCTCGACGATGAATAAGAGTTTCTTCATTTTCTAATTCAACCCCCTTCGAAACCTGTTTAAAGGGAATATAAGTGCGCTGTGATGAACTCCACACTTGGCTATTTTCAATGGCTTCGATATCGTTTTGCTCAACACCTGCCACTTTGGCTTTAATTGAGTAGCTGTAATCACCGTTTTGTAATTTACCTAACTCAAGTCCATTTGATGCATATTGAATGGCTTGTGCGAAATCGTTACGAGAGACAGCAGCAATACCTGCGCTGACAGAGTCATAGTGGGCATTCAGCACAAGCCCTTTTTCACGCCAGTTATGACGAATATCTCGAATTTGCCCATCATTTATCATCAGCAACTCGGCTTGTTCGGCAAGTTCTCGCAGTACCTCGGCATCTGGACCTGAGAATCTAACCGCGAGCTTCGCGCTTCCTCCTGGCCCAAATTGCATACGCTCAGTATAAAAATCGGCGTTTAAATCGAGCTCAGGCATGCTGCTATTGAGCTTTTGGATCAGACCATCGATTTCATCTCGATTGTGCGTGCGTACCAAGAAGTAGCCATAGCTTTCATTTGGTTGCTGAGGCGCATAAGTTAGGGTGAATCTATCTGCCCCTCGGCCAACAAAACTCGTGACAGACTCGACTTCATCATGCTCTAAAATAAGTGCTTCGGTAAGCGCGACTTTACGGGTGGTCTCGCGAATATCTTGGCCTTGCGGGCCCCAATAATGCACAAAGAACAATGGCGCATTTGATGGCGGAAAGAAACCTTGTTTGACTAAGCCAAAACTGCCGTATGCCACAACTGTGATTGCGAATAAGCCAGCGACAGTGATCCAGCGTAACTTAAGCGCACCACGAAGTACTTTTTCATAGCCACGGTAAAATGCACTATGCTGTTGTTGGTCAGCTTGGTTTTGTTCAACTTTGTAAAAGTACTTTCCAAATAGCGGCACGACTGTGATGGCGAGCACCCAGCTCAGCATTAAAGACACTAAAACAACGGCGAATAAAGAATACAGAAATTCACCTGTTGCATCGTCAGATAAACCAATACCAGAAAAGGCCGCGATCCCTATAATGGTTGCACCTAGCAATGGCCATTGTGTTCTTTTGACGATAAAGCTTGCAGCTTCAGCGGCTTTTTTACCTTGCTTCATGCGCAGCATCATACCTTCGGCAACCACAATGGCATTGTCAACCTGCATACCCATCGCGATAACCATCGCGCCTAACGAGATACGCTCTAACTGTAATCCCATTAACCACATAATTAACACAGTGCCCATCACGGTTATTAATAGTACTGAGCCAACTACTACGCCAGAGCGCCAGCCCATAAATAGCATCAAAGTGAGTGTTACAACTACAACCGATAACACCAAGTTATTGATAAAGCCTTTTACTGACTCATCGACAATGGCTGCTTGGTCATAAATAGGCGTAAGGGTGATCCCTGCGGGTAATTTTGTCAGTAATTCATTGGCCTTATCGTTTACACGTTGGCCCACTTCAACAATGTTCACATCATTGATGGCAGAAACAGCTAAAGTGATCGCATCGTGACCTTGATATCGAATAAGCACAGGTTGAATGTCGACTGGCTCAAACTTTAAAGTGGCAATGTCACGAACTTTAATTGACTGATTCGTCCCTGGTACGACTAAGGTGAGGTTATAAATTTCTTCAATATGGTCAACCGGGTTTTCAACAACTAAGCGAAGTTGACGACCTTGCACTTCAACGCGGCCGCCGTTAAATGGCTGCAGGTTTTCTTGCAACAGTCTGGTTAAATCAGGAAAAGAGATCCCTAAACCCGATAGGTGAAAAGGGTTGATATAAGCCACTAACTGCTCTTGCTGAACACCGCTCACTTGCACTTTTGCAACGCCTTCAGTTACTAACAGTTCGCGGCGAATAACGCGGGCAAATTCACGTAATTCGTGAAGCGAAAAATCAGGGGCACTGAGTGCGTAATACATGCCGTATACATCACCAAAGTCATCATACACATTGGGTGCATGGCTGCCCGAAGGCAATTGTTTTGCCGCATCTCTTAAACGCTTTCTGAGTTCATCCCATATTTGGGGGAGTACATCAGAATCAAAATGTGATTGCACTTCGACTGAAATTTCAGAAATGCCTGGCTTAGAAATTGAAGTTAGCCGTTTTAGTTGCGGCATTTGCTGCAATGCAATTTCTAAAGGCTCGGTGATCTCACGTTCTACTTTCTCGGCACTGGCACCGGGAAACTGGGTGACTACTTGCACTTGTTTAATGGTAAAGGCGGGGTCTTCTAAGCGACCAATTTTACCAAGGGCAACGGCACCACCGACTAAAAAGACTATTACCAGCAACCAGATGTTGACTGGGTTTTTTATGGCATAACGTGCGATATCCATGGTTATAGCTCCGCTTTATACGGTTTTACCGCTAAGCCTTCACGCATTTTCGGTGCGCCTGCTGCAACCACTAAATCATCTTTATTTAAACCTTTTGCAATGGCAGCCATATTGTTATCAATTTTAAGTACCTCGACGCTGCGTTTTTGCACGGTTGAATTGGCTTTGTCGTATGCCCAAACATGAAAGCCGTCAGCGTTACTACCTTGCAGTGCATTAAAAGGCACTAACATCACATCATCGTTTGCATTGTCTTCGAGGCTGACTTTAACAATGGCGCGAGCACCGGGTGTTAAACTGTTGTCGCTGACCTGTGCAGCAAATACTACTTTGTATGTTTGTGTGATGGGATCAGGCTGTGTGGCATGCTCTATGTAAGTAAGTTCATACTTCTTCTCTGGAGTAGAAATAATATGGGCTTCAGTTTTAACTAAACTACCTTGTTGGTAGCTGCTAAGCAGGCGCTCAGGCACATTCACGTTGAAGTAAAATAGCGAGACATCTTGCAACTTAGCGATGATGTCGCCAGCTTTTACATAGTTACCGTTTTCAACTAAACGTTCAGATACTTGTGCATTAAATGGCGCCGAAAGCGTGGTGTAACTCAAGTCTTGCTCGGCTTTACTCAGGGCGATTTCAGCCAATTCAAAGTTAGTTTTCGCATTGTCTAATTGGCTTTGAGAGGCCAAACCATTTTTAGCTGTCGCTTCAATACGTTTTAAATCTCTTGCGGCTTGGTTCAATCGCGTTTGGGCTTCTTGTACTCTTTGTTTGAAAAGGGTTGGGTCGATTTGCGCCAAAATATCACCTTCATTCGCCACAGATCCAGTTTGTAGTTTGGTATTGATAAGACGACCTGACACTTCAAAACTTAAATCTATGGTTTTAACTGCCGCAACTTCAGCAGGAAAAGTGCGGGTATATTGCTTCGCGTTGGTCATAACAGGTGAAAGTTTTACCGTTTGAACAACTTGCGTGTCTGTTTGTTGCTCGTTGGCAGGTGCGCAAGCAGTGAGGGCAGACGTCATAGCGATTGTCATAATAAATGCAGTCGTGACTTTGAGAGTCGTTAGATTAACTAAAGCATTAAGTTTCATACTGTGTAGGCTCGCCAAAAAGTTAAATTCATTTTTTTGACTTGCTTGCTGCTGAAATATCAAGCTAAAACGGCAGTTTTGCAAGTAAACTATACGGTGTAGTTTACTGGTGAAAATTGAAAAGTAAACTAATTAGTGTAAAAATAACCCAGTCAGCTATCTGAGAGTGAGTTATGAGCGAAGTTAAAAAAACACGTAGTGAGCTTAAGCGTGAAGCCATAGTGAATGGCGCAGTAGAGGCGTTTCAAAAGTATGGGGTGAGCGATACCAGCATGGACAAAGTCGCTGAAACTGCTGGCGTGTCGAAGCGTACCGTGTATAACCATTTTCAAAATAAAGAGACTTTAGTTACTGAAATAATTAAAGATATTTGGAGCCAAAACTTCGTAAACCACGACTTTCCTTACGATGCGACGACCCCTGTAAAAGCGCAACTTCATGAGCTGGTGGTGAAAGAAATTCAGTTTATGAATGACAAAAAAATGCTTGAACTTATTCGCGTTGCGATGGGGGTGTGTTTATTCAACCCAGACAAATTTGTCGATAACATTGGTGAGTTTTTCGAACAAGAAACGACAACAATCCGATGGTTAAAGTCGGCCATGCAGGATGGCAAAATCAAAGAGGCTGAGCCACGTTTAGCGCATGAGCAGTTGGTGAGCTTATTAAAAGGCCAAGCATTTTGGCCGCAAATTTTGCATCAAGCAGAGCCATTGACTGAGCAAGAGATCACTAAATTGGCTGAAGATACCATCGACTTCTTCTTGGCCTACTACGAAGTTTAAGCTAACAAATATTAAAACGCCTTTTAGCGCTCGCACTAAAAGGCATTTTTGTTTTGGTATTCAATTTATTGCCTAAAATCACATCTTAGTTAGTCTGCTTTGACTCCACAATAATCGCAATAATTTCGGTGTCGCCAACATTACTCACTTGATGTACCCACTGATCGTGCCACATAGTGTGGCCATCAGGGATATCTATGTTGAGTGATGCTTTTTCAGTTTTTATAACAGCACGGCCACCTTGTTGAAAATACACGGTTTCGGCATTGTGCTTATGAAAACGGTCACTCTCACCGGGTTTAAGTACCATTTTGAGTACCAGTACCTGTTCGTTTTCAAGCAAAACGCTGTAGTGCTCAGGTGAAGCAAGATGCGCATGTTCATAAACAGGCTTGGCTTGTACATTGAACACCAACAATAAACAAAGAAAGCAAAATTTGGTTAATTTATTAAACATAAACTTACCTGTGCATACCACGAATAGGGTAGTTATTGTCTGGGTTTCTGATCCAAGCTAAGCCATTTACGAGTGCTTGAAGTTCAGGGCGCACAAATGGATTATTTGAAATGTCGACCACTTGAATATGACCGTCAGCGTTTATTACGAACAAGCCAGGCTCAGCAAATGGGTGGTCAGTTTCTTGTGCTGAACGCGGATCAGAGATATACAAGCCAAGCGTTTTCATTTGCTCAATGCTCAAGCCATAACTTATGTCATAGCTTATCTCTAATTGCTCACAGTGTGCCTCAAGCTGCGCTTTACTATCACCAGAGACGGCAATAATATCGACGCCAATGTCGGCTAGGGCGCCTTTAAACTGCTCTAGCTGGTTGAGATAGCGAGTACATAAAGGGCAATGCTTACCACGATACACCAGCACAAGTTTCCAATCAAAACCAGCCTTTGGCTTTGCAAGATTGACTGACTCACCACTGAGTAAAGTGGCTGTGATGTCAGGAAAAACAGTGCCCGCATGGAGTTTGTTTGTGTAATCTGAGTTCATTTTATTATCCTAGAGTGAATTCTAAAAATGTGTGTTTAAATGTGCTTCAAAGCGTTTTAAATCGTTCTCAATATCAGCGTTTTTCATTACATCAAAGCAGGCAAATGTGGCCATAGGTTGCATATCAAAAAACTTAAAATTCATATGCATAGGGAATATTAAGTCATCAACTGACTTACCTTCAAAAAAGTCATTAGTGTCGTTAAATGATTCTTCAGGTGCATTAAATGTCAGTGAAAGCATGTATTTAGTGCCCGTCATTGTGCCGCCTTTGCCATAGTTGGCTTTAGGTGCTTGTTCATTTCGACCGTCACCTAAGCACAGTGCACCGCCCATACCTGCTGTGTAAACTTCATCCATATACTTTTTGAAAGACCAAGTTACGCCCATCCAATTGACCGGTGTTTGTAAGAATACATAGTCAGCCCATTGGTGGTTTTCAAGCTCTTTTTCGACGTCGATGTTGTCTTGCATCGTCACAACGCGAGTTGAATGACCCTTGCTTTGAAAAATGCTGACAGCCTTGTCTACCAAGGTTGCGTTTAACTTACCTTCAGAGAACGGGTAATACTGATGACCATTGATGATTAAAATATTGCTCATGTTTTGCTCCAGTGTGTTTGCAATTAACTTGTGGTATATTTTGGGAACCTGCCCACCTTAATCAATTAGTATACTTTTGGTAACCTAGTAAAAATGAGCGTCAAAAAATGAAAAGTCGAGTAGAAACAGATAGTAAAGGGCGAAAAAAAGTTTTAGATGCCTGTACTGAACCCTGTGCTATAGAAAAAGGCATGCGTTTAATTGGTGGTAAGTGGAAGGGCTCGATTATTTATCACTTAAAAGATGAGCCAGTGAGATTCAATGATTTGTCACGTATGTTAGGCGGCGCCACCAAGAAAATGGTCGACCAACGGCTAAAAGAGTTAGAGCAAGAAGGCATGGTGTTGCGCAAAGTCATCAGTGAACGCCCTGTTGCTGTGACCTATGAGCTCACAGAGTTTGGGCGCTCAGCCTTGAGCATTTTAGAAGCATTGCGACAGTGGTCAGAATCTCACGATATTGAATTGAATTAGCGAATGGCTTATCGAGTTCTTATTTAGCTCAAAATAGAATTAAGTTGACGCATTTTCGGGATCATAAAGCGCATTCACTTGCTTTCTTATCCAGCGGTTTAATGGATCTTGGTCTGAACGTTGGTGCCAAACTGTGATGACATCAAAAGTCGGTAGGTTTAGCTGGCAGTTTAAAACTTTTAAATTATCGTTGGGTAATAGCTTACTCGGTAGTAGGGCTATCACATCCGTTGAGGCGATACATTCTGCAGCAGCCGCAAAAAAAGGCACTGTCATGACGATGTTTCTTTTTAAGCCATGAGACTTAAAAAACGTATCTGCTGAGCCAACCAAATTCGCACGTTTTGGTGAAATGATAAGTTGTGGGTGAGAAGCGATTTCTTCTATTGTCCAAAGGTGCTCTGCTTTTGGGTGTGTTTTACTGACAACACATTGGTGTGTTTCGGTATATAAAACGTGTTTAGGATACTTGCTGGGCACAAAGCTTGGAAATGACAATACTAGGTCAATTTCAGCACTATCTAATAATTGGCTTAAGTAATCTATTTCAATATCACGCACTATTACTTTCAAATTAGGCGCTTGGGTTCTTAGTTTTGCCAGCAGGCTGGGTAAGATGACTGATTGGGCGTAATCAGTGGCACAGATGGTAAATACCCCACTGATTGAGCTGGGATCAAATTCTTTGGGTGCCACTAGTGTTTCTACTTGAGCAATAATGTTGGCAACGTCACTTTGGAGTGATAATGCATATGGGGTTGGGATGAGGCCATTGCTTTTTCTGACAAATAATCTGTCGTTGAAAGCGTGCCGTAGCTTTTTTAATTGATCGCTCACGGCTTGCTGACTTATTCCCATTTGAGCCGCGACTTTTGAGACATTGTGTTCAATGAGCAAGAAGTGCAACACTCTCAGCTGTTTTATGTCTAGATTTGCTATACCGCTCATGCTTGTATCTCATACTCGTTATTCTTGTTTCTAATTGTATCACCTGTGTCTTAACATGAAATCATCATTTGAAAAGATAGCATTCGTTAGGTGAGACATGACATTGATTTCGTATGACCCAAGTAATGGCCTTGCATTAGGTGAAGTGTCAGTAGCAGATCAAGATAAGATAAATGCAACGATAGCCCATGCAAAGTTGCAACAGTTAAGTTGGCGGCAAACGCCTATACATGAAAGAAGTCGCATTATTAGTCAGGCGTTTAAAGCCTTGATCCCATTTCAAGATGAGCTGGCAGAGTTACTTTGCAAAGAGATGGGAAAAAGTCTGGATAGAGGAACTGGCGAGGTACGAGGGGCGCTATTTTCGGGAAGCTATTATGCGGCTGAAGCAGCAAAAGCATTAGCCCCTCACACTGACGGCAGTGGTGTGCAATATCGACCTCTGGGCGTTTGCGCAGTGATCTCACCTTGGAATTATCCACTAGCAATGGCTGTGAACTTATTCGTACCAGCTCTGGTCGCTGGTAATACGGTGGTGTTTAAGCCCTCAGAAGAAACCCCATTAATTGCGGAGCGTTTTACTCGTTTACTAAATCAATATTTGCCTGAGGGTATTTTAAACATACTGCATGGCGATGGAGAGGTAGGCAGTGCGATAGTTGCTCATGAAAGTATTGATCTCATTGCATTCACAGGTTCACAAGCCGTTGGCAAGCAAATTATGGCATCAGCGGCGTCTTCACTAAAGCGATTGATCATGGAGCTCGGAGGGAATGATCCCATGATAGTGCTTGAAGATGCCAATATCAAAGCTGCAGCGCAATTTGCTGTTGCGAGCAGTTTTGAAAATGCGGGTCAAATGTGCACATCGACAGAGCGTATCTATGTGGCAGAGTCAATCTCAAGTGAATTTATACAAGAAGTTACTGCGTTGGCTTCGCAATATAGGCTTGGCAGTTGGGATGAAACACACGCAGATATTGGACCGATAATCAATGCCAAGCAAGTTAGAAAGATTCAGTCGCATATTGATGATGCATTAAGAAAAGGCGCGCATTTATTACTCGGCGGCCATACTGTTGAAGAACGATATATCGAACCGACTGTGATCAGCGGTATCACTCGTGAAATGGCCATGGAGCAGCAAGAGACATTTGGTCCTGTTGTCGCAATATCTACTTTTCAAACAATGAGTGAGGCGATAGCTCGAGCCAATGATTCTAACTATGGTTTAGGGGCCGTTGTGTTTGGCAAACAGGATGCGCAACATGTTGCTGCACAATTAGAAGCTGGCATGATTGGCATTAACAAAGGGCCTGGTGGCAATGGCGATAGCCCTTGGGTTGGTGCAAAACAGAGCGGTTTTGGTTTTCATGGCAGTGTGCAAGGGCATCGCCAATTTGCACAGATGACAGTGGTGAGTTAAGTAATGAACTATGATGATTTTTATGTTGTTGCACGTGAACAAGGTGCTGAACGCAGTGATATTCCACTTTGGGCAAATAGAGGGGAAAACCCTGCTCAGTTGGCGCTTATTCATGAAAGGCAAGTTGAATTAAACCCAATTGAAGAGGTGCCAGGCGCATTTCAGTTATTGAATGTTTTGTCTCAAGCCGAATGCCAAAGACTTATTGAGATTGCTGAATCGCTGAGTTTTAATTTAGATGCCGCTGTGTCTCTTCCTCGCTCAGTGAGACATAACTCAAGCCTCACTTGGGTCATCGACGAACAAACTGAATCATTAATCTGGGAGCGATGCGCACCGTTATTATCTCAGGGCATTGAAGCCATTTCAGGCCAACTACCTGTTGGTATCAATGCTCGATGCCGTTTTTATAAATATGGAGAAGGGGACTTCTTTAAACCACATATTGATGGTTCTTGGCCGGGCAGCAAGATCATTAATGAACAAAATATCATGAATGCATACGATGACAGATGGAGTCAGATGACATTTTTGATTTTGTTGTCAGATGACTTTAAAGGCGGTAACACACAATTTTGGGTGAATGCACAAGATGGCTCAAGGCCGGCAAAAAATGGAGAGCCTGCAAAAATCATAAATGTCAGAACACCCGCAGGTGGCGTGTTATGTTTTCCGCATGGCACACACCCTTTGCATTGCTTACATAGCTCAGAGGCAATTACTCAAGGCGTGAAATACATTATCCGTACAGACCTGTTATTCCCTATAGATTAACAGGGCATAGGCTCTAATAAGTAACATTCTCCACCAAAGCTCGTCGTCAAGCCGAGCTTTTTTCTTTAATGGTGAACATTAATCCAACTCTACAGGCAAGGCAGTGGTATGTTTCACCTGATCTAACACAAACAGGGTTTGTGCTTCTTTAATCTCAGGAAAACTTCTTAATTCTTTGAGTATGAAACGTGAGAGCTCTTTGTTTGACCGCGCAACGACTTTCATTAAGTGGTCATAGGCACCAGAGAGCGAATAGCATTCTAATATAAGCGGGTGCTCAATCACAGCCAGTTTGAATTTATCAAATGCCGCTTCATTTTTCTGGTCTATGCTCACCTGCACAAAGGCTAATACCCCAAACCCAGCTTCTTCGGCATCGAGTACAGCACTGTAGCCTTTAATGACGCCTTTCTCTTCGAGCGCTTTGGTGCGACGTAAACAAGTTGATTCAGACATATGAGTTTCTTTGGCCAGATCAACCATAGACATACGGCCGTTACTCTGTAGCTGTGAAAGGATATTTTTGTCTTGCTTCTCAAGCATGGCGGTTTCCGTCATATTTTGCCTTTAGGATGAAGAATAGCACCAAACTAGATTCAATTTTAGGCTATTTTGACGGCACCCTGCAGACAAAATGGCATAAGCTATTTTTAAACAAAAAACATGTTTAAAGAGAGCATCATGACAGAACAAAAGTTTTATCACGTAGGTGAGAGAAGCACTGAGCAACCTGCAACAACTCAATACCAACCTTCAAAATTTGCGAAAGCAAAGCACCCTGAGCCGTACCGCTTTGAAGTCAACTTAAGTGCAGATGCAGGCAATATGCAAAGTAAAACTGGTGTGGTTTCGGTGAATATTCCAGGCTTTAGCCCAGTGAAATTATATTGCGACGAGCAGCCTCCTGTAGGGGAAGATACTGCGCCGCCTCCATTGGCATTTTTCTCGGCAGGCATTGGTTTTTGCTTAATGACGCACTTGACCGATATTTTGACGGCACGAAAAATTCAGGTAGATAGCTTAAAGTTAGAGCAGCGCATTGTATTTCGTACAAACTTGGGCCACATGCGTGAGCATGGTTACATGACAGATGGCGGCTGTGATGTAGTCGAGACTCATGTGATCATCGAAAGCCCTGAGCCTGAAGAGAAAATCAAAGATCTATTGGATGAAGCTGAAAATGGCTGTATGGCACATTTTGCGCTTCGCAACCCTATTCCTTGGTCGACACGCTTAGTTTATAACGGTAAAGAAGCGATCAGTCGTTCAGGTGAATAATCTTGATTTACGACAGAACATCAGCCAATGAATAGGCTAGTGAATTAAGAGGCTAACCTCGATTAGCCTCTATGCATTTACTGACTTAATTCTGCCGCTGTATCTTGAAAGATCCCCTGAATGTCATGCGCTTCGCGTTCAGTTTGGCCACCATGCTTTAAAAATGCTTTGATGATAGTTTGCGTTTTTTGTTCTTTGGCGCGGTCTAAAAAGTATCTCAATTCTAATTCTGCACCCGCATTTTCATCAATGATTGACGTGTTGATGATGTCTTTATACATGGCAATATCTCGCAACTCCCAGTGACTAACTAGTGCGAGTAAAGGTGCTAAAAATTCATCGAGATCACACTTTGGTACAAATTGAGTAATGATGTTCAGCGTTTCCGCTTGTTGAGCAGTAAAATCAGCACCTGTGAGTAACGCTTGCAGTGCTTTGCCTTTACCTAAACGTCTTGCGAATTGAACTGCACCTTGACCACCTGTAGGTATGTTAATGTAAAGCTCTGGTTGCGCAAATGCCGCACTTTCAGTGCCATAGGCCAAGTCACAAGCCATTACAAACTCATTGCCACCTCCTCTAGCCACGCCATCAACTACTGCAATAGACAACTGCTTCATTGCTTTGATGTTTTCAATCATATGATTAAATTCGATTGATGCCGCTTGGCCACCTTGCGTGCCATTAATGACATGTAAATCTAAATGGGCGATAAAAAAAGTGTCATGAAAAGACTTAAAAACAACCACTTTGGTATCTCTGTCATCTTTTAAAGACAGCACGAATGCATTGATTTCGTTTATTAAATCACTGGTTAATATATTGATTGGCGGATTCTGAATTAAAACAGTTGCGACACCAGCTTGTTTTGTAATTGCGAGTTTAGACATGAGATGACCCTTTTACGTGTATTAAGTGGCAATTTGCCGTGTTGTTGAGCACACTTTAAGGTTTAATTTGTTATCTAAAAACAAGCTAAATTGAATTATAATGATTCCAAATGGGAACCAATTGGGTGGGTTATGGATCTGGCAAGTCGATTATTATTACTGTTGGAAGTGTCTGAATTGGGCAGTTTTGCTAAAGTCGCGGAATACCGTAATGTCAATCGTTCCGCGATTTCAAAGCAAATAACGAAGCTTGAAGAAGAGCTTGAGGTACACCTATTAAATCGCTCAACAAGGGCTATTTCCTTTACCGCTGCAGGGGTTGAGATGCTAAATCAAGCGAAGCAACTTCGCACTGTATTAAGTAACTCTAAACGCTTAGCACAGAATTATCATACCGAGCCAAGAGGGGAGTTAAAAATTGCTAGCCCAACCTTGTTTGGTCGCCAATATGTTCAGCAAGCTGTAACGATTTACCAAGAGAAATATCCTGATGTCACGATTGAGCTTTTGCTTGAAGACAGGCTAGTTGATGTGATCGGTGAAGGGTTTGATTTGGGCATTAGGATGGGAGAGCCTTTAGAGTCAAATCTAATCGCTAGAAAAATTGCACGAAATCGCTTACTGCTGTTGGCTTCTCCCGCGTACCTAGCAAAATTCGGTGAGCCAGAAAGTATTGCAGAATTAGAACAACTGCCCGCAGTGGTTTATTGCGCCCCCGGCTTAGTCATAGATAAAATTAAGTATATAGATGAAAGCGGTAAACAAGCGTTTCTTCATTTGAATACGGCTTATAAAGTGAATGAAGCCGAGTTACTGATTAAAACAGCTTTGAATGGTCGTATGCTGACAGCAGCAACCGCGCAAATGCTCGGGGACGAAGTTAAAGACGGTGAACTGATCCCAATAATGACAGGTATAGAGCTCAGTAATTACGGTAACTTCTTTGCTGTTTATCCACATAGAGATTTGGCATTAAAGACTCAGCTATTTCTAGATATACTCACTGATATTGTTGGAGCGGCAACACCGGTTTGGGAAAGTAGAATTCCAGGCTTTAATAAAATGTATGGTTTTGATGAGCCTTAAAACAGAAAAAGCGCACTGTAGGGTAGTGCGCTTAATTTCTGCGAATGGTGAAGGGGTACTAAATGCAAGGACTAGTTCTTGGTGAATGCAACACCGTTTCGACCCTTCAATATGTTTAACGCAGCTGCTATTAGAAAAGATCAGTTAATTTAAAAAAATCTTTAAGATTCTTGTTTAGCACTATGCTTTACCATTTTTATAGCTTAGGTGCGACTCGCCCCTGAGTTAATTGCTCAAGCAGCTTTGCGATTTCAAGCACTTTCATATCTTGGTCTAAATCACCAATAATACTTACAGCATAAGGCAACCCGTCTTTTAACCCCATAGGGACAGTGATGCTTGGTGAGCCAGTGACAGCGGCAATTGTTGAGCTACTACCTGTAAATTTGTCTCCATTGATAGGATCTATTTTCCATGCAGAGCCAACACTCGGTGCAATGATGGCATCGAGTTTATGTTGTTTGAATATTTCCTTTAATTGTTGCTTAGCGTATTTGTCTATCGCAGCGATAGCTTGTTTGTATTTAGCTTCATCATTTGCTTGAAGTGAGGCAAGTAAGAGCTCTTGTTTTTGATCGTTCAGTTTCTTGTTGTATTCAATTAGTTCAGGTAGTGATTTAACACTGACACCATCGCCAGTATTTGCTAAATAAGCAGTGACGCCATGATTAAACTCGTACAACAGTACATCAAATTCAGCGGGGAATATTTTGTCCATATGATTAAACTTTATATCGTTAACGATAGTTGCACCCGCTGAACCCAAGCGTTTTAAGGTGTCTTCGAATTCAGCTTTATAAGCTTGATTAAACTGGTTTATGCCCGGGATAACTCCAATGCGTTTACCTTGCAATGAATTAGTTGAAGGTGACTCTTTGTGAGCATACTCCGAGATTGCTAAATAAGTAAGCTCAGCATCAGTCACGGTTCTTGTAATAGGGCCTGCTGTATCTTGAGAATGCGCAATCGGGATGATCCCTGTTTGGGAAATATGATGAATACTCGGCTTAAAACCAACAACGCCATTGAGCGCGCTTGGGCAGTGAATTGAACCATCGGTTTCTGTACCAATACTGACTAGTGCTAGATTACTAGAGACTGCCACAGCAGAGCCAGAGCTAGAGCCGCAAGGAGTCATAGTCAGATCGTAAGGGTTCTTTACTTGACCAGCGACATGACTATAACCACTCGAGCTAGGTGAAGATTTAAAGTTTGCCCATTCACTTAAATTTGCCTTTCCTAAAATGATTGCGCCTTCTGAAAGCAATTGCTCAACAATAGGGGCATTTTTGCTTGGGTAATGATTTTGCAATGCGAGCGCCCCGGCAGTGGTTGCCATTAACTTGGTATCTATGTTGTCTTTTAGTAAAACGGGTACACCAAATAAAATGCCTTTTTTTCCATTTTCTTTGTAGCGTTTGTCTTTGTTCAAAGCTTGCTGGTAGGCGTCGGGATTGACAGTGATCACAGCGTTTAGTTGAGGGTTATGTTTTTGTATGTTGTTTAGGTAATACTGGGTAACTTCGGCAAAAGTAAACTGACCTGCTTTTACCCCTTGATGAAGCTGGTTAATTGTCAGCTCAGAAAAGTCTTTTGGTTGTGATAGCGCTGAGGCTGAAATTATTAAAGACAGTACGACCATGCAGGTTTTTATCATGAATGTATTCCTTTTAGGTATTTATTCGATGGTATCTGATGGATTTTTAAACTGCAATTGTTCTAGAAAATTTAATAAACGTATTAGCTCAATACAGTGTGTAAATAACTTTGGATAACAGCAAAAGCTATGCTTATGTCGTTATGGAATCACATACTTAAGTAAATCCACCCATCACGCATTCATAAGATGAATCAGCCAAAGATTAAAATTCAAGAAGTTGATGAGTCTAGGGAGGGAAGTTTAGGCTTTTTCATCGCATGGCACTGCAAAATCTACATGATAATGTTCATCATGCCTCACCCATGAACGTTTCTTGGAAAACTGTATATGCGTTTTAAGGTAATCCCCGTATTTGGTTTTAAATAAATTGGGTTGTAGTTTTGGATCAAAAATAACTCGCCATAAATCCAAACCGAGTTCTTTTGACGACTTGTGTAATGCAACCAGATGTGCTGAAAGCGCGTCATAATCTATTCGATATTCATCAAATTGACCTACATTATCAAACTCAATGTTATAACCAAATTTGTTAAATGGGTGGGTAGAAAGGTGTACTGATTCACCATTCTCATTTAATACAGGAGTCATGAAATCTACAGATAAACCATTTTGATGTGTTTTATGAGGTCGAAACTTTCCACCATCAACAAAACCGGTTTCTGCATACTTAAAGACCTTATTAGGTTCTAATTTTTCTAAACGAGAATAAGCATCAAGGGTGATATCTCTGACTTTTGAGTGCACGTATGTGCGCCCAGCTAACCTTGCTATTTCACTATAACCAACAAAGTTATTGCCTTCTTTTGGTAGCTGAACACCATTTTGTAAACTACCGTTTGATGTCGTGCCATAGCAAACGCTTGAACTGGCCAAAGACGAAAAGGTGCTCAAGAGAAAAATAGCGCATACTGATAGCGTTTTGAGCTTATACAAAGCAGATATAAAGAGAGTGTAGAAATCCATTTGTATGTCGTTGTTTGAAAACGTACCAATAGTTTAAACACCTAATCTGAATGCAGCTTTAATTTACCACTTTGCAAACCGCTCTAATAAAAAGTCTATGGCTAGGCGTGCCCTGAGCGGCATAAATTGCTTGTTTTGATAAACAATCCAGCTGGTTGCGCCTTTAATGCAATATGAGTCTAAAAGCGGTACCAGCTTTTGCTGTTCGATTGATTCTGTGAAGGTGCTTTCGGGCATATAGGCAATACCAAGACCTTGTTCGCAGGCTTCGCGTACCACATTGGAATTATTGCTGCGCCAGTTACCAGTGACTTTCACACTTTGTTTGGTTCCGTCGATATTAAACGCCCAGTGGTCGTTATTAGCGATAATACAGCGATGGCTTTTTAGTTGGTTAGGATGGTTTGGCGAGCCATTGGTTTTGAGATATTCAGGGCTGGCAACCACCATCATAGAGCGGCTAATTAACTTACGGGCGATGAGGTTTGAATCATTCAATTCGCCATAGCGAATGGCAAAGTCGATACCGTCTTCAACAAAATTAACCAGTCGAGAATTAAAGTCTATTTCAATATTGAGCTCTGGGTGCTGTTTAGCAAATTCCATCAGAGCAGGGGCGATGTAACTTTCGGCAAAGCCACCTGCGGCACTGACTCTGAGCGTGCCAGATAACTGATATTGCTGCTGGCTTAATTGTTCGTTGGCTTGTTGTAAGCCAGTGACGAGTTGCTTGCACTGTTGGTAGTAAAACTCGCCATTTTCAGTCAGGCTAATTTGGCGAGTGGTTCTTGCTAAAAGACGCGAGCCTAAGCGTGCTTCTAAGCGAGAAACTTGTCGGCTGACATGGCTGGTGGAGCAGTTTAACTTTTTTGCAGCCGCCGAAAAGCCACCGCTTTCGGCAACAGCCACAAACTCAAAAATGCCTTCAAAACTGTCCATCACTACTTTGCCTATGTGGTAAATATTTGCAGGTGTTATTTAACAATCACTTATCGTAAATAGCAAAGATTGGTTTAAGTGAGGTGTGTTTTACAGCTAAAATGCTTCATATAGAGTGAGCGTAATTCTAGTCTTAATAGTCCCTACATATGAACAGATTAAAGTCGATAAGCTGTTGCTCTAGCAAGGTTAGAGTAATCATATTGTAAGCTCATAAATAGGCCAAAAAATGGATGTTTACTCCACATTCAGTTCATTCTTTAAATTATTTTCAATTGAACAAACAGTGTATTTAGCCTGTTCAAATTCACCACATTGCAGCAATTCAATTATCCTTAAAGCATTTTCTTTACTTCTACCTTCAACTCGATCGATTACAGAAAGAAGTAAAGTTAAGCTTTCATCAAACCTTTCTTGCAACACCAAACCAAAACCACAAGTTAAAGAGATATTTGGGTGACGGTTAACATTTGCTCTTAGCTTAGAACAAAAATCGATTAAGTTATCTGGCTCTTCAAATGTTCTGACTTCACCTTCCAGAAAAAGCAGGAGTTTTTCAATAATTTCTCCTTTGTTACTCGTTGAATTATTAAACTTAAAATTACTTTTGTCGGCAATGCTGCTATAAAGTAAATGAAATCTATTCTCACCATCAAACAAAGGAAAATTAAAATTCCAGATTACAAAACCTGTACTTCTCTTTTCTATCAGGAAGCCTTTTATAATATGCAGATTTATCTTATAAAAATAACGTGATTTGTATGAATGAAAACCTTCAAAGACCTTATTAAAAATTTGCTTTCCCATGACTTAGCTTTATTAACTGTCTCTTAATAAAAATGTACCTCAACTCTGCACTTGAAGGAAGCATGATTCATTTTCCCTTTAAGTTGTTCTGGGTCTGTAAAAGGCTTAATTGCTTTAGTTTCAAAAGCGAAATTAGACCTAACAAGAGCACCTAAATGTACTCCTATTAAATCTTTTAATATTAATATTTTGATTGTTTTGCTTCAGTGTAGGGACTAGGTGGCTGTCTTTTAATAGGTAAATTTATTACTATCTTCACTTATAAGTATTATTTACTCAGGGTTTCAACGTTAATGACCGACAGAAAATGGACGTTAAAGAGTATCGCTGCACATTTAGGTGTGTCGAATGCCACTGTTTCAAATGCTTTTAATCGACCAGATCAGCTGTCGAAAGCAAAACGTGAAGAAATCCTCGCAGCGTGCCATGAGCTCGGTTACTTTGGGCCAAATAAAGCGGCACGTTCGTTGCGAAAAGGCACGTTCAACATTGTCGCGCTCGTGCTTCCTGACAGCGTTGAATACATGGTGTCAGATCCGGTGGCGAGCAGCTTTATGCGCGGTGTTGCCAAAGTGCTTGAACCTCAAGGTATTAATTTACTGCTTTTCTCGGGTAATGCTGAAAGCGTCAATGATATTGTCGATTTTGTTGATGGCTTTATTTGCTATGGCCGCCCTCGTAATACCAAATTAATTACTCACCTTGAAGCGCTCAGCAAGCATGTCGTGACGGTCGATTTTGAGTTAGACAACAAAGCCAGTGTCAACATCAATAATCATGAAGCCGCTTACACTGTCGCGAAACAAGCATTTACAGGTTTTGAACAGACGAATGATGATATTGAGGCAGCTATTTTAGGCCTACGCTTGCTTGATACTGAGCTTATCTGTCGTGTGTATGACCATCATTTGCCAGAACTTAATACCTCGATTGCACATCAACGTTTAGCTGGATTTCGCCAAGCTATCAATGAGTTGGGTGTCGTCATTGCGGATGATAAAACTTGGAATATACCTGAGAGTAGCGAACGTTATGCGCGCATTGCTGCAAAAGAAGCATTAAATACATCGCCTCGACCCAATGTGTTGTTATGTATGAGTGATTTAATTGCACTCGCCGCAGCGAGAGAAGCCCAAGCGCAGGGCATTAAGATCCCTGAAGAGCTTAAAATTGTAGGCTTTGACGGCATTGATGAAGCAGAGCTTTTTCAACCAGCCATTACCACCATTCACCAAAACAGTGAGAATAAAGGGCAACAAGCGGCCGAGCTGTTTATAAATAAAGAAAAGCAGCAAGTTATGCTGCCTTTCAATCTTAAGTTAGGTCAGTCGACCTAACACCTTTGGCGTAATTTCACAGATACGAAGTAGTCTGAGCTTTGGTTATGAGATTTGTATCCTGAGTTCAGGTTACTTAAGTAAATCCGCGAGATTAAAACGCTTAGCGCCTTTTCCATCAGCAAAGGTCATTTCAATTAGGTGTGTTTCAAAGTCAATTTTCAAACATGCCGTGTGTTGCTGATTTTCCCACTCCATGATTAATAAACTGTCGGCGCCTTGCAAAGAGAATGCACCATTAAAAGCTTGGCTTTCATTACGCAATTTAATGAGTTTTGACAGAGCTTTAACCACTGGTTTTTGTAATTGAATATCGACCTTTTCTGGCGTTAAGTAACTGCGGTTAATATCGCGGCCAACATTGGTGCTATCAAGTAATGCCATGTCATTATGCAATGCAAGTAAACCACCGTAATAAACCTGTGGTACACCCGGAGAGAAGAACTGAATAGCTCTTGCTGTTAAGTAGTCTAAGTCGTTGCGAGCGAGGGCATCATAATAGGTGCAGTTCACTTGGTATAAATCGACGTTACTGGCTGCTGCGCCGGTCGCTTGACGGCTTTGCGAATTGCTATTTTCATGGATCTGTTCAACTAAGTTGTCGACTTGTGCTGCATTGAGCAAACCCGGTTTTTCACCTTCAGGACCCGCATCAACAATGCCAATACCATCGTGGGTGTCGAGCACGGTCAAGCAGTTACGCGGCGCAATGGTCAGCCAAGATACTAGAGCATCTACATTTTGCGTAAACAAAGTGTGCAAGATAAGTGGTGGCAGCGCAAAGTCGTACACTCGGTCAACTTTTTCTGCAACCGCAATTTGGGTTTGATAATGGCTGTGAATTTCTGCAATTGTTTCCATGCCCATCTCATTGGCTTGTTTTGAGAGTTGTTTAATAAAAGCAAAGGCTTCATCGGTCATAAAGCAGCTGGTACCTGCGCGCTTAATGGCAAAACCTGCGGCATCTAAACGAATGATCTTCACCCCATTGTTGGCAAATAAGTTGAGTACTTTATCTAAGTAATTTTTACCCGCTTCGGTTTCAACATTTATATCAATCTGGTTGTCGGTAAAGGTCGTCCAGAAATTAACAACTTCGCCTGAAGCCAATGTTTTAGGTGTAAAACAACTGGTGGGTCGTGGTCTAAAAATAGCGGCGGCTTCTTCGTCTGTGATGCCATTTGGAAACACATCCTGCTCTTTTAAAAACATACTCCAATATTTAGATGCTGTGCCATTTTCAAGCACATCTAAAAACTCAGGAGATTGACCAGAAGCGTGGTTGACGATGAGATCAGCCATTATTTCATAGTCTTCTCCTAATGCTTTTAAGTCTGGCCAACTACCTAAGCGACTATCAATTTGTGCATGGTCAATTGGGTCAAAACCCGCATCGCTACCATCAATAGGATAGTAAAAAGGCAAAATATGTACGCCAGAGAATAGACCTACCAGCGGCCCGTCAAGCATCTGCTTTAACACTGGTAGGCCACTCCCTGTAAGCCTGTCTGCATAGGTGATCAATTGCACTTGGTTTTTCATAGTCGCACTCAATATCTCAAAGTTGATTCTTAATCGATTAAGTTATATCTTTAATCAGCAATCAAAGATATTCAAGTACTATTTACAATAAAAATTGGCTGAAGCTGGCCTGATACAGGCTAGACTTATTTAAGATCAGCCAGTTATATCAACTGAATTAACCGCTTAATAAAGTTGGTATTAATCCTTGAGGTAACCATTATGACAACACACAACTTATCGACGCTTCGCTGGTTGACCTACATGATGTTTTTCATGTTTGCGATGACCTCAGACGCGGTGGGCGTGATTATTCCAGAGCTGATCAGCGAATATAACCTGACCATGACACAAGCCAGTGCTTTTCATTATGCGCCGATGATTTGGATTGCCATTAGTGGCCTGTGCCTTGGTTTTTTAGCAGATAAAATAGGCCATAAGCCCACCATAATTATTGGCTTTTTATTATTCTCAGTGGCGTGTTTTGGTTTTGCTGTCGGCAACACATTTACGTTATTTGTCGGTCTGTTAAGTATGATAGGTCTGGCAATTGGCTTGTTTAAAACCGCGGCGCTGGCTTTACTTGGCGATCTAACGCCATCAAGTAAAGCGCATACTAAAACCATGAATACCGTAGAAGGGTTCTTTGCTGTGGGGGCCATAGTGGGTCCGGCCATTGTTAGTTATATGTTGGTTGCTGGCGTCAGTTGGAAGTACCTATATTTACTGGCAGGCGCCATGTGTGTGTTGTTATGTTTGGCGACTTTTAAGGTGTCCTTCCCAGCTAAAACAGAGAAAACAAGCAACGAGCAGGCGAGCTTTAAACAAACGCTTGCGATGTTAAAAGACAAGCATGCCCTTGGTTTTTCTGCTGCCATTGCGCTTTATGTGGCGACTGAAGTTGCAATCTATGTCTGGATGCCAACCTTGCTTAAAACCTACCAAGGTGATTGGACGTTGCTGGCGACTTATGCGTTGACCATCTTTTTTGTGCTGCGTGCTGTGGGTCGATTTATGGCTGTATGGTTGTTGAATTTATTCTCGTGGCAGAGCGTGATGCTTGCACTCAGTAGCGCGATATTTTTATGTTATTTAGCAACTTACCTGTTTGGTGTAGATGCAGCTGTGTTTACATTGCCACTGAGTGGCTTATTTATGTCGATGATTTATCCGACCCTGAACTCAAAAGGGATCTCCTGTTTTGAAAAACATCAACACGGCTCTGTCGCCGGGGTGATTTTATTCTTCACCGCGTTGTCAGCAGCGGTTGCGCCTTTATTGATGGGTATCGTCAGCGATCACTTTGGTCATATTGAATATGGCTTTGCATTGGCAACCGGCTTTGCTGCCTTACTGATGTTAGGCATGTTGTATAACTATTTTAAAGATCCAGCAAAAGCGCGTTTAGCTCACGCTTAATTTAAATCAAATCCCCTTGTCAAAGTGTTCAACTGCACCAAATCTGCCAATTTGGGTGCACCGAGTTGGACACTTTTTTGTTATCTATAACAATCACTTAATAAAATAAGCACAATAATCGAGCACTTTTTTATTGCAAATGATGACATTTTTGCTAACTTACTTAATCGATTAAGTAAGAAAATCCACATTAGTGGTGCCATACTTTAAATTGACAACAATGAGGCACATTATGAGAACACATAACCCCACTTGGTTTGCCCTAAGCGCTATCGCGTTAGCTATCAGCACTCAAGCACTGGCTGAAGAACAACAAGCAAATACCGCAAAGCCACAAAATGAATTAGAAAAGATAATTGTTACAGGTGTGCCTCAAAGTCGCACCGTGATGGCATCTAGTGTGTCAGTGAGCAGCATTTCTGCAGAGCAGATCAATGTATCAACACCTAGAACCACCGCTGAAGCATTTAGAATATTACCGGGTGTGCGCTCTGAGTCGACGGGCGGTGAAGGTAATGCAAACATTGCCGTGCGTGGCCTACCTGTGGCATCAGGTGGGGCTAAGTTTTTACAGCTTCAAGAAGACGGGCTGCCAGTTTTACAGTTTGGTGATATTGCATTTGGTAATGCTGATATCTTTTTACGTCTAGACAACACGGTACAATCTGTCGAGTCTATTCGTGGGGGCTCAGCGTCTACGGCGGCAAGTAATGCACCGGGCGGTATCATCAACTTTATTTCTAAAACAGGTGACAGCGAGTCAGGCAGTATCGCAACAACCTTTGGTTTAGATTATGACGAGTTTAGAACTGACTTCGAATTTGGTACTTACTTATCTGACAGTGTGCGCTTTCATATCGGTGGTTTTGTTCGCCAAGGTGAAGGGCCAAGAGACACAGGTTACACAGGCAATAAGGGCGGCCAGATCAAAGCTAATTTAACCAAAGAGTTTAATAACGGTTACGTGCGTTTGTATCTAAAACATTTAGACGACCGAAGCACTAGTTATTTACCAATGCCAATGCGCTCAAATGGCGACTCGTTAGCCAATTTTGACGCTTTATCTGATACACCACACTCGGCGTACTTTATTAAAACACAAGGCTTAGGCGCAAATAATGAAATTCGCCAAGGCGATATGCGTGATGGTATGCATCCACAAGTAGACAGTGTGGGCGTAGAAGCCAGTTTTGATCTCAGCAATGATTGGAAAATAGAAAACCGTTTTCGTGTTGCAAGTGTGAAAGGCTCTTTTAATTCTCCTTTCCCTGCCGAGGTTGGCAGTGCATCGAACATCGCTGCAAGTATTGCTGGAGAAGGTGCCACCTTACAATATGCAAACGGCCCACAAGCAGGTTCAGCCTTTAATGATGACACATTGATGCGTATTCACACCTTTGATGTTGAAATGCGTGATTTCGGTTCAATGGTTAATGACACCAAGTTAACTAAATCATTAAGCGATGATACGTCAGTTACATTTGGCTTTTATGCATCTGAGCAAACCATTGCCATGTCTTGGCTTTGGAACTCTTATTTAATGGAGCTTCAGGGCGATAATGCTGCGCTCGTCGATGTGTTTGCTGCTGACGGCACTGCATATTCAGAAAACGGTTTGTACGCCTATGGCACTCCAGCATGGGGCAACTGTTGTCAACGTAACTACGACACAGACTATTCAACGCGAGCGCCTTATTTGGCGGTATCTTCTCAATTTGACGATATCACCCTAGATGCAAGTGTACGTTATGACTCGGGCGAAGCCAAAGGCACGTATGCAGGTGCTGTAGTGTCACAACGAGACATTAATGGTGACGGCGTTATTTCAAAACCAGAAGAGCAAGTAGCTGGCATCGATATCGCAAACCCAAGTGCGGTGAACTATGACTGGAGCTACACCAGTTATTCAATCGGTGCGAATTATCAAATCAACCCAACACAAGCTATTTTTGGCCGTATCAGTGAAGGTGCACGTGCAAATGCTGATAGATTACTGTTTGGTAAAGTAAACGCCGACGGCAGCGTGGCCAAAGAAGATGCCATTGATGAAGTAACCCAATATGAGTTTGGTTTAAAACAGCGTTTTGAAAACGGCAGTTTATTTGCAACGGCATTTTATGCTGAAACAGAAGAGCAAAACTTTGAAGCAACCAGTCAAAAGTTCTTTGATCGCCAATACGAAGCAAAAGGCATTGAGCTAGAGGGGGTTTACTTCGTAGGGTCATTCGACTTCAGAGGTAACATGACTTGGACGGATGCAGAAATTGCCAAAGATGCATTAACACCTGAAGTAGTGGGTAACACGCCTCGTCGTCAAGCTGACTTTATCTACTCACTGATGGCGCGTTACAACATGGAGCAAGGCGCGGTTGGTTTAAGCTTTATCGGCACCACAGATGCGTATGCACAAGATAATAATGACTTAAAGTTCGATGGCTACACGCAGGTTAATGCATTTGCAAGCTATGACGTGACTGAAAACTTATCTGTCTCACTCAACATCAATAACCTGTTTGATACGGTGGGTATAACAGAAGCAGAAGAGGGCAGCGTACCAGCTAACGACATTATTCGCGCACGAAGCATTAATGGCCGTACGACGTCGTTCACATTGAACTATCAATTCTAAACCGCATATTGAGTTGGAGTTATTATGACTGAACAAACGATCATGCAGCTAACTTGCTTTGGCGAAGCATTAATGGACCTTTTACCTCACGATGGCGAAGCTTTGCTTCCCATTGTGGGTGGAGCGCCCGCCAATGCCGCTGTGGGCTTTGCCAAATTAGGTGGTCACAGTGCGTTTTTAGGTGGGCTATCGAATGATGCATTCGGGCAGATCATTGCTAAGACATTGCAACATTATGGGGTAGATACGGCACATTGTCCGGTTATCAAAGCAGCAAACACCGCGTTGGCGGTTGTTCAGCTCGATGAGCACAAAGAGCGACAATTTAGCTTTTATCGTCAACAAACGGCAGATATCAGCGTATCAATGGATGACTTTAATGAATTCGCTTGGCCGCAATCAGGTATTTACCATTTTTGTTCGAATACCTTAACGGATTCGTCGATTACAGCAACGCATATGGCGCTATTAGAGCAGGCCAAAGCACATGGGCAAATGATTAGTTTTGATGTCAATCTTAGATTAAATCTATGGCACGATTTAGCTGATTTACCTGCTCGCGTTGAAGCCTGCTTTTCGTTGTGTGACATTTTAAAATTTAGCCTAGAAGAGCTTGAATACTTAAGCCAAGCGGCGTCGCTTTCAACTGAGCAATATATTCAGCGATTATGCGCGCTGGGCGTTCAGGTAATCTTGGTGTCAGATGGCAAAAATCCGGTGCAATTGATCACGCCACAACAGACGCGCTCAATTGCAACCCCGACCATTAACGCTGTTGATACCACAGGGGCGGGAGATAGTTTAATAAGCGGCTTTTTGTTCGCTTTAGCTCAGCAGCAATTAGAGCAATCCCAGTTGAACACAAATATTGAGAAGCTGATTGATGCCGCTGAGTTTGCAGTCAAGTGTGGGGCCTATACCTGCACAAAGCTTGGCGCAATGCCGGCACTTCCGACTTACGACGAAGTGAACTAATCGCTTTCTTTGTCTAACTTATTTTGAGTAAAGGCCATTCGTTAAAGCGACTGGCCTTTTTTATTTTAGGCTTTTAAAAGAAATAAATAGAAAAGCGATCTTTCAAAGGGCAGCGGCGTATCTTATAAGCTTGAATCAATAAATTGCATTGATTGTTGCTAAATAGCAAAAGAGTTTCACTGATTTATCTAATTATCATTCATTAGGTAACAATATACAGTGTCCTTATCGTCTTTTTAGCAACTTGCACAAAGGCATCAAACAACTTTATGACAACACTGAGTTAAGGTAATCATCATGAAAAAAGTACTTATTCCAGTCACTAATCACGCAACACTCGGCAGTACAGATCAAGCTAATGGTACCTATGCACCAGAGCTGACGCATGTTGTAGATGTATTAAACGCGAATAACATTGGGTTCGATATTGTCTCTATTCAAGGTGGTAAAGCACCACTGTATGGCACCGACATTGAGGGGGATGAGGTAAATAATAAGGTATTAGGTGATGCGTCATTCCAAACGCAGATCAACAATACCGTGCCTGCCTCTCAGGTCAACGTAGACGATTACGATGCTATTTTCTACCCAGGTGGTTTTGGTTTACTGTCAGATTTAGCAAGCAACGAAGAAGTCGCAGCAATGGCAGCCAAGCATTATGAAGCGGGCGGGATCATTGCGGCAGTGTGCCACGGTCCGGCTGCATTATTGCCAATTACACTCAGCAATGGCGAATTATTAATTGCTGACAAAGAAGTCACTGCATTTACCCGCGAAGAAGAAGTCGACTTTGGCACCATCAATGATATTCCTTTCTTACTCGAAGAAGCATTAACGCGAAAAGCGGCTCAATACAGCAAGGTACAACCTTGGAATGAATTTGTTATTCAAGACGACCGTTTAGTGACAGGTCAAAACCCAGCAAGTGCCCATGCGGTAGGTGATTTTTTGGTGAAATTGTTAGCTGAGTAATTGGCTAACAACTTTAAAAAGAAGGATTTAATATGAATCAAAATCGTAATGTTAATCGCCAAATAACTTTGAATTCACGCCCTCATGGGGCACCAACGTTAAGCAACTTCAACCTTGTTGAGTCGGCTATCCCAGAACCGGGAGAGGGTGAAATTTTACTTCGCACCATTTACCTATCATTAGATCCTTATATGCGTGGACGTATGAACGATGCCAAATCATATGCACCACCAGTTGCTTTAGGTGAGGTGATGGTTGGTGGCAGTATCTGCCGTGTTGAGGTTTCAAATCATCAAGGTTTTGAACAAGGCGATTTGGTTGTCGCATTTGGTGGTTGGCAAGATTACAGCGTCTCGAATGGCGAAGGGGTGATCAAACTAGATTCAGCAATGGTAAACCCATCTTATGGCTTAGGCGTGTTAGGTATGCCGGGGCTAACCGCTTATATGGGCTTGATGGACATCGGCCAGCCGAAAAAAGGTGAAACACTGGTTGTTGCCGCAGCTACCGGCGCAGTGGGTAGCTTGGTTGGTCAAATAGGCAAGTTACAAGGCTGTAAAGTCGTTGGCATCGCTGGAAGTAAAGAAAAGTGCGAGTACGCGGTGAATGAACTGGGTTTTGATGCGTGTCTTAATCACAATGCTGCAGACCTAGAATCACAACTGGCAACCATTTGCTCGAATGGCATAGATATTTATTTTGAAAATGTGGGCGGAAAAGTGTTTAACGCCGTACTGCCTCTGTTAAACCCAAAAGCACGGGTACCACTTTGCGGCTTAATTGCTCAATACAATGCCACTGATTTACCTGAGGGACCTGATCGTATGGGCTTACTTATGGGGAACTTGCTTGTTAAACGTATAAAAATGCAAGGCTTTATTGTATTTGACGATTATGGCCATCGCTATGACGAGTTTCAGCAAGCTATGGTGCCTTGGTTGATGTCAGGGCAAATTAAGTACAAAGAAGATAAGGTCAGCGGGCTTGAAAATGCAGCGACTGCATTTATCGGATTATTACAAGGTGAAAACTTTGGCAAATTGGTCGTGCAAGTGGGTCCAGAGCATTTAGATTAAAGATTATTCATCGCAACACACAGGATCAAAATATGATAAAGGTACATCATCTCAATCAATCGCGTTCAACACGCGTGTTATGGCTATTAGAAGAACTTGGCATGCCATACGAAGTTGAGAAACATGAACGCGATGCAACAACGCGTTTAGCGCCAGCGAGTCTTGGCAAAGTACATCCATTAAATAAAGCGCCGATCATTGAGCACAATGATATTGTGATCTGTGAATCGGGTGCGATTATGGAGTACATTCTTGACCAAGACACAGAGCAGCGTTTACGTCCAGAAAAAGGCAGCAAAGCCTATTACCAATATGTTGAATGGTCGCACTTTGCTGAAGGCTCTTTAGGCTTGCCAGTGATCACTAGCTTGCTGATGCAAATGGAAGAGCGCAGTGGCACCAACCCGATGGACGGGTATATTGCCAAAGAGCTAAATCTAGATTTCTCATACATAGACTCGGTACTCGCTCAGCAAACTTATTTTGCTGGAGATGAGTTTACTGCGGCCGATATTATGATGACCATTACACTTGAAATTGCAGGTAGCCTAAACTTGCTACAGGGCCGTGAAAATATCGCTGGTTATCTTGCGAATATGCAAAGCCGCGAAGCGTATTTAAAAGCGCGTTCATTCGGTTAACTCGCAGTCAGTTAATTTTTAAAGCGTGCGTTACATTGTTTGTTGCGCACGCTTTTATTTTTCGGGTCACCTTGATCACGCTATCAACTTTAATGAGGGTTACTTTTAATTTGATCGTTCTTATCTTTTTGTACTTCTAAATCATTAACATAAATTTGCTGACAAAGCCGTTTTGCGAGCTCATAAGAGGTTGTTTATTAGACTACTCTGAAGTATAAATATAGGTACTTCGATGTAGCTTATTTATCTATATCAACAGTTTGCTAATTTAGATAAGGACAATCATGTTTAGCTTCAAAAATATAAGCACTCTTACCGCTTCAATAGCACTTTCCTTATTTGCAGCATTTTTACTTTATCCTGAATTCCCATTTAGTTTATTTAGTATTGAACAAAACAACTCTGCACTTTTTGTTGGTCGAAGAATGGCAATGCTGTTTTTAGGTTTAGCGATACTGCTATGGGTAGGCAGAAATGCAGCGCATTCAGAGTCACGACAAGCAATAAGCTTAAGTATTGCCGTTTCGATGTGCGGGCTTGCTGGTCTTGGCGTTTTTGAATTATCACAGGGTCATGCTGGGCCGGGCATTTTACTCGCTATTTTTACTGAATGTGTCATTGCCGGGTTGTATTTCAAATTGTGGCTAGAACACCAGAATATCGAGCAAAATGTGGGAGGAGAAACCTTGCCAAATGTAAAAGGTGAGTAGCTTTTAGGTCACCACTTTACACATTGATTGTGCACTGTTTTTAGCCTTCGACTTGATAAATAAAAGTTCACCTCCATAGATTATCTTATATACATGCTAAGTTTATGGATAAGCCTAGGTTAATAAAGAGCAATCTATAATGTCGCGCTAGCAGTTGGTTACCGATCACCGAAAATCACTTATGGCTTTGAGTTAAAGTCGATAGCCGTACACAGCACGCTATAAGCAATTAAGGATAAGCAATGAAGATGTTAAAGTATTATTTAGCGGTCAGTTTATGCTTAGCCGCACTCACCATTTACAGCATAGGCACTTGGTTTTTATTGCCAATTCTTTGGATAACCTTGTCTTTCTTTTTGGTTACTTTTGCCTATGCCACAAACTCACCTTCAGTTTTTAGAAAAAAAAGCACAGGTAAGATCCCTTGGTACATTACTTGGTTATTCTGGCCATACCTGAGTGGCGTTCATCTATATAATGGGCTTGCAAGAAAAAGAGATACCGTGGATGTATTTCAGCCTCTATCCGATAATTTATTTGTTGCTTGTCGTTTGTTCCCTAGCGATGTTGATATGCTAAAAGCCCAAGGCATTGAAGCGATTTTAGATGTCACAGCTGAATTTGATGGACTAAATTGGTCTGCTGAGCAGCAAGGCCTGCATTACCTCAATATTCCAGTACTTGATCATCAGCCCCCAACAAATGAGCAGTTATCTCATGGTATTGCTTGGATAGATGCGCAGCATAAATTAGGTCGAAAAGTGGTGGTGCACTGCGCTTTAGGCCGCGGTCGTTCAGTGTTTTATTGTGCGGCATATTTACTGTTTAAAAATAAACATGACACAGTTCAACAGGTACTTGAGCAAATCCAGCAACGTCGAGAAACCGCTAGGCTGAACAAGCATCAGCTCAAAACACTGACAAAATTACATAAAAGTCAGGCGCTGGCACATACAGATAAAGCATCATTGATTATTAACCCAGTGGCGGGTGCGAAAAAATGGTCTATTTCAGAGAATGAAATTATCGGCTTGTTAACCAGTAAGTACCATTTAACCATTCATTTCACCGAGGCAGATACCGATGTTGCCGTGTTTGCGAAGCAAATATTAACTTCGGATAAACCCAATATGGTTATTGCTGGTGGCGGCGATGGCACATTAGCGGCCGTTGCTCACGGGATCATAAAAAGCGATGTTAAATTTGGTATTCTCCCGCTGGGTACTGCGAATTCACTAGCAACGGTGCTGTTAGGGCCAGCAACAAAAGTAGTGCCCATCTCCACGTCATGTGAAGCCATTTTGTCAGGCAAGCTTAAACCCATAGATATCATGACCTGCAATGATAAAACGGCGCTTTTAGCGGCTGCGATTGGCTTTGGCGAAGAGATGATTGAAAAAGCCGATCGAGAACAAAAAAATATGTCTGGCCAATTTGCCTACATAAAAAGCCTATTAGAAGCCGTCAGCGAAAATAAGCCATTAAAGCTAAAGGTGAGTTTTGATGGTAATGCGTACTCTGACATTGAATGTGTTAGCCTCGTAGTTGCCAATGCGGCGCCAAAAACAACTATCTTGGCGCAAGGGAATGGTGAGCCAATTTATGATGATGGCAAGTTAGACGTGACCATTTTGCCTTTTAAACCAGAAAGCGCGCAGAGTATTACAGTCGCAGAGCTTCTTTTACCTGAGCACGATAGAGTATTTTCAGATATTCGCTTAAAGCAGTGTGAAAAAATAAATTTAGAATTTGAGCAAGAGCAAAACTTCGCCCTTGATGGCGAGATACTGCATGCTAAAAGCATTGAAATAGTGATCCAAAAACATGCCCTTAACGTTATGACGCCCAATTAGTCGCGTTGTGAGATAAGAGTTAACTGTTAAGTCACTCAGAGGCATAAACACAAAATTATTCGAGAGGGATCCAATTGAAAACAGTTTTACTTGTAGATGATGACAATGAGTTTGCAGAACTCGCTGCGCGTATTCTTGAGCACCTAGGTCATGAGGCATATATTGCAAATGACTTATCTGCTGCAAAACAGTGGCTAGAAACCCAAAAATTTGACCATATCTTTTTAGATTTTATGTTGCCTGATGGCAGCGGCTTGCACTTAGTGGATGCACTGAGGGGGCAAGGTGACAACACGGCCATCACTTTAGTGACAGGGCACCCATCAGTAAAGTCAGCCTTGTCTCAGTTGTGTCATGACGGCTTGAATTATCTTACTAAGCCAATCGATGCCGATGACTTTAAAACAGCGCTCACTCCTCAATTAAAAACCAATAAACCAGTACAAAACACGGCCCATTTTGGTGTTCTACTCGGTGAATCTGAAAAGATGAAGCAGCTTTATAAAATGATAGAGCGCGTAGCAAAGACCGATGCCAACGTGATGCTGATGGGAGAAAGCGGTGTAGGTAAAGAAATGTTCGCTCAAGCAATCCACAATGCCAGTTTGGTCAAGGGTGATCTTGTTAGTGTTAACTGTGGTGCTATTCCAAAAGACTTAATAGGCAGTGAGCTTTTTGGCCATGAGAAAGGGGCGTTTACTGGCGCAAATGCCCAGAAGGTCGGGGTATTTGAACAGGCTGAAAATGGCACGCTATTTTTAGACGAATTAACCGAAATGCCTATTGAGCAACAACCAAATTTATTACGTGTTTTAGAAACACAAACTGTGACGCGTGTTGGCGGTACAAAATCAATTAATGTGAACTGTCGGGTTATCTCTGCCACAAACCGCAGTGTAGAAGATATTGCGACGAATGAAGTGCTACGAGAAGACATTTATTTTCGTCTTGCCGTTTTCCCGATAGAGATCCCGCCGCTTAGGTCGAGAAAAGATGACATTCCGATTTTAGCCGAGCACTTTTTGCAAGGTCTGAATAAAAAGGGCAACACCGAGTATGTTATCGCGCCTTCAGATATGTCACGGTTAGAAGAATATGACTGGCCGGGTAATGTGCGAGAGCTTAAACACACCATTCATCGCGCTTATATTATGGCCGATCACGACACACAGACTTTACAGTTCGACAGCAATTTTGCTTCACCATTTGCACAAGCAAAACGTATGCATCAACACTCTTCGGTGGTGACTGCCCAAAGCCTAGTGCAAAACACCAGTTTGCAGCAGCCAAAGGCCATTGAAATAGACTCGCCAGAAATGAAAACAGGCAAAACCATAGAAGAAGTGGAGCGAGAGCTAATTTACCATACGCTCGACTCAGTTGAGGGAAACAAAACCCTTGCTGCAAAAATGCTTGGGATCAGCACAAAAACACTCTACAACCGCTTAAACACCTACGAGGGAGTAGCACATCCATAAATATAGGGGGCTAAGATGTCAAAAAACAATAATGAAAATCTAACTCAGTTGGTACATGATGCACGTAAGCCATTGAATCAAATATCAATGAATTCAGAAATAATAAAGTTACTTGCTGAAAAGCCCGGCTCTCACGAGCAAGTGATTGAAAGTGCTAACGCCATTATTAAGGCCAGCAAAGAATGTAGTGAGTTGCTGCAAAAACTGGTCGAGCAAGGAACGAGTGAATGAGTTTAAGCCCAAAGGTAAATGTGTTTCAGCGCTTATTTAGCAAGTTAAATTATATTTGGGTGTTAGCCCTCATTGTTATGGCATTGGTCGCGGCGAATGTCATGGTGAGTTACAAGAATATTCAATACTTGAACCGTGTACAATTAAGCATCAGTAACACCAGCGAAGTTATGATGTCACTCGATCAACTTCATATCTCGATGTTAGATGCTGAGTCAGTACAGCGCGGTTTTTTATTGGCATCGAATGAGCAAGACCTACTGCCATTTAAGTCTGCATTGGCTTTACTTGAGAGCAACATTGATAAAGTAAGCCAAAGACAATCGGAAAGTAAAACTCAGCAAAATAAAATCAATCGCTACGTTGAAGGGGTAAAAAAACGCTTTACTGCACTAGAGTCAACCATCTTTATTGCCCAAAACAATGCACAGGCTGACGAATTAAAATTGCTTGATAGGGCGTCGAATTCGGGTGGTGAGTTGCGTCAATTGTATGAAGAAATCATTTCAAAAGAAGAAGAGATCAGAGACTTTCAAATCAAAGCTTTGGGTAAAGTGAAAGCTGATGCGACCAGCAATATTACCTTGTCAGCTTTACTGAGTGTGACGCTACTACTTGCAATACTGGCGTTAATGACCATGAACCTCAGACATGCCAAAAGAGCAAAAATTGAATTGCAGCGCGCCAATAGTGATCTTGAAGATAAGGTAAAGGCAAGAACAGAAGTATTAGAACATTACGCCGAAGAGTTAAATCGAAGCAATCGAGAACTCGAAGACTTTGCTTTTGTTGCATCACATGATTTACAAGAGCCGCTCAGAAAAATACGGGCTTTTGGAGATCGAATTGAGAAAAATCATAGCCAACAGTTAGACGAAAAAGGCCTAGATTATTTAGCGCGCATGACCAGCGCAGCGAAAAGAATGTCAACGTTGATAACTGATTTACTGGAACTGTCGAGAGTAACGACGCGTGCAAAACCTTTCGAGTTAAATGATCTCAATGAGATTTTACAATATGTGCAAGATGACCTAGAAATCGCAGTCAAAGAAAGTCATGCCGTGGTCGATATTGCGCCTTTGCCCAAACTCAAGTGTGATGCCAGCCAAATACATCAACTCTTTTTAAACCTCATTTCGAACGCACTCAAATTTCGTGCACCAGGGCTGACACCCGAAGTTAAAATCACGGTAGATGAGACCTTATTCATGGAGCAAAAAGCGTACACTTTTGTCATTGAAGACAATGGCATAGGTTTTGAGCAGGAATATGCAGAAAAAATATTCTCGCCATTTCAGCGCCTTCATGACAGAAACCAATATGCCGGAACGGGCATAGGCCTAACCGTTTGCAGACGAATTGTAGAGCGCCATAGCGGTGTTATTTTTGCAACTGCAGAGCAGGGTAAAGGCGCAACATTCTCTATCACGCTTCTTGCCGAACCAGTACAAATCATTCAGGAATTGAACACATGAACTACAGAAAGACCCAGCCAATCCACATATTGATGGCCGACGATGACGAAGACGATCGCTTATTGGCACAGGATGCACTTGAAGAAAGTCGCGTGCTCAATGCCGTTCAGTTTGTGAAAGATGGGGTTGAATTGCTTGAATATCTCAGAAATGAAGGGCAGTTCACCGATGCACAAAAATACCCAAGACCGAATCTTATTTTACTCGACCTAAATATGCCGAGAATGGATGGCCGCGAAGCATTAAGAGAAATAAAAAAAGACCCAGCACTGCGCTCTATCCCGGTTGTTATTTTAACTACCTCAAAAGAAGAAGAAGACAAACTAAGAGGCTATGACTCTGGTGCCGCTTCATATATTACTAAACCTGTGGACTTTGATGGTTTAGTAGATTTAATGAAGAATTTAGGTAAATACTGGATAGAAATTGTGGAGTTGCCGAACTAATACTCAAGACCTATTTATCTGGATTTACTCACCCATGCGCACCGTCATCTAGCAGCGCTCTTTAAAGCCTAGATAGATAACGACGGTGTAGCGTTTCACGCAATCAATATGACTCTAACTTGGAAATTAGCATGACAAAGGGATCACTCAGCGACGTTAATGTACTGCTTATTGAAGATGATGAAGACGATTATGTCTTAACCTTAGATTACTTAGAATCTATCGCTAACTTTAACTTCAACCTAGTTTGGCACAGTCAATATAATCAAGCGTTAGAAGCATTAGAAAGTAACGAGTATGACCTTTGCTTACTCGACTACCAGTTAGGCCCAAAAACAGGGTTAAGCATACTTAAAGAAGCGAAAGCGCGAGACGTTCATACACCGATTATCATGCTAACAGGGCAGTCTGATGCGGTGCTTGATGACGAGGCTTTAAAAGCCGGCGCGGAAGATTTTGTGCTTAAATCAGAAATTGGCAGCGTGCGTTTTATACGTTCTATTCGCTATGCTCTAGCACGTAAAGAACTCGAATTAGAACGACTAGAGCGCTTAAGAGTAGAGTCTGATATTAGAGCCAAAGACCGCTTTTTAGCGCATTTAAGTCATGAGCTCAGAACACCGCTGACCTCCATCTTAGGTTACACAAACTTATTACTTTCTAGACAAGAATTAGAAAACGTAAAACCAGAACTCTCAATAATCAATAACAATAGCGAGCACTTACTTAGTTTGCTGAATGATGTGCTAGACCTTTCTAAGATAAATGAAAATAACCTACAGCTGAATGTTGAAGATGTGTGCTTGAATAGCTTTTTGAGTGATCTACATAGCTTGTTCAAGATGGCTGCTGCAAAAAAAGGACTGAGCTTTAATATCGAAGCGAAAACGCTTTTGCCGAAAAAGGTGCGAGTAGATAAAACACGGTTAAAGCAAATTCTCATCAACATCATTTATAACGCGATTAAATTCACAAGCTCAGGGTTTGTGAAAGTTGAAATCGCTTTAAATGAAAGCTCAAAACTTGAATTTAAGGTGATTGATTCTGGTATCGGTATTCCGCAAGAGAAACTAAAGCGTATATTCAAACCGTTCGAGCAGGTGCAAAATGTCACCACCCGCAGTGATGAAGGAGCCGGGCTTGGTTTAGCAATTAGCTCTGCATTAATTGCCCTAATGGGAGGCAAACTTGAAGTGAGCTCTACCTTAGGCGAGGGCAGTGAATTTGGCTTTTTTATTGCGCTTGATATGGCCGATGAAACAACACTTGCACCGTTACGATTAAATGATGCGAAAAACGACGAAGAAGACTCATTGCCAAGTGATCTAAATGGACACATTTTGATTGTTGAAGACATGAGTGAAATTCAGATGCTAATGCGCACGTTAATCGGTCAAACCGGAGCAACTGCAGATATTGCCAGTGACGGCGTTGAAGCACTCGAGACTTTAAAGCGCAATCCAGATAAATACGATTTAGTATTTATGGACCTGCACATGCCAAGAATGGACGGTCGAGATACGTTAGTTACGTTAAGACAAAGTGGGCTTGAACTCCCTGTTATTGCACTCACCGCAGCAGCTCAAAAAGGGACCAAAGAAGAGCTCATAGCCCTTGGCTTTAACGATATGCTGAGCAAGCCTGTGAGTGTCCCTGAACTTGGACGCTGTCTAAAAAACTACTTAAATGCGCAACAAAACAGCGAAGTAACTCATATTGATTCCGCCTCAGACGAACTGACATTTTTAGTTGTTGAAGACGATGCCGATGCACGTAACTTGTTAGAGTTACTCTTAAATTCACAGCAAGTGAATGTGGTGACAGCAGACAGTGCACAAGCTTGTAGGCAGCATATAAACGGCAAACAGAAGTTCGATACGATTTTGATGGATATTGGCCTACCCGATGCATCAGGCCTGTCACTGGCAAGAGAAATCAAGTCACAAAACCAAGACCAACATATTGTTATTGCCAGCGGGTTTGACCCAGAACCTGAAATATTAGCCGAATCTCAAGTCGATGACGTACTGCTAAAGCCCATTACACTGGTTGATTTGCAAACAATTATAGAGTCATTACCAAGATAGTTGAAAAGTTGATGTGGCGCATAGTTCAATTAGGTAAATAAGGTTAGATTTCACTTAAGGCTCATGGGTGCTCAAATGGATGAAAATTTGCTTTAAGTTCAGCAAAGAGCAATTTTTTAAGTAGTCCGATTTTATCTTTATATAATTCCTATTTTAGTTACATGGGTTTTTATAAGGTGTTGAGTCTATTTAATAAACACTATATTGTTAATGAAATTAACAGGGGGCATTTCAGGTTTTCTTCCGGCACAATTAGGGATGACTCCTATGGAAAAGCTGCTAGTGCCCATGGAGTATTCACTACCGAGGGAACAACATGCCAGTAGGCTATAAACCGACAGTATTCGTAAGTTCTACTTGCTTTGATTTGGGGCAAGTTAGAGCAGATATTCGAGAGCTAATTAATACATTTGGACTTGAACCTGTATTATCTGAATATGATTCTTTTCCGATCTCACCAGACACAGACACTATTTCTAATTGTCTACGAAATGTAAGAGAGAAAGCTGATATTTTTATTCTTATTGTTGGTAGCAGGTATGGGTTTCAAACCGATAATGGTAAATCAATTACTAATTTAGAATATATAGAGGCAAAGAAAAAAGGTATTCCCGTATATGTATTTGTAAACTCAAATATCATGAATATTTTACCTATATGGAAAAACAACCCAACTGCTGATTTTTCTAGTCATGTTGAAAACCAAAAAGTACTTGAATTTGTAGATAATGTTTCTAATTATAAATCTAACTGGGTGTACAAATTTGACTTAGCACAAGACATCAAGTCTGCCTTACTTCAACAAATACCTTATTTGTTCATGGATTCTCTAGAGTCTAGGAGAAAGCTCAAAGCAAGTGATTTAACCCTACCCGAGAATAAATATCCTCCTATTGCCGCAAAACTTGTAATTGAAAGGCCTGAGGGTTGGGAATATTTGCTATTTGCAGAGTTATGCAAGTCTTACATTGATGATCTGAAGTATAAAAAATTTGATCTTGAATATGGTCTTTCATTTAGTGACGTAATTACAATTGATGACCCAATCGAAGTTTTTGAATGGATAAATTCTCATAACTCAGAAATGCTCAAATTAATTCGTATCACTACAACATTAATAAATACGGCAGCTGTAAAGTCTTTTGGAGAGTCCGGTGTTGAGGGGGACTATGAAAAAATTCAATATGTTAGCCAAAGATTGATTGAAGTTTATGGGCAATTAATTGATTGGAAACTATCATTTACCACCTTGGAAGTAGATGACGAATTTAGGTCTATATTATCGGTACTTTCAGGATTTGCAGATGACTCAATCTTTAAAATAGAGCAACTTGTGCAACGGCTGTATACTGAGACCCCTGAAGCTATTCAAGCTATTAATAAAGGTGAAGAAAAAGTAACTTTAGACTTCACATTCGTTTTAGAGTCACCTGATGTAGAAAGCTTTGATAAAGAGTTTGCTCGTTTAGTAAAACTTTACAAATAGTAGAACCCTAAAAAGTTAATTAAAAAATGCATGAAAAACAGCAGGTTTGAGCTCTTTTATCATTAATTTTAGCCTGCTATTTTCCGTCAGTTAAGCGATACATTATACCGCAGAGGATGCATGGCGAAAATTTCAGAACGTGTTAGACATACAAAGATTACTAATGGCTATTGTCTTATTTGTGGTGACTTTGGCAGGTTGTCAATTGATCATGTTCCACCCCAAGGTGCTGTGACCATTACTAAAGTTGAACAGAGGCATGTTTCGGAAATGTCCGGAGCAAAAGTAAACTCCATTAAAGGTGTTCGATCTCCAAACGGAAGTAAATTCAAGACTATCTGTCATAAGTGTAATAGTGAGGTCTTAGGTGCTAATGATGTTGAAGTGGCTGAAGTATCAAAGATGCTCACTGAAAAGATTAAGGCATACTACTCGGATATAAATAATCCATTTAATTTCATTTCAGTTGACATTAATCCGGTGAAGTATGCAAGGGCAATGATAGGGCATATATTATCTGCGACATCTGTAACGGAGTGCCGAGCCCCGCAAGAAGAAACAGAATATTTTACACCATTGAAAAAATTTGTTCTGGGTAATGACAAAGCGTTAGATAACTCTCATGATATTTATTATTGGTTCTACCCACACAATCGTCATTTAAGTGCAAAATACGTGTACTTTCGTAACCAAGGTCATTCTACGGGTTTAAGTTTACTATCGTTTTTTCCTATTGCCTTTTTGGTCACACCTAAAGGGCAAGGTATATACCCTGCACACGCACATAAACTTGATTTCAATACGACAACGATGTTTCTAAGTCTTTCTTCTCATAATTTAAAATATACAGATTTTCCTTTCGTAGATTTAAAGGGTGATCAGCTTTACTTATTGACCGAGTATCAAACAATTATTAGCTACCCTATAAAAGCGTAATACGATATAAAAACTGTTTAAGAGTGATTTGTATCAAAATAATAGGGCACCCATTCAAATAATTGAACACCATTCATCTATGACTTTATTTTACTTTTCTTAGCTCAGCTTGACGCTTCACTACTTAAAGAAAGCTGGGCTCATCACATTCAACTTGTCATCCCTACGCTAGTTGCGTACACTTCTTGTATGAAAAGTGTATTTGTCGAATCAACTATTTTTGAAAAGTACCGTAATGAATACCTCAGTGATGAAGAGTTTAGACTGTTTCAAGCTGAGTTAATGTCTAACCCTAAACAGGGGGACGTAATTCAAGGAACTGGCGGTTTGCGCAAGATTCGAGTGTCAAGCAAAGGCAAGGGTAAGCGGGGTGGCTCTCGCGTTATCTATTATTTTCTAGATGAAAAGCGACGTTTTTACTTGCTAACCATTTATGGCAAGAATGAAATGTCGGATCTAACCGCAGACCAAAAGAAACAGTTAAAGTCTTTTATGGAGGCGTGGCGTAATGAGCAATCGTGACCTATTTGCAGAATTAAGTACCTCACTTGTTGAAGCTAAAGAGCACTCGGAGGGCAAGGTAACCTTAAAAACCCATCTAGTTAATGACGTGAGTGAGTTAAACATTTCACCAGATGAAATTGTTAGTATCCGAGAACAGTTTAATATGTCGCGAGGCGTATTTGCTCGTTTGCTGCATACATCATCTCGCACTCTTGAAAATTGGGAGCAGGGGCGAAGTGCACCAAATGGACAAGCTGTCACACTGTTAAAACTTGTTCAGCGACACCCTGAAACACTGTCACATATTGCTGAGTTATAGCAAACGATCATGCTGCTAAATAACTGCTTCTAACACCTACACAACACTCAGAGTTAATTCAGTTGCCCTAACCAGACCTAGTTAGGGCTTTTTCAAATAAGCCCTTGCAAGACTCTGCGCATAAGCACAACTTTTCTGAGCGCACCATACTTACCATATTTAGCACTGAGTGCACCGACAACAAAAGTGAGGGCAATTCCTTCAGGTGAGCTCATTGTGTTTGCAATAGCTTTACGAGCTCGCACCTTAGTGAGTCTGTTGAATTGTGCAGCGTTAAATAGCGCTTCTTCTTGTTCGTTAACGATTTGGTGCGTTTTATTAATGATATGGTTTGCAAGCTTAGTCATCGTTTTTATCCTTCTGTACAAACTCTGAAAAGAAGCCTGAGGTTAAACTGTCAATGCTGTGATCAAAGAGCTTTAGCCCTGTCAGAATTAAGTAAATGACCGCGGCAAAGTTAATACCCAGTACCAAGCCAGCTGATAAAAACAAGTTAAGCCCAGCATAATGTAGAGCATAAACGACCAATACCTGAGCACATACCCACACCGCGACGGCTAAAACAGCGGCGAATAAGATAACGCCAAGCCCTATACATAAGGTTTGAGCATTCGCTTTTAATTTAGCACCCAGTAAATGCAGGGCTGTTTCTGCGATTTGTTTATAGCTGTCTAATAGCAATGAAGCCGAATCAGTGAGCTCAGCGAGCGCAGGTTTGCGCTCGTGAGCTGTGCTTTGATCAGCGACGCGGTCCTTGTCTTGCATCGTTATTTTTTCCTTAATAGCATGGTTGCTAGCATGCCGAGGGAAAATGCAATACCAGCCGTTTTAACCGGGTTCTCAGTGGCGTATTTTTTTACACCTGACTTATCCCAGGCGCGCTGCAATTCTTCACGCTTCATATTAATGGCCTCGCTTGAATCATGGCCTTTTTCTCTTAGTGAAGTTTCTGTGCGAGAAGCAGTTGCGTGCAGTGAGTCGACTGATTCATGTAAAGATTCAGCGAGGTTATCTGCAACAGGGTGGCTTGTGTCTTGGCCATTTGGCTTTTGTTTTGAATTACTGTTCGATTGAGATTGATTACTCATAAATTACTCCTTATTTGTGTTAGTCACCTAGAGAGTTGCAAGTGCCTTGCCAGATAAATAGTGTTTATTTATCAGTGGTTTATTGTGTTTGCGGATAGTGGGTGAGTAGTTTTGTAAGCAAGGCGGTAAAATTTACACGGTAATAAATACAAAGTAGCAATCGCTATTACTCCGGCTTCTGACTAAAGGCATTTGATGAATAAGCCAAACGGCACGAAGCGTATAAACACCACGAAGCGCATAAACAGGGTCTAATAAGGCTTTTTAAGATTTAATAAGGCAGTCAGCAGAAACAAAAAAAGCGCTATAAAATATAGCGCTCAAAATTGCTCTACAAAAAGAGCATCAGTCAAAGGGATAAATCGGTAGCAATACCTTTAAAATTGGTATTCAACAGATACGGCTGCTACGTCCATATCTGGGTCAATATTGTTTTCAAGTTCATAGCGCGTATATTCTAAGCGCATATTTACGTTTTCATTGAGGTGAAACTCAACACCGGCGCCGTATAGCCAGTCGCCACCGTCTATACTCGATGAAACTCGACCAATGGCAGGAATATCTGCGTGCACGTCAGCATCCCATTCAAGCCAGCCACCTTTTGCATAAACTGAAAAGTGTTCATTTAGCGGAGCAGATAAGCGCGTTGATAAAGATATGCCATCGACTTCAGCTGAGTTATCGATGTCGCTTGCTTCATCAAAATTTTCGTAAGCTAGTTCAAAGCTCCAGTAAGGGTTAATTTTTGTACCTACGTAAGCTTTTAACATTGAAGAGTCGTCATCAAACGAGGTGTCGTTGTCTCTGTCGTCCCATTGAAAAGAATACTGACCATAGCCAATACCCGTGTAGATTTTATAACCATCGGGCCAAAACGTTTCTTTTGAATAAGCAGTGGTTGATACCAAACCTAATGACGCAAAAAGCGCAGCGGGAATAGTAGGGCGTGTTTACCTTTGAGGTATGAATTTTGTTCAAATCAAAGGCTTTTAATACGCGAAATGAGCTACGAAGCATAATGAGTTATGTGAGTGGCGAATGACAAAGTAGTGGAAGCCTTTGGTTGAACTCTTCGAGCAGCACGAGTTGGACATTTATTCGGCGTTATCGGCTGACTTACATAGAATAATTATGCTACGCAGCCTCTGCGGGGCAGCCCCTGCCTAGCCTAAATACCCAACTCGCAGCTGCAAAAACACACAGCAAAGGTTCACACGCCCTAAATTTTCATGTTCATTCCTTTATTTAATTAAAATTCAAATAAGCTTTATTTGATAAAAATTGATATTAGAGGAGAGGGGGCAAGCCCCTCACAGATTTGAATTTATGACTTACTGCTGATGCGCAAGTTGTCTTCTACTTCAAGTACATCGTTGGCATTTTTCGCAATTTGAATCGCTAAGTCACGTTCGGCTTCGCTTTCGACGTGGCCGTTTAAAGTTACAATGCGGCGCTCTACATCAACGTCAATGTCTGTGCCGTCTACGTCTGTATCAAACAGGTATCGTGACTTAATGACGGTGGCAATTTTAGCGTCAGTAAAAGTACTGCTGTCTTCTTTACTGTCTGCCTTTTTGTGAATGTCTAAAATAGTCAGTTCGTTTTTGACCTTCTTAACACCATCGATACCTATTACAAGCTCTTCAGCTAGCTTTTTATCTACTGAACGCTCAACTTCACCCGTTAATACCACAACACCATTTTTTACATCGGTGTTTATATCGAAGTTATTAAGCTCACCATTAAAGAGTAGTGTGGCTTCGGCTTTGCCATCAATCCAGGCGTCACTCGCTTCTTTTTCCCAGTTGTTGTCAGATGCAAATACAGAAGTTGTTGTAAGTGCTGAAACTAGAACTGTTGCAATTAATGTGATTTTCATAATTAAACTCCTTTAATTTAAAGTCGAATTAATAGTTGCATGTGATGTGCCAATTTTAACTATCTGATTTTTAAGGTTTATTTTTGTTGTGTAAGTAAAGGCGGAAATTCTTACAGGGAAGTTTTGCAGCAAGTCTGTAAAAGTTACGCTGTTTATAAGCGCAATTTCTAGTTTGGCGCAGCCTAGTAACCAAATAGAGGCTTTTAGAATAAATCGCTCAACCAAGTAATGAGCCAATGGCAAGCTCTAGCAATACTATGTGCTAATAAGTCTAAAGGCGGTATGTTCACAAGCTTAAGAGCGTAAAGATGCTTAACTTAGATTGTGTAAGTGTTATTTATGCTGGCAAAAAAAGGCTATCAACACTGAATCTAATATTGTTTAACACACTCTTTGAGGAATGCTTTCTGCATTATTCATCAAACTCAAAAAATACTCTGGAGTTATGAATAATGGAAATAGATAAGTTTTGGAAACTCATTAATGAAAAGCTAATCGCCTGGTTAGAAGGCGCTATTCAACTATTACCCAACATCATTTTGGCATTATGTGTTTTGATATTCTTCACTTTGCTCGCGAGGGTATTGTCGGTTTGGTTCTCAAAAGTCATATATAGAATTATTAAAACAGCACAAGTCGCATCTTTGATCAGCTCAGTATTTAAGATCATCATCATCTTGGTAGGTGTTTTCTTTGCGTTAGATATTGTGAAGCTCTCTGGTGCGGTTATGTCTTTATTAGCTGGTGCCGGCATTATAGGGCTAGCGATTGGTTTTGCGTTTCAGGATATGACCGAAAACCTGATAGCCGGGTTCGTCATGAGTGTAAGAAAGCCATTTATGGTCGGTGACATCATAAAAACCAAAGACTGCTTCGGAACAGTGAGCAGGATCAATTTGCGAAACACCCTGGTTGAAAATTTTTATGGTCAGCTGTCATATGTTCCGAATAAAACACTATTTAAAAATGAGCTGCAGAATTACTCGAAACTCGGTAAACGCAGAATAGAGATACCCGTTGGTATTTCTTACGCGGATGATCCTGAGCAGGCAAGGGCACTGATTGTAGAAGCGCTGAATCAGCATGACTTTGTTTTAGATCCCGACGAAACAGATGTATATGCAGCATCATTTGGTGATAGTGCCATAAACTTACTTGTGTGGTTTTGGATTGATTATCCGAGTGAGCCAAGCTTTATGCTGGTGCGCCACAAAGCCATCTGCACGATTAATCGCGTGCTATCAGATAATGACATATTAATTCCATTCCCTATTAGAACGATCGACTTCAATGCAAAAGGCGGCACACGGTTAGGTGCACAATTTACACAGGAATAATTTACAAAGCCTATGTAATATTTTCATCGTGTAAAACTTAGATTTTATTTTTGTCTTTAAAAACAGTTATTTAAGTTTGGCATTAAACCTGCTGCATAGAGTTCACAGTAATTAAAACACTTACTGCATTTAAACAATATCGAAATGAAAGGAGTTACTTATGACACATTCAAACTACGATATGAGTCCAGTGAAAGATCTAATTAGAGTGCTTAACGGTGGCGTTGAATTTTACACTCAAGCTAAGAAAAAGTTGGATAGCACTAACTTGAACCGCGTGTTTGACCAAATGATCGCTGATAAAGCGCAAGCAATTTCTGATCTTCAGCCATTTGTTTTTGTTGATGAAGGTACCGTTGAGACGGACACTGCAACGAGTGTTGATATTCGTGAGTCTTACACCAAAGTCATTGGTGTATTAAGTACTGACAAAGCACATACTTATATTTCTCAGTTAGAAGAAGTTGAAGATAAAGTGCTAGATAAGCTTGATAAAGCGTTGAGTGAGCCATTACCGCCAAAATGTAAAAGTGCGCTGCTGCAAATTCAAAGCCGAATGCAGGTTTGTCATGACCAGATGAAGCAGTTACAAGAGCTAACCGCTTAAGGAGGACAGCATGCTTAGGTGGGCAATAACCTTCTTATGTCTTGCGCTGATTGCCGCTGTGTTGGGTTTTTCTGGCATAGCAGGCGCAGCAGCTGGAATGGCTAAAATATTATTTTTTGTATTTATCGCATTTATGGTCATTTCATTCTTATTTGGAAAGAGAAAAACTCCCAATTAACAGGGAATTGAATATTTAAATCGTTATAGGAGATTAATGATGAGATTAGCAATAACTCTAGCAAAAGTATTTGGTTTTATTTCAATTTTGGCGCTATTTGGTTGTAGTGACGGCCCTGCAGAAGAGGCTGGTGAACGCTTAGATGAGAAAGTTCAAGAAGTTGAAAACAGCGTTGAAGATGCATGCGAAAAGGTCAAAGAAGAAGTAAACGCGAAGAATGAAGAGTGCTAAGTAAATCGCAGGCTTTCTAAAAACAGCACTAACAAAGAAACTTCAGTTAACGTGATTGTTAACTGAGGTTTTAGTTTTCTCAATTCTCTTACCTTATCTAAAGCCCTGTTGGTGTACCAAATGAGATCACAACGCTTGAACATAATATGTGTATAATTCGCCCATTATTTAAGAGCGTGAAAAACATAGAGGTAAAATGGCTGTTTTAGAGATTCTAAAAGCTCCAAATGAAAAATTGAAAGTTGTTGCAGAGCAAGTAACTGACGTAGAAAGTGTGCAAACTTTGATTGATGACATGCTGGATACCATGTACGACACCGATGATGGCATTGGTCTGGCGGCGACTCAAGTTGGCCGTAAAGAAGCCATTATCATCATAGATATTTCTGAACAAAGAAACGAGCCGTTAATTCTGATTAACCCAGAAGTGGTGGGTGGCTCTAACAAAGAGATGGGGCAAGAAGGTTGTTTGTCGGTGCCGGGATATTATGCTGATGTAGAACGTTTTACCTCTGTACAAGTCAAGGGTTTAGACAGAACTGGCAAAGAAGTGCTCGTTGAAAGTGATGACTTTTTAGCAATCGTGCTACAGCACGAAATTGACCACTTAAAAGGTAAGCTGTTCATTGATTACTTATCGCCTTTAAAACAAAAAATGGCGATGAAAAAGGTTAAGAAAGCGATTAAAGCGGCTTAATCGCTTTTGGTAAATTAGCTAGAAATATAGCCTGTTAAGCTAGCATAAGTACTTGAAGCCTTGATGTTCACTGAGCATCAAGGCTTTTTTCTTAGTAAGCCACACCCATTCTCTTGTTGATATGTGCTGCTTTTTCAATTTCATCTACAAATGCGACCGCATAGTCGGCGACTGAAATACGACTATTGCCTTGCTCATCGGTAATAAGTTGCTCAGTACCGGTACGATATTGGTTTAGTTTATCACCCGGGAAAATCTCAGCTGCAGGGCTAATAAACGTCCAGTTTAATGGGCTACTAGAGTGTTTAAACACGTCAAGAGCTTCACCTTGCGCAACGGCTTCATCTTTATATTCAGCAGGAAACTCAGGGGTATCGATTAACTTTAAGTTTGGTGCTACTTCTAGTGAGCCTGCGCCACCGACCCATAGCAAACGCTCAATGCTGGTGTTTGGTAATTCATTGAGTAAGCGCTCAGCGGTCTTTTTTACAATCTCGTGATTGCCCAAAGCTCGACCGCCAATGGCCGCAACAAACACCGTTTCATCACTGATTAAAGCGCTTAAGTTGTTAGATGGGTTATTTAAGTCGAATGACTTTGCGGTGACGTTAGGTACGTCGTATTTATCATGTGCTCGAACTAGCGCTGTGATCTCATGCCCTCTTGATTTTGCTTCTGCCACGATATGAGAGCCTATCCAACCTGATGCGCCTAATACGATTAGTTTCATAATATTTTCCTCTTGGGTAAGTGTTTTGAGTTGTGTCTAGATTAGAAGAAAACTAAGATGAAATAATCGAGCAAAATTGAAATAGATTGTTTCTTATTTGCTATCTAATAATAGGCTGAATTTTTAATATGGATCGTATTACTGCCATTAAAAGCTTTGTTGAAGTGGCGCATTTATCTAGCTTTACTAAAGCTGCTGAACGTCTTGACTTAAGTCGTCTTCAAGTGACACGCCATGTGCAAGAGTTAGAACAATGGCTAGAGCAAAGGTTATTGCATCGCACCACCAGAAAGGTGAGCTTAACCCAGCATGGAGAACAAGCTCTACATAGATTTGAGCGAATTCTCGATGAAACCAGTGCTTTGATTGCTGAGAGTACCGAAGGTAGGCAAACGTTATCGGGCACGGTTCGCATTTCGAGTCCTATCGGTTTTGCCCAAAATATGTTGGTCAATGCCGTTAGTCAATTTATAGCGCAGCATCCAAACGTTAAAATTGATATTCATGCCAGCGATAGTTTTTCGAATTTAGTTGAACAGCGCATAGATATTGCGCTCAGATATACCAACACGCCCGATGAAAACTTGATTGCCAGACGACTGATGGTGATAGGCGCGTGTGTTTGTGCATCTCCAGAGTATTTAGACAAGCATCAAGTTCCCGAAAAGCCTGAAGCCCTAACAGAACATCCTTGCTTAGTGCATTTATCACATGATAAATGGCGATTTATGAAAGCTGAGCAAAGTGTTGAGGTGAAAGTAAACGGGCCATTAGTTTGCAATGATGTACCCACACTCGTGCAAGCCGCAATGAATGGCACGGGCATAGCGTGGCTGCCGTATGATATTGCGAGGAGCTACATAACAGAGAAAAAGCTCGTGCCTATTTTGCAAGATTATAAAATTGAGAATAATCAACTTTGGGCGGTGTACTTATCAAGAAGCTATCAATCGCCGGTTGTGCGCGCCTTTATTGATTTTGTGGCAGCGCTTTGGCAAGAAGATATAGTGCCATTCAATTAATTATCAAAAAAATATTGAAACTGTTTTCGTAATTACAGGGCTAAAACAGTTTAAAACGAACCTTTAAAATCGTGTTTTATCGACAATCGATGAGTCACAATATTTATGCGTCATGTAGTAAAAACCCTTGTTATAGTCACATTCTTTCTCACTTTTATATCAACAAACGCTTTCACTGCAGAGCTCAAAGTAATTAAAGCGCAATCAGTAGAATGGGGCTATCTGAACCCACTTCGAGGTGCCAAGAGCCCGGGAGCTGCTGAGCTGTGGGGAGACAGAACAAAAACTAACGCGACAGGCATGCTTGTTCGATTTAAAAAAGGCTTTTCGTCACCTCCGCATATCCACAATATCTCTTACCGTGGCATTGTGATCAAAGGGTTAATACATAATGCAGATCCAAATGCCGAACATTTATGGATGCCTTCAACTTCATATTGGACGCAACCTGCGGGTGGCAATCATATTACCGCAGCAAACGGTGATGAAAATCTCATTTATTTGGAAATAGATAGTGGTCCTTATTTGGTCAAACCAAGTGAAAAACAGTTCAATAATCAGGAATATCCACTCAATTTACATGCTGATAATTTGGTGTGGCAAAGTGCAGATGAACTGACAGCGTTGAAAACAAGGCAAGCTATGCTTTTAGCATCTTTATGGCAGTCAAATGATGGCAAAACAAAAGGGCAGCTATTAAAGTTACCTGCTGATTTCAGTGGTAATGTGCATGTTATGTCAAAAGAGTTTAAAGCTGTGATCATTCAAGGTGCTGTAAACCTTGCTAGCTCAAAGCACAATGACTTATTAGAAGCTGGAAGCTATATTGAGTTAAACGGTGTTGGTAAATTTAACCTTTCTTCGTCACAACCTGCAATTTTATATATTCGTTCAAATGGTGAGTTTGACGTAAGGGATTAACCGCCTTTTAGAGCATGAATAAGAGATTATTCATGCTCTTTTAAATGGGTACTTAAGAAATCAATAAAAGTCCCAATCTTGTGAGGAATGTAATTACTATTTTTATAAACTGCATACATTGGCAATGAAAAAGCATGCTTTTGTTGTAAAACTTCAACAAGTTCACCGTTTTCAAAGTACTCTGCGACCATCCATTTTGGCATGGCAGCTATGCCTGCCCCTAAGCACGCCATTTTCACTATCATGTCTGGGCTATCACTCTTTATAACTTCGTTTACTTGTACTTTACTGCCTTCAAAAGTCCAAACATTTGAAGGGCGCATTAAAGAGTAAGTAATGCACTTATGGGTGCTTAACTGAGACGGATTTTGAGGTGTACTATTTTCAGCTAAGTAACCAGGAGAGGCGAAGTAACATAATGAGTGCTCGATTAGTTTTTTGGCTTTTAAGTTTGAATCTTCAAGGTGAGCGGCCCTGATCGCAATATCAATATTGTCTTTGAATAAATCGGCCTGTTGATCATTCACTGAGATATCAAGCTCGAGCTCGGGGTGGAGTGCCATAAAGTGTTTCAAGGGCTCAGCGAGCCGCTTTGTTGCAAACGCCGAAGGGGCGGAAATTCTAAGCTTGCCAACGACTTTAGATTGCTCGTTACGGATCTGGTGCTCAGTTAACGACAGCTTCTCAAGCACTTCTTGGCTACAGGCTAAGTAATCACTTCCTGCATCTGTAAGCGTGATTTTTCTGGGTGTTCGGTTAAATAAAGTAAAACCCAAGTCTTGTTCAAGCCAGGCAATGCGCTTACTGACAGCGCCTTGTGTCATGTTTAGTTCGTCTGCGGTTGCCGTAAAACTACCCAAACGCGCTGCGGTGGCAAACACCGAAAGGCATGTGAGTTTATCCATTATGCATTCCTACTGGGAATATTAACTATGTAATTAATAGCATTTATCGCAATTTTTAGGAATGTTTAAATAACACCATTATTAAATACGGAGTTTAAACATGACGATTATTTCATTGGTGTTATTCGCGTTCTTTTCATTTGTAAGTTCAATTAAATTAACGGGGTGGCAAAAGAAGATTTTTGAGATCCAGTTAGGCTTTTTTAAAAACTATGGCTTGAGTCGTACCCATATGTTCTTAATTGGGTTGATAGAAAGCGCATCAGCACTGTGTTTGCTGTTATCAGTATCAATAGACAACAGCTTACTCAATGCGTTAGGTGCAATTGGCATTTTATTTACATCAATAGGCGCTATTTTCTTTCATCTACGTTTTGACACATTAAAAGATGCACTGCCTGCAATAGTAACTTTGTCTTTATCAGGTGCTTTACTATTTAGTAATCAATATGTGTATAACGTTATATAACACTTATCAAAAAAATTAATCACTGAGCAGTTTATATTTCAAAAACAAGTCGCTGATCCTGCGAGTTAACAGGCTTTGCTCGGTATTTGGCACATGATGTAAGTGCATCGATAAATAAGGTTCTGAGGGATAAAGTCTGAGTAGGGTCTTATTTATCTCAGCTATTATTTTTTTAGATCTTGGCGTGCTACTGCAGGCAATATGACCTGCTATAAATTTGGGGTGATTGTTAATAGTCAGCGAAGCAATATCAGTGTCATCTTCAGCGTAATATTGTTTAAAAATAGTGGGGTATGAAATTAAGAAATCAACGCGATGTCGGGCAAACAGTTTGATCATGGCATCGTATGCATCGCTGCCTGCACGAGCGAGTAGGTTTTCATTTTTTAGCTGTTTTACTTGCTTATCTAAGCCTTTTCCGTATGACCTACCTGTTTCGATGGCAAGACTTGCCATCGAGTAGTGATTAAACAAAGTATTCAAATTAATCAGCTCGCCATTTTCGGTTAGCATATTGTCTAGTAAAGGTGTGCGGTCTTTAAAATAGTAAAGACGATGACTGGGATACAAGTGCACAGGATATGAATAGAGGTTATAGAGCAGGCGCTCTTCGGTTTTGATACGGTTTACTGCACAGATGGTTTTGTCTTGTTTAAGAAGTGCATCAATACGAGCTGTGGGGGCGATTTTTAGCTCAAATTTAACGTTTTCTAAGTTTTCAAATAACAAGCGGTATGAGTCACTGGCAATATCGTTGCGGCCATTTTTATAAAACAGCTCGAGATCGTTTGCATCATCACTTAACAGTGTGACCTTTTCAGCCTCAGCGTTAAATGATATCAACAAGAAAATAAACAGCGAGAGTAAGTACTTCATAAACACCACTTGAAGTTGATTTATTCCATTATAGTCAATAAATACAATAACTGATGGAGAGTTTTAACACACGTTAAAAGTGGTAGGTAGTGTATTTGCTCCAACGTCATATTCTAATTTTTGTTATTTAAAATCATTGGATTAAAGATTAAGTTTGTAGAATAAAAAAATGCCACAAACAAACTTAAACAAATTTAAAATTTCTCTCTTGAACTTTTTGAGTTCGCCCATATCAAAAAATGCGATTCGTTCTTTACTTTGTTTTGGGGACAAGCCCAGCAACTATGGAGATAATAACAATGTATTTTTCGATAACGTCTCAAGCACTCTTTTCAAATAAAAATCTATTTATAAACAACTAGAAACTAAGCTGAGCTTTGGTTAAGAGATTTACTGACATAGCGATATTTAATCGATAAGCGTCATTTAAATCTGCAGCCGGAAACTTTTAGGGATAACACCGCTCACGCGTCCTGCTATCGCCAAGGTACCTACTTCCATGTAGGCAAGGCAAATTTGCGCGTCAATAGCAGGCCTATTGCAAGTAAATTTAACGCAGTTAGCGTTGAAAGTAGCCGCTGAAGATAGATTTATTATCCAGAGATCAGGTTAGTTAAGCTTAATTCGGAGACTTCCATGTTAGAGGTGAGTAATTTAACTCGCAGCTATGGCAGTTTTAAAGCTGTAGATTCTGTGAGTTTTAAAATCCAAAAAGGTGAAATTATCGGGCTGCTTGGGCACAACGGCGCGGGTAAAACCACCATAATGAAAATGATCAGCGGCTATCTCGAAGCTGACACCGGTGATGTTAGCTTAGATGGCATAATGCTTTCTAAAGAACCCAAAAAACTTCAAAGCCAACTCGGTTATTTACCCGAAAGTTTGCCAGTCTATCCAGAAATGAGCGTGGCCGAATACCTAGATTACACCGCTGATTTAAAAGGGTTAAAAGGCAACACTAAAGTGGCTGAAATTAAACGCGCCATCAAAGCCACTGACTTATCGGCAAAATTGTTAGCACCCATTGAAACCTTATCACGTGGTTATAAGCAGCGAGTGGGGGTGGCACAGGCAATTTTGGGGCAACCAAAACTATTGATTTTGGATGAGCCTACCAATGGCCTCGATCCAGAGCAAACACAACATATGCGTGAGTTGATTAGAGACATCGCCAAAAAAGCCATGGTGATTTTATCAACCCATATTATGCAAGAGGTGAATGCTTTATGTGATCGCGTGTTGATTTTGAAATCGGGTCAACAGGTCCTCGATGAACAACTCGAAGCACTGCAGCACAGTAAAAAGCTGGTGGTCGAAAGCGACTTAGCAGAAGTGAAAAAGCTCACCGACATCAAAGGCATTTTTGCTGTTGAACAAGAGCCACAAAAATTTATCGTGAGCTTAGAAGACAAGGCGAATATGCAGCAAGTTGCAGCCACTATCAGCAAAACCATTATTGGAAGTGGCGCGCAGTTGTTTGCCATATATCCGCAAAAACGTGACCTAGAAAGTGTCTTTAACCAAATCAATAACGACGAATTTGTCGCAACCGCGAATAACAATCAAGGGGGAGCCGCGCATGCAGCCTATTCAATCTGCGCAGTTTAATGCTGTTCGTATTGCGCAAAAAGAAATCGCGCTATTTTTCTCATCGCCCATTGCTTACTTGTTCATTGGCGCATTTGTGGGGTTAACCTTATTTATCTTCTTTTGGGCTGAGGCATTTTTCTCTCGTAACATTGCCGATGTGCGCCCAATGTTTGAGTGGATGCCCGTTCTGCTTATCTTCTTATCGGCAACCTTAACCATGAAGCTTTGGAGTGAAGAGCGACGCAGCGGAACCATCGAATACGTGCATACCTTATCGGTGCCACTGTGGCATTTTGTATTGGGCAAGTTTTTAGGTTGTTTGGCACTGCTGGCGATAGCGTTAGTAATCACACTGCCTTTGCCGATCACAGTTAGCTTTTTAGGTGAGTTAGACTGGGGCCCGGTTATTTCGGGTTATTTGGCGGTGTTGTTATTGGGTAGCGCTTATATTGCCATTGGTTTAGCGGTATCAGCGCGCAGTGACAATCAAATTGTCAGTTTGATCACCGCATGTGTGATTGGCGGACTTTTTTACTTTATTGGTACCGCTGCGATCACCGACTTTTTCTCCCATCAAATGGCTGAATTCTTAAGACAACTCGGCACCGGCGCGCGCTTTGATGACATCACTCGTGGTGTTATTGATGTGCGAGACTTGGTCTATTATGTGTCGTTAACTTTGGTGTTTTTGGCTTTAAACACTTACTTTTTAGAGCAAGAGCGCTGGGCGAAAAACGACAGCAAAGCAAATACACAATCAAGGCATCATAAAACCTGGCAGCTAGTGACAGGCTTGCTGGTAGTAAATTTACTCACAGCTAACGTGTGGCTTAGTCAGTTACCACAACTGCGTTTAGACACCACCGCAGGCAAACAATACTCGATTTCTGAGGCGACTGAGTCTTATTTGGCGCAGTTACAAGAGCCTATGTTGATCCGAGGGTATTTCAGCAATAAAACCCACCCGTTACTAGCGCCACTGGTGCCACAAGTGAAAGACTTATTACAAGAGTACGAAGTCGTTGCCGATGGCAGAGTGCGCGTAGAGTTTATTGACCCGCAAATGCACCCAGAGCTTGAAGAAGAAGCCAATACTCAATTTGGCATTAAACCAATGCCGTTTCAGGTTGCCGACCGTTATCAAGCGTCCATTGTCAGCTCTTATTTTAATATTCTGGTGCAATACGGTGACGAGCATCAAGTACTAGGGTTTAGAGACTTAATTGAGGTTAATGCCCGCGCCGAATCAGATGTTGAAGTGCTGTTACGTAACCCTGAACACGACATTACCCGCGCGATTAAAACCGTACTGCAAAACTATCAAAGCGGCGGTAACTTATTCGACACCGTTAAGCAAACATTGACATTTAACGCCTATGTGTCGGCAAATGACAAACTACCTGAGCAATTACAAACCTTAAAGCAGGGTATTGAAAAGCACTTAAATGATGTGCAAGCCAAGTCTTACAATAAGCTGGCAGTAAACTTTATCGAGCCAGAAGCCGAAGGCGGTAAAGTCGCGACTCAAATTGCTGAAGATTATGGCTTTGAGCCAATGGCAACCAGCTTTTTCTCAGATCAAACCTTCTACTTTTATCTGACTTTGGCGGGCGAAGATCAAATAGTACAAATTCCACTGGCTGACTTCAGTGACGCAAGCTTTGAGCGTAACCTCGATGCGGCAATTAAGCGTTTTGCTTCTGGATTCACTAAAAACTTAGCTTTGGTAAAACCCGCTTCAGCACCGAGTTATGGCTACGGTATGCCAAGCAGTAGCTTCAGAGAACTAGAGCGCATGCTAGGCAGTGAATTAAACATCATCAATGAAGATTTAAGCGATGGCAGTGTTTCGGGTGAAGCCGATATTCTAATGCTGGTCGCCCCTAAATCACTGGATGAAAAACAGTTATTTGCTGTAGACCAATTCTTGATGAAAGGCGGGACAGTGATCGCAGCAACGTCGCCTTATAGCATCAATCTTGCTGGTGGCAGTTTGAATATGAGTTCAGTCGACAGTGGGCTGACAGATTGGTTGGCGCATCATGGTTTAAACATTGAAAACAGCCTAGTGATGGATGCCACTAATGCGGCATTCCCAATTCCGGTGACCCGCAATGTCGGTGGATTCCAGTTGCAAGAAATGCGTATGTTGGATTACCCCTATTTTGCAGATATTCGTGATGGGTTAAATCAAGATAATTTAATCACCTCTGAGCTACCGCAACTGACCATGGCTTGGTCGTCGCCCATTACCCTTGCAGATAATAAAGACAATATCACTTTCACTAAATTGATTGAAAGCTCTGACAAAGCGTGGACGTCTTCGTCTCTTGATGTGATGCCGCAGCTAAATGCGCAAGGCGAGGCGAGTTACATCTCAGAAGGTGACACCTCGAAGCAGTTAATGGGTGTGATGGCACAAGGTAAATTTACTTCATACTTTGCAGATAAAAACTCTCCGCTTTTAGCTGCCAAAGAGTCTGACAATCAAGGCGATGCATCGGATGACAACACTGAGAATGAGTCAGAAATCAGTGAAGCCCAGAGCGACACGCAGTTTGATGTCAGCAGTGTGATTAAGCACGCGCCAGACAGTGCACGCATTATCTTGTTCAGTTCAAATGATTTTGTACAAGACCAAGTGCTACAACTGACCGCAGGCGTATCGCAAGGCGATTATCTAAATAGTTTACAGCTGATGATGAACGCCGTGGATTGGTCGCTGGAAGACCGAGCGCTCATGAGCATTCGCGCGCGTGGTAATTTCAACCGCACCTTGCCACCAATGGAGCACGACCAGCAACTTATGTGGGAATACGGAAACTATGCGCTGGCCTTTACATTGCTAATGGGCTTAGCCCTATTTGATCGTCAACGTAGAAAGCGCAAGCAGCGTGAGTATTTAACTTGGATTTCGCAATAGGAGTGCAACCATGAATAAAGCAGTAACTATTTTATCTGTGGCTCTAGGCGCACAGGTGATCCTAGCTGGCGCACTATTTTATAACGGTCAAAATAGCTTTGAGACACAAGCGCCAGTGCCATTGTTAAGCCTAGAACAGCAAACCATCAACGAAATTACCTTACAAGAAGGTGATAATGATAAGCCGCTTACATTGGTGAAAAACGGTGAAGATTGGCATTTGGCTGATTACCCAAATTTACCTTTACTTGATTATAAAGTGTCAGCTCTAACCGACACTTTAATCAACAGCAAGGTGAATTGGCCTGTGTCACGCACTGAAGCCAGTCACGAACGCTTTAAAGTGGCCGATGACAACTTCGAAAAACGCATCACCTACAAGCTAGGCGATGATGAAGTTGAAGTGTTGCTAGGTGAGTCACCCAGCTTTAAAAAGCTCTACGCGCGTAATGGCGACAATAACGATGTGTTCACCATAGAGTTCAGCGGCTATCATCTGAGTGTTGATAAAAATGATTGGTTGAATAAGTCGTTGCTGTCAGTAAATGATATCAGTGAAATCAGCCAAGCAGGATTAGCGTTTGAAAAAGCCCAAGTACAGCAAGACGCTGAATTAGACGAGCACACAGAGTCAGTGAAAAGCACAAGTGTTGATAAAAGCACTGTTTTACCAGAGATCATCAATGCAAAAGCCAGTTCAAAGACCCGTGTTGAAACCACATGGCAAGTTAAAGCGCCAGCAAAACTGCCCGAAGGTCAAACACTCGACACCGAGCGTATTGATGAGCTGCTTGAGCAATTCTCTAGCTTAACGGTGACGGCAATCGCTGAGCAAGAAATCGCTTTTGCAGAGATTGAAAAGCTCAGCGTGAAAGATGCCCACGGCAAGCAGTTCGACTTTGTATTTGCTCAACATAAAGACAGCTATTACGTAAAACGCAGTGACTTTGCACATTGGTTTAGCCTTGGCAAAGCGCAGTTTGATAACCTAGCTAATATCAATGCCAATGACTTTTTCATTACCCCAGATGATGACGAAAATTCGCAGCAATTGAGTAATGAAACAAATCAACAAACGGACACTGAAACATCAGATTAATTCGCCGTAGCTCTACTCCAAAGTAGGCAAAGGTGCGATCCCAAAGGATTGCACCTTTTTTATTTTATCTAATGAAGGGGAGGATAAGAAATATAAAGAAAAACCCGACATAAAGTCGGTGCTACCGAGATACTTTTTAGCTTTTAGCTTTTAGCTTTTAGCTTTTAGCTTTTAGCTTTTAGCTTTTAGCTTTTAGCTTTTAGCTTTTAGCTTCTATAACAACGCGGCTTGTTTCACTACAATCGCATGACGTTTTGCCAATCGTAAATGGTCTTTATCGTAACCGCCGCCGATCACCGTGGCTACTGGCACGCCTTTGTTTTGGCAGGTTTTAAGCACTAACGCATCACGCTTTTCTAATCCTTGCCATGAAATATTGAGCTTACCTAGGGTATCTTGCTCCCATACATCAACGCCTGCATCGTACAGCACTAAATCGGGGTTCAAGTCTTCAATCAGCCCCGTTAAGGTTTCTTGCACAATGTTTAAATACGCAGCGTCTTCTAAGTGATTCTCTAGACCGATATCTAAATCACTGTCATGTTTTCTAAACGGGAAGTTTTTCTCGCAATGAATAGAGCAAGTAAACACGTATGGGTTGTGTTTTAACATAGCGGCGGTACCATCGCCTTGGTGTACGTCTAAATCAAAAATCAGTACATTATTCACCTTGCCTTGCTTAATAAGCGTTGTTGACGTAAATGCAAGGTCATTCACCATGCAATAGCCTGAACCAAAATCATAATGGGCATGATGGGTGCCACCGGCAAGATGACAGGCAACCCCATGTTCAAGGGCCAACTCTGCGGTTTTTAATGTGCCAAGGGGGGCGGTAAAAGTACGCGCCATTAATTGCTCTGACCAAGGTAAGCCAATTCGGCGCATCGCTTTGTCATCGAGCTGATTACGCCATAGATCCCAAATATAGTCTTCGCAATGCACGAGCTCGAGTGGGGTAGGCGAGCCAAGCTCTGGTTGAACTAGGTTGTCACCAATTAAACCCATGCTTTTTACTTCATTAAATAAGTTTGCGAATTTACTCATTACAAAGCGGTGTTTAGGATCAAAACTAAACGAGTAATTTGGATGATAAACAAGCGGTAAACGGGTGTTGAGCGGGCTGTGATTTGAGAGCATTAAAGGCGGTGCTTAGTTTCAAGTTCAATAAGTGTAACTGATATACGTACCAGCTTACAGTTGAGATTATTATCTGCGCCTACAGGTTTTTTTACCGCATGGTTTATGCAATCATGTTGGTCTTATTTTTCAAAGTGGTAAAGACAAATGGAACTGAATTTCTCTGACTTTTCTGGCAATCAAATCTATCACTTAATGACGCAAACCATTATTCCGCGTCCTATTGCTTGGGTGTTAACTGACTCGGGCGAGCAAAGCTACAATCTTGCGCCATTTTCTTATTTCACAGCGGTGTCGAGTGCGCCGCCTCTGATGATGTTTTCGGCTGGTAAAAAGCCAACAGGCGAGATCAAAGACACAGTTAAAAACGTGATAAATACCAAGCAGTGCGTAATTCACATTGCGTCTGAGCAAGACGCTGATTTAGTCACCGCCACGGCTGCAACACTCGAGCATGGTGAGTCTGAAGTCACCGCTAACGACATTGAACTGGTGGAGTTCACAGGCTTTGATCTACCTCGCATTAAAAACTGCCATATCGCTTATGGTTGTGAGTTATATGAAGTTCAGAAAATGGGCGAAGCACCGCAATCGTTAGTGTTTGTGAAAGTAAACACTTTATACGTGAACGATGAAGTGATTGAACTGGATGCCAAACAACGTTTAAAAATTCATGCCGATAAAGTCGCCCCGCTGGCGCGATTAGGCGGTGGGGAATATTCAGGCATTACAGCTCCTTTTGCGATGGCGAGACCTAAATAAGGATAAATAATCAAAGCTCAATACAAATAACTCGGTTGAATGAGTGATTAGAATAAACAAGCGCAGCATCACACTGCGCTTTTTTGTTGGGAGAGCATTTTGTTTAGAGTGGTGTTGGTTAAGCCGTTTGCGGGTTTAACGTTTTTTGCATTTGTAAATTTGCCCATCTCTTCTCAAGGACCAAGATAGTAAATAAGTAACACAGCACCACAATAATTGGTTGTAACACAAAGCTGTTCTCAGGACTGATGATAAAAGCGGCGGTACATAAAACCGTTCTGACAACTGCGTGAGCCACACACACTTTAATCTTACAAATCGCGCCATGTACCAACCACATTAAACCCGACTGCACTGCAATCGCAAACGGCAGGGCGTAAGGGTTTTGCATGGCAAAGGTAATACTAATTGAGAAGGTCAAAAACGTCATCGCAACCGCAGCTAAAAAGATGGTATCGAATGGGTTGCGCTCAGCGCCTTTTTTAAACTGTACGTCTTCACCAGTTAACTTAGCGAGGCCTAAGCCCAAATACACTATTGAACCTGTACCAATATAAATCGCCCAAGTTTGCATGTGTAACGATAAAGACATGCCAGTAAAAATTAGCAAGCTCCACACTATCATTCCAGCCAGCGGCACAGCTAAAAAACGGCGGTTTTGATAGTTTTGTAAATGTGTTTCTAGGTTAATGGTGTTCATGGCAATCTCCGTCTGTTGATGGAGTAAGTATGGCCAGAAGGTTGGGTGTTTATCAGTGAGCTTTGTCACGAACTCAGATGACAAATGTCATTGCTTTGGTTTATCGGTGAGAGTTCATTGGCATGAGTGCAGGGGAGCGTTTTGTAGGATCTAAATTAAAGTCTACGCTGTTTATTTATTATGGTAATATCAAGAAATAATAAAAACTTTAAAGGAAATATAAAGTTATGAAATTAGTTTGCACTTTATTATCTGCCGCCATACTGTTTGGCACCTCAACGCTTTCTACATCAGCTTTTGCAGCTTCAACTTCTGCAGAAGCAGCAAAAAGTGTCACAGACATTGTCGATATTCAGCTTAAAGCCTACAACAACCGAGACATTGACGCGTTTTTAGCAACCTACCACAAAGACGTAGAGATCCACTATTTTCCAGAAGGTCTCAAATACAAAGGCATTGATAAACTAAAAGAAGAATATGAGCTGATGTTCAGCAGAGTCAGTTATTTGAATGCTGCAATTACACATCGCGAAATTCAAGGCCGCTTTGTTGTCGATACCGAAGAGGTGACTGCAAAGTTTTTGTATCAAGGTAAAGAGCTCGAAAACAAGTTTAAAGCGATCGCCACCTATGAAGTTGAAGATGGTTTGATAAAGCGCGTGCTGTTTTTGAAGTAGATTACTTACGAACCTTAATTTTTCTCTTCTCTTTAGGTTTATAGTCAGATTTGTTTGAGTTTTATCAAGCAAATCTGACACTCTCATTTTCAGCTTTCAGCTTTCAGCTTTCAGCTTTCAGCTTTCAGCTTATCGCCTACCCACTAAAAATAGCCTTAAACCCTTCTACAACAAGCTTACAATCAACGTTGCTCACATCTTTATGCAACACAAAACGCATTTGCTCACCAGCACAAATTTTGATGCCTTTTGCTAATAGCTTATCGGCAAGCTCGGTGGGTGAAAGCGGGCCCTTGTATTCAACAAACACCATATTGGTGAATTGCTTGGTGACTGTCAGTTCGTCGAATTCATTGAGTTCTGCTGCTAAAAACTCTGCATTGTGGTGATCTTCAATCAGTCTTTCTATGTTGTTGTCTAATGCGAATATGCCTGCGGCTGCGACAATGCCCGCTTGACGCATGCCACCACCGAGCATTTTTCGCCACTTGTGAGCTTCATGAATAAAGTCTTTCGGGCCACATAAAATACTACCAAGTGGCGTGCCTAAACCTTTCGACAAACAAATAGAAACCGAATCCATCTGAGAGGTAATTGCCGATACAGGCACATTGTGATGCACCGATGCGTTGAATACCCGTGCACCATCAAGGTGTAAACCAAGCCCTGTGTCGTTACAAAACGCACGCGCATCATCTAAGTACGACATTGGCAGAGCTTGCCCGCCAACTGTGTTTTCGATTGATAACAAGCGGGTGCGAGCAAAGTGATGGTCGTTAGGTTTGATTTTCTTTTTCGCGATATCCAGTGGAATAGTGCCGTTTGCAGCAAACTCAATTGGCTGAGGTTGAATACTGCCTAATACCGCCGCGCCACCGCCTTCGTATTTATAAGTATGGGCGTCTTGACCAACAATGTATTCGTCACCACGCTGACAATGGGCGAGAAGGGCAAGCAAGTTACTTTGAGTACCACTTGGGGCAAATAACGCCGCTTCATGGCCGGTTAGCTCTGCGGCTTTTTGCTGTAGTGCATTTACGGTTGGATCATCGCCAAACACGTCATCGCCAACAGGGGCATTGGCCATTGCCTCACGCATGGCTTTACAAGGTTGGGTAACGGTATCACTGCGTAGGTCGATTATTCTTGTTGTCATTCTAGTTACTTATATTAGCGGTGGGTAATTTGAGTGTAACTGGAGGGTTTTGTAGATTCAATGGCAAAGCGACAAAGCCATCTTTGACTCTGTCGCAGTATAAAAATAAGCATAAGCTTGAGCTTTTTCGAGTGCTATTCCCATACGCCTTTTTCTGTTTTACCCTGAATCTCAACATTGTCTAATTTAAACTCTGGAGTTTTATTGGCTTTTAGCTGACTTTGATAGTCTTTGGTAATATTAACAATGGTTGGGGTGAGTAGTACAATGGCGTAAACGTTCACTAAGGTCATTAAACCAAGGGCGGCGTCAGCCATGCTCCATACCTCTTTGAGTGATGCAGTTGCTCCCCAAAACACCATAAATAAATATAAGGCCGTATAAGCTGCGCGACCCAGTTTATTGTCGAGTTTGAATAGATGAAGATTACTCTCTGCGTAAGCGTAGTTTGCGACCACGGAAGTGAAGGCAAATAGGGTAATTGCCGCGGCAACAAAATAATGACCAAATTCACCAAAGTGACTGCTCATGGCGTTTTGTGTCATGCCAATGCCTTCCATTTCGCCACTGATGGTAATGTCAGACAGTAAAATGACGACGGCGGTACAGCTACATAAAACAATAGTATCAACAAATACCCCAAGCATTTGCACATAACCTTGCGCAACAGGGTGGTTTGGCACAGGAGATGCACCAGCAGCAGCATGTGGTACACTACCTGCGCCAGCTTCATTCGAATATAATCCCCGTTGAATACCATTTTTAATGGCAGCACCGAGTGCCCCCGCACCAGCTTCTGTTAAGCCAAATGCCGAAGCGAACATATCAGCAAACATAGCAGGGAGGTGTTGAATGTTCATTGCGGTAATTACCAGTGCCACGGCCACAAATGCCAGCCCCATAAATGGCACAATAAGCTCGGCAAAACGGGCAATACTGCGAAGTCCGCCTACCACAATAAAACCTGCGATAACGGCAATCACCGCACCAGAATAGGTTGGGTCGATAGCAAAAGTATTGTTCAGCGCATCGGCAATGGTGTTGGCTTGCATAGCACTAAAGCTTACCCCGTAGCCTAAAAACAAACACAGCGCGAACAGCACTGCGAGCCAAGGTTTGTTTAGACCTTTACGAATATAGTATGCAGGCCCCCCTCGAAATTCATTGTTGCCGTCACGAATTTTATAAAGCTGACCGAGTACGCTTTCGGCGAACCCAGTCGCCATACCCAATAGCGCAATTAACCACATCCAAAATACCGCGCCACTGCCCCCTAATGAGATGGCAATGGCAACGCCAGCTAAGTTACCTGTGCCGACCCGAGCCGATAAACCAGTACATAAAGCTTGAAACGAGCTGATACCAGATTTATCGCCTTGGGTGCTGTCTTTCATCACTTTGAACATGTATCTAAAGTGGCGAAATTGCACAAACTTGAGCTTGAATGAAAACCAGAAGCCTGCAAATAACAGCAAATAAATGAGTATTTGGCCTTGGCCCCACAGTAAATTGTTAATGGTACTAATTGCGCTATTTATCATTGTTATATGCTCTCTTTTTTTATACCAACTAAAATTCTCAATTGACCGGTGCTAGCGTTTTGACAGATGTATGCCCGCTAACATGCAGCGAACTGAGCCTCCGGCTAGTTCGATGGCCGAAACATCAAGTGGCACGAGTGTAACACTTTGCTCAAGCAATGCTTTTTGCGATTGGCTGAGCGCTGCAAATGCGGTGCTCGACAATGCCAATAAACGTTTAGAACCTGCGTGTAACTCTAGTGCATTACCGCAAAATGCGCCTATTTGCGCTTCAGTTAAATGGATCACCTTTTTGCCAGCGAATTCAAAACGACGAATGATTTCATCGCGACGTTTGACGTCTGTCATCATCTCAAACCCAGCTATAACAAAGTCGCTGCCAATACACATCAAGACATTGGTATGGTAAACCGCTTTACCTTGCTTATCTTGAGCATCAAACACCATAGGTTCAAAATTGAAGTGCGAGCAAAAACGCTCTAACACATGAGAGTCGGTGCGGTTTGAGCGAGCGGCATAAGCGACACGTTCAATATGGTCTAACACCATGGCCCCCGTACCCTCTAAAAATAGGTTGTCGTACTCAAGGCCAGAATAATCAATAACATCTTGTACACGATAATGAGCTTTTAAAAATTCGATGACATCACTGCGACGCTCTTTACGCCTATTCGGCGCGTACATAGGGTAAATGGCTATTTGCCCACCAAGATGGGTCGAAAACCAATTATTTGGGAATACCGAATCTGGAGTATCGATGCTTTCATCTTCAAAAATATGCACGTTAATACCATGGCCGCGCAAGGTTTCAGCGGCTTTGGTAACTTGCTCATAGGCTAAACGACTTACCTCAGCGGGGTCGAATTCGCTGCTTGACTGAAAGCTATTATCAACCGCAGTTTGCTCGTTTGGGCTAAAATGATGCGGTCTTATCATCACCACCGCATTGGGTGCTTGAGGAAATAAACTCATAGTGGTCTCTTCTTTATTATTTTTATTTAACTAAGAACCGATACGCTTGGGGCACTGTGATTTTGCGTTAAGCCAAACAAGTTTCTTGGGTCTTGTGGACTGGCCAATAACTCAATCTGCTGCGCCTCTTTATTCTGTTTTACTAGCTCAAAAATAAATCGCAATGCCGAATAATCTTCAAGTGCAAAACCTACACCGTCGAAAATGGTCAGTTGTGCGTCATGGGTACGCCCTGACTTTTCACCCAAAATAACTTGGTACATCTCGGTCACTTTGCTGTCGCTAGGTAGTTGCTGAATGTCGCCTTCAATACGCGTTTGAGGTTCGTACTCGACGAAAACGTCTGCGCGATTGAGCAGGGCGGCATCGAGTTCAGTTTTACCCGGGCAGTCGCCGCCAATGGCATTGATGTGAATGCCTTCACCTACCATGTCACTGGTTAAAATGGTGGCATTTCGTTTATCAGCGGTGCAGGTGGTAATGATGTCAGCCCCTTCAATGACCTCTTTGGCTGAGTGGCATATTTCAATATTTAGGTCGTTTTCTTTGGTATAACTTTTTAAGTTACTAAAGCACTTTTTGGTTGCATTAGGCTCTATGTCATACAGGCGAACATGGGTGACGCCTAATATGGCTTTGAATGCGAGTACCTGAAACTCAGATTGCGCACCACAACCAATCATTGCCAGCGTTTTGCTGTGTTTGGGGGCAAGGTACTTCGCCATCATGGCGGATGTTGCAGCTGTTCTGAGTGCTGTAAGTATGGTCATTTCGCTGAGCATCAGCGGGTAACCACTGGCAACATCGCTTAGAACGCCAAATGCGGTAACGGTTTGTAGGCCGATTTTGGTGTTTTTTGGGTGACCGTTCACATATTTAAAGCTGAATTGCTGGTGGTCAGCAACGGGCATCAGCTCGATTACGCCCTCCGCAGAGTGCGCCGCAAAACGGGGTGACTTATCAAAATCAAGCCAACGTTTAAAATCAGCTTCAAGATATTCAACCATGCCAAGCATCAGTTGCTCAACACCATATTGATTAATCAGTGCCAACATATCTGAGACACTCACAAAAGTGATGTTTGAAGACTTGATGTTTAATGACTCTAAGCCTTTTTGTTCAGCGTTAAAGTGTGTTTTGAACGGGGATTCTGTGTGCATTTTTACTACCTAGTTTTTAACTTAAGCAAATAATAGAAATGAGTTGAACTAAACTAAATGTAAAAATATGATGCTTTTTGTATTAATTTTTGGCATTTTGCTAGCTTCTGATGAGCAAAGTGATATTTCAACGGCTGAGTAAAGGACTAATTTAATGGAGAGTAATTTTGGATAATCGAAAACCTTATCTATTTGATGCCATCGATAAAGAGCTGGTCGCCATTTTAAAAAGTGACGCCAGAGCGCCTGTGGCAAAACTTGCAAAAATACTCGGCGTATCGCGGGGTACAGTACAAAACCGCTTAGATAGGCTGGTAAGTAGTGGGGCAATTTTAGGCTTCACCATTCGCGCCCATGAGCAAATCGAAACAGATGCCATTAAAGCGGTGATGATGATCGAAGTCGTAGGCAAATCGACGACTCAAGTTATTCAAAAGTTACGGGGTATCCCGCAGCTGTTAAAAATGCACACCACCAATGGCGCGTGGGATCTAATCGCAGAAATTCAAACTTCGAACCTACAAGAATTTGATTTAGTGCTTCGAGAAGTGAGAGCCATTGACGGGGTACTGAATTCTGAAACCAGTATTTTGCTAAGCTCTGTCTAATTTATACCTTGTTTAATTTAAGCTCGGTTTAGTTATAGAGTGAGCCTCGGTGAGAAAAAGTCGATAAAAGCGTTTATACGTGCCGATACGCTGGAGCTTTTATAATACACCGCATGGATTTCTTCTCTTGGATTCGGAGTTTGCAAAGCATGAGGGAGCACTTCAACTAAGCGCCCTGATTTTAGGTCGTCGTGCACCATAAAGTTTGAAAGCAGAGACAGACCATTACCAGCTAAGGTCAGCTGTCTTACAGATTCGCCGTTACTGGCAAATAAACTTGGTTTTATACGTGTAGGCTCTTTTAAAGGCCAGTTATTAAGTTTAGGTGCTTCGGCAAAACCAATAAGGGTATGCGCCGAAAGGTCTTGGTTGTTTTTAGGGGTACCGCATTCATCTAGGTATTCAGGACTTGCAACAATGCGTAATGGGCTGGTTCCTAACTTTTTAGCATATAGGTTTGAATCAGACAGTCGACCAATGCGAATAGCCACATCAGTCTTTTTCTCAATGAGGTCAACAATATTTTCATGGGTGATCAACTCTAGTTGGATCTGAGGAAACGCTTGTTTAAATGCTTTAACCCAGGGGATTATTTGATGAAACATAAAAGGGCTAGCCGCATCCACTCTAAGTGGGCCACTGGGGGAGCACTTATTTACACTGAGTGCCGCTGTGCCTTCTGATAAAATAGCGAGGCTTTGCTTGGCATAAGTTAAAAATGTTTGCCCATCTTCGGTTAAATCAATTTTTCTGGTGGTTCTGTTAAATAGCGTGACATTTAGCATGTTTTCTAATCGGGCAATTGCACGGGAGATCTTGGCGACTTGCGTATTATGAAAGTTGGCAGCAAGGGTAAAGCTCTGAGACTCGGCCACAGTCACAAATATTTCTAAATCTTCAGTCTTTGGTTGCGCCATTTTATATGTTCACTTTTACAATAATCACAAAAGTATTTTGAGATTATTGCTGTTTTTGTCAATTTAAATTTTCTCCAAAATACCCTCACTTTAATTTTGTGAGGAATCTAAATATGCCTTTAGCTTTATTCGCGCTGACTCTCAGCGCTTTTGCAATTGGCACCACTGAGTTTGTGATTGTCGGTTTGGTGCCGACCATAGCCGCAGACTTGGGCGTGTCTTTACCTTCCGCGGGTTTATTGGTGAGCTTATATGCGCTGGGTGTTGCGGTTGGTGCACCCGTATTAACTGCACTGACAGGAAGGTGGGATCGCAAGTTGGTGTTGCTGACATTAATGGCGCTGTTTGTGGCGGGCAATTTGTTAGCGTGGCAAGCCCCCAGCTATGAGTCTCTAATCACTGCGCGTATTCTCACAGGCTTAGCCCATGGGGTATTTTTCTCAATAGGCTCAACCATAGCAACAAGCCTAGTGAGCAAAGACAAAGAAGCCAGCGCCATTGCCATTATGTTTACAGGTTTAACGGTTGCGCTTGTAACCGGTGTGCCGCTGGGCACTTGGATAGGGCAAGAGCTGGGCTGGCGAGCAACGTTTTTAGTGGTATCAGTACTTGGCTTAATTGCGTTGATCGGCAGTGCTATTTTGGTACCAAAAAACCTCAAACAGTCTACGCCTGCGAAAATAACGGAACAATTAAAAGTGTTAACACAACCAAGGCTACTACTTGTGTATGCGATGACAGCAGTTGGGTATGGCGGCACATTTGTGGTATTCACGTATTTAGCACCAATTTTAGAGCAAGTATCTGGTTTCGCTTCGAGTTCAATTGGTTTGATCATGTTAGTGTATGGCGTTTCAGTTGCAGTGGGTAACATTTGGGGTGGTAAGCTTGCTGACAAAATGGGTCCTGTCAAAGCATTGCAACTCATATTTTCTGCACTGGCATTGGTTTTATTGGTCTTTACTTTCACAGCGCAAAGCCAAATAGGCGCAGTGTTGACCGTTTTAATTTGGGGCGCATTTGCATTTGGTAATGTGCCTGGCCTGCAAGTTTATGTGGTGCAATTGGCAGAGAAGCACACCCCAAACGCTGTGGATGTTGCATCAGGACTCAATATTGCAGCATTTAATGTCGGCATCGCACTTGGTTCTGTTGTGGGTGGTGTCATTGTTGAAGACATGGCTTTAACAGACACAGCTTGGATAGGCGCAGCAATTGTGGTGTTGGCATTCGCATTAACACGTTTCTCAGGTTATCTAGATAAGCAAGCTGAAAAATGTTTGATCTAGCCTAAAGCCTTATTTGATTTATCGTTCAGGTTATCAATTTGAAAGGGCGCATATTCTATACGCCCTTAATTTGTGAGCTACTTAACAAAACACATCTTGGATGTTCTTTAAATTTCCTCACAACCCAAAGAATGACATGGTCCCTGACATTGAGTTAAGTATGTTACATATCCTTATGATTATTAATAACTAAGATATTGACTATTTAGGGCTAAAATTTAATTTTTTCTAGGAATTTAAATTTATAACAGTTAAAGTTTTTTAGAAATTTCGTTTACGCCTTTGGTATAGATATATAAGGATAATATGTTAAGGGACAATATAAAGCTTATATCAACAGAGGTTTCGGTAGATGTTGCTCAAAGTATAGAAAACTTCACAGAAACTGAAATTAACTCTTTATGTTTAGATTTTTACGGCGAAAACGCTGAAGCATCTTGTTATAAGCAAGTAAGTTTATTCTTAAATCATCCGCAGCACCTAAGCATGAGTCTTCAAACTCTAGATAATAATGATTATGTGCACCAAAAAATTATTAATAACCTCAATAAAGCGGCAAAAAAATTAAACTGGCAGCAAAACTCAAAACCGCAAAGAGGTACATTAATCATTTTGGGTCTTGGCGCTGGGTATCACGTAACGCATTTATTAGAAAAGGTAAACTACTCAGATGTGATCATTATTGAACCGAATGTTGAGCAGTTAGCCCTTGCCTCACATCATACTTGTTTGAGTAACATAAAAAATATTTGTGAAAAAAGAAATGGTAAGCTAAGAATCTTTACCTTTAAAACTTACGAAGATTTCGTTAGGGAATTTATAAATTTAGTAAATAATCACGAACCTTCACTGGTTGCAGATGTCAGCCTTTTTCGTCATTACAGCTCACCGGAGTTTGACAAGATATTTAAAAATTTTAAAGTTTGGCGCAATAGTGCTGCAAGTCTGTGGGGTTTTTATGAAGATGAGTTAATGAGTCTAACTCATACAATAGAGAATAGTCATCATAATCAAATTAGTAGCCATTCAAATGTGTTTGAAAAGTACAAAAGCACACCAATCATAATTGCTGGCAATGGACCATCCTTGGATGACGATATATCTCATTTACACTCTGTGAAGAATGATGTGCTGATTGTATCCTGCGGAACTTCGCTAAACGCCCTGATCGAAAATGGGATTACGCCTGATATTCACGTTGAAATGGAACGTTCGCCTGAAAGTTTGTACATAAAAAAAGAACAAGCTAGGCAATTGGCAAATAAAAAGTCTATTTTTATTGCTTTAAACACTGTGTTTCCAAAATATATTCAGCTTTTCGAAAACCGTATTATATTTGCAAAGGCAAATGATCTCGGAGCCTCTTTGTTAAAAGAAGAGTTTGTTAATCTACAGTACCTGTATAACTGTAATCCAACGGTTACTAATATGGCTTTAAGCTCAATGCTGCGTTTAGGGTTTAAGAATATATTTCTGTTAGGTTGTGATTATGGTTATGCAGACCCTAAATACCACCACAGTAAGCACTCAGCTTATTTTGATGAAGCCAGTACTTTATCAAGCTCAGTATTTTTGGCTGAAATGAGTGTAAAAGGGAACTTTGAAGATACAGTATCAACTTCGAGAATATTTAATGAATCTAGGTTAGTACAACAAAAGATTATTGTTAGTGATACATCCCTTACGGTTACAAATTGTAGTAACGGTGCGAAGATAGAAGGAACTAAGGTTGAATACTTTAAGAACTTAAAGTTTCCAAGTCTTCATAAAGAGAACGTTATAAATGACATAAGACAATATGCTCAGTTTCATTCAATAAAAGCAATTAAATCTGATGATACACTAGACATTGCATCTGATTTAGCTGCTGCTCTCATGATGAAGTTACGAGAAGAAAAGTCTATAGAGGGTATTGTTAAGTTAATGTCCAACTTGGTTAAAGATATATCGTTAAATTCAGATTTCAGGAAGGTAAACTATCTATTAAGCGGTACCTTTAAATATATTTTATTAGTAATTTCATCTCATGTTAATCATATTCCAATTGATAAGCGAAGGGATTATTTAGTTGAGTTAAAGTCTAATCTTGATAAATATTTATTGTTTTTAATAAAGAAATAGCGTTGTAACGTTCATAAGGAAGATATATGAAATTTAATATAATGGCAGTTTTACCATTAGCAATAGGCACTATGCATGTAGGTGAGTCAGTGGCTGACACAGTTAACAAGGTTGTTCAGCATAACTCAGGTTTTACCCAAAATTCAGTTGACAATATCAATTCAGGTGACTCATTCGGTGCAGGTGACTCATTCGGTGCAGGTGACTCATTCGGTGCAGGTGACTCATTCGGTGCAGGTGATTCATTTGGTGCAGGTGACTCATTCGGTGCAGGTGAGCGTCCAGAAGGCTTTGTCTCATTTCCAACAAATGAAGTTAACTCCGACATGCCAAGCGGTACTTCAAGTTTCATTCACTATGGTGTTCTTTATATGGAAATAAAGAGAGATGTTTATGGTGAATATGAACCATATTATTCGACTTGCGTCAGGACTGCGAATAGACAAATAATTGGTTCAGCATCAACCTCTGATATTTTTCTGCTGGATAAACAATATATGCTATCAGGGCGTTATAAACCATACACACCGAAAACAGGTGCATATGAAAAAATACAGTTAACTATACAAGACACATTATTAAAGAAAAAAGAGCGTATTACCTTAGATAAAAATGATTCTGGTAAATATGAATTCTACGGCTATTCTAAAGTTGGTAAAGACTTTATTGGAACAGTAAGAGCTTACTATAAAGGCAGAGAGGCTTATGATAATGAATGCCGTTACTCCTTTGGTAATGCGCCAGATTAAATATTTAAAGTTAAGGTGATAATATTAAAATTAGTAAATTTTCTTTACAATAAAATTTATTCTGGCTTGCTAGTTATAAACCTCAAAATGGCGCATGTTATAATGCGCCATTTTCTTTTTAGCGAAGGTTTAAAGCTTCTGATTTTTAGTGAGATTACTCTCGTTTTTTCTGTCTTTTATACTATGTGATTATAAATGGACAAGAAATATGGGTAATATCAAATATACTGCCATTTTTAGCTTCTATGACCAAGTCAAAGAGGTTAACGAATCAGCAAAATGGTTTAATCAACACCTTTAAAAAATATAACGCCCTGGGGCCTTCAGGGCGCTTGTTGCTGGAAGCTTTTTCATGATGTTCACGTTACAATAACGGCTCTTAAATCTACATAGACGATAATAGTTATGAAGCGGTCTTATCTGAGCATATTTTTATTAGCAATAGTCTCCTTATCTGGGTGTGGAGGTGGCTCAGGCTCAGAAGGTGATACTTCGACTGACTCAATTCAGACGTATTCTGTCTCTGTAGATATTAATAGTAATGGCAGCATAGATAAAAATTCAGCTCAAGTGAAAGCGGGTGAGACAGTAACCTTTGAAATTACCCCCGATGATGGATTAGTGATTGATGCTGTTTCTGGCTGCGGCGGAAGTTTATCGGGAACCACATATACAACTGGTGCAATTAATGAAAACTGTGTCGTAAAAGTCAGTTTTAAACTAAAACCTTTTCTGGTTTCGACGGACGTAGCAGCGGGAGGCACTATCTCCCCCAGCTCAGCTGAAGTGATCCAAAATAGAATTCAAAGCTTTCAAGTTTCTCCTAATGAAGATCAGCTAGTTGAGTCGGTAAGTGGTTGTGGCGGTGAATTAAGAGATAATAATGTATATGTTACTGCGCCCGTGACTGAAAACTGTGAGGTTAAAGTGGTGTTCAAGCCAAAACTGGTGCTTGCAGAGATAATACAAGATCCGGCTTTATTGGCATGTACACAGGCCTCAGGTTATAAGTATGCAACCGATATTGCCGAACTTGCTTGTGATAGTGAGGTGACTTCGTTAGATGTATTACCATCACTGCCAAACCTTACAACTTTGAGGCTTGTAAATAGCCAGGTTCAGCAACTTGATGTTTCAAAAAATCCAACCCTAACAAGTATTTCACTTGTCAATACACTAATTACAAACCTAGATTTACAAGCGAACACTCAGCTCACAGCCCTTCACATTGAAAATAGCCTACTCTCACAAATCGATATCAGCGCTAACATAGCACTTAGAGAGCTGGCTGTGACCAATACATCTCTGAACAGTATTGATGTTACAAATAACTCCGCATTGCAAAAGGTGGTGCTAACGGGGAATCAGCTCACAGAGCTAGATATCTCGAACAACACAAATCTCATTGAGCTTAGAGTGGAAAACAACCAACTTACGAAGCTTAATGTGAGTAACGCACCTCTGCTGCAAGATCTGCGAGTGGACAACAATAAACTGTCATATTTAGATATCTCAAACAATATTGCACTTGAAGAATTAAGAGCATCGAACAATCAGCTTCAAGCAATTGATACGCAGGCAAACCCTGCATTGTCAGTTTTAAGCCTAGGAAGAAACTTAATCTCATCAGTAGATGTATCCAATAATCTGGAGTTAACGGATTTAAGGTTGTTTGGTAATCAGTTAACGACGCTTGATATCTCAAACAATACAGAGCTAACGCGTTTAAGTTTGTATGAAAATCAGCTCACAGAGCTAAATATCTCGAACAACACAAATCTCATTGAGCTTAGAGTGGAAGACAACCAACTTACTAAACTAGATGTGAGTAAGGCGCCTCTGCTTCAAGACTTACGAGTGGACAGTAACAAACAGTCAGATTTGGATATCTCAAATAATACTGCACTTGAAGCATTAAGAGCTTCGAACAACCAGCTCTCAGAGCTAGATATCTCAAGCAACACAAAACTCATCGAACTTAGAGTGGAAGACAACCAGCTTACGAACCTTGATGTGAGTAACGCACCTCTGCTGCAAGATCTGCGAGCAGATAACAATAAACTGTCATATTTAGATATCTCAAACAATATTGCACTTGAAGAATTAAGAGCTTCGAACAATCAGCTTCAAGCAATTGACACTATGGCCAATCCTGCATTAACCGTCTTGAGCCTAGGAAGAAACTTAATCTCAATAATAGATGTATCAAAGAATCAGGCATTAACGGATTTAAGGCTCTATGGTAATCAACTGACGGCGCTTGATATTGCTAAAAATATACAATTAATGTATCTAAGTTTGTACGAAAATCAGCTCTCAGAGCTAGATGCCTCGGACAACACAAATCTCATTGAGCTTAGAGTGGAAGACAACCAACTTACGAAGCTTAATGTGAGTAACGCCCCTCTGCTTCAAGATCTGCGAGTGGACAACAATAAACTGTCAGATATAGATATCTCAAACAATATTGCACTTGAAGCATTAAGAGCTTCGAACAACCAGCTCTCAGAGCTAGGTATTTCGAACAACACAAAACTCATCGAACTTAGAGTGGAAGACAACCAGCTTACGAACCTTGATGTGAGTAACGCACCTCTGCTGCAAGATCTACGAGCAGATAACAATAAACTGTCATATTTAGATATCTCAAACAATATTGCACTTGAAGAATTAAGAGCATCGAACAACCAGATTCAAGCAATTGATACGCAGGCAAACCCTGCATTGTCAGTTTTAAGCCTAGGAAGAAACTTAATCTCAATAATAGATGTATCAAAGAATCAGGCATTAACGGATTTAAGGTTGTTTGGTAATCAGTTAACGACGCTTGATATCTCAAAAAATACTCAGTTGACGCGTTTAAGCTTGTATGAAAATCAGCTCTCAGAGCTAGATGCCTCGGACAACACAAATCTCATTGAGCTTAGAGTGGAAGACAACCAACTTACGAAGCTTAATGTGAGTAACGCCCCCCTGCTTCAAGATCTGCGAGTGGACAACAATAAACTGTCAGATATAGATATCTCAAACAATACTGCACTTGAAGCATTAAGAGCTTCGAACAACCAACTTACGAAGCTTAATGTGAGTAATGCACCTCTGCTGCAAGATCTACGAGTGGACAACAATAAACTGTCATATTTAGATATCTCAAACAATATTGCACTTGAAGAATTAAGAGCATCGCACAATCAGCTTCAAGCAATTGACACTATGGCCAATCCTGCATTAACCGTCTTGAGCCTAGGAAGAAACTTAATCTCAATAATAGATGTATCAAAGAATCAGGCATTAACGGATTTAAGGCTCTATGGTAATCAACTGACGGCGCTTGATATTGCTAAAAATATACAATTAATGTATCTAAGTTTGTACGAAAATCAGCTCACAGAGCTAGATATCTCGAACAACACAAATCTCATTGAGCTTAGAGTGGAAGACAACCAACTTACGAAGCTTAATGTGAGTAACGCACCTCTGCTGCAAGATCTGCGAGTGGACAACAATAAACTGTCATATTTAGATATCTCAAATAATATTGCACTTGAAGCATTAAGAGCTTCGAACAACCAGCTCTCAGAGCTAGATATCTCAAACAACACAAAACTCATCGAACTTAGAGTGGAAGACAACCAACTTATAAAGCTTAATGTGAGTAACGCCCCTCTGCTGCAAGATCTGCGAGTGGACAACAATAAACTGTCAGATATAGATATCTCAAATAATACTGCACTTGAAGCATTAAGAGCTTCGAACAATCAACTTACGAAGCTTAATGTGAGTAATGCACCTCTGCTGCAAGATCTGCGAGTGGACAACAATAAACTGTCATATTTAGATATCTCAAACAATATTGCACTTGAAGAATTAAGAGCATCGAACAATCAGCTTCAAGCAATTGATACGCAGGCAAACCCTGCATTGTCAGTTTTAAGCCTAGGAAGAAACTTAATCTCAACGATAGATGTATCAAAGAATCAGGCATTAACGGATTTAAGGTTGTTTGGTAATCAGTTAACGACGCTTGATATCTCAAAAAATACTCAGTTGACGCGTTTAAGCTTGTATGAAAATCAGCTCACAGAGCTAGATATCTCGAAAAACACAAATCTCATTGAGCTTAGAGTGGAAGACAACCAACTTATAAAGCTTAATGTGAGTAACGCCCCCCTGCTTCAAGATTTGCGAGTGGACAACAATAAACTGTCAGATATAGATATTTCAAACAATACTGCACTTGAAGCATTAAGAGCTTCGAACAACCAGCTCTCAGAGCTAGGTATCTCGAACAACTCAAAGCTCATCGAACTTAGAGTGGAAGACAACCAACTTACGAAGCTTAATGTGAGTAACGCCCCTCTGCTGCAAGATCTGCGAGTGGACAACAATAAACTGTCAGATTTAGATATCTCAAACAATACTGCTCTTGAAGAATTAAGAGTTTCGAACAACCAGCTCACAGAGCTAGATATCTCGAACAACACAAATCTCATTGAGCTTAGAGTGGAAAACAACCAACTTACGAAGCTTAATGTGAGTAACGCACCTCTGCTGCAAGATCTGCGAGTGGACAACAATAAACTGTCATATTTAGATATCTCAAACAATATTGCACTTGAAGAATTAAGAGCATCGAACAATCAGCTTCAAGCAATTGATACGCAGGCAAACCCTGCATTGTCAGTTTTAAGCCTAGGAAGAAACTTAATCTCATCAGTAGATGTATCCAATAATCTGGAGTTAACGGATTTAAGGTTGTTTGGTAATCAGTTAACGACGCTTGATATCTCAAACAATACAGAGCTAACGCGTTTAAGTTTGTATGAAAACCAACTGAAAGAACTTGATATTGCTAATAATTTAAACCTAGTCGAGCTAAGTGTAGGCAGTAACCAACTAAGCGATATCGATACAAGTCAGCATACACAGTTAGTGTCTTTTAAACTGTATAGAAACAACTTGTCTCAAGTTGAAATTGCAAACAACCTCGCTTTAAAAGTGCTTAACTTGGGAGGAAACACACTAGGCTCGGTTGATGTCTCAAAACATACCGATTTAGAAGAATTGAGCTTGTATGAAACAGGCCTGAGTAACATTGATATTTCTAACAACCTCGCTTTAAAAGTGCTTAATTTGGGTGGGAATGATTTAGGTAATATTGATGTTTCAAAGCATGTTTTACTTGAAGAGTTAAACCTTTATGAGACTAATTTAACCAGTATCGATGTGTCAAAGAATACATTTTTAACTGAGCTTAGTTTGTATACATCAAGCAGCAGTAGCACTCGCAACGATTTAAAAGAGCTCAATTTGGCTAATAACAGCAAATTAATAGCCTTGAGTTTGGGCGGTAACAAGAATTTATCTAACTTAGATTTGAGCGCAAATACAGAGCTTGAATCATTAAAACTCTACAGTATGGGCCTTACTGAAATTAATCTCTCAAAGCATGAAAAGTTAAAGGAGCTGAACTTAAACTTCAATGATTTAATTGATATAGATTTGTCTTTACAAACGTCCTTATTGGAACTTTTATTGACTAATAATCGGTTGTCAGAAATAGACTTATCGAGCAATGTTGCTCTAGAAAAGTTGCATCTAGAGAGTAATAACTTAACCGAAATTGACTTAAGTAATAATACACAGCTGAAAGCGGAAAATATAAAGTTAGATGATGGCGTTACCTGCAATGGGGATGTTTGCCCAAATTTTGGAGAATAGAGCATAAATGACGTATGCTTTAGGTAAGTAATAGGGAGGTTTTATGGAAGCAAGTTTAAGGCATACGTTATTGAATCATGAATACTTCACGGTACGTGGAGTGTACCAGGATTTTTTGGAAATCATCGTTGCTTTAAGTGGCAGCCAGATTGGTTATTTTCATTTATATGATGAAGAGTCTAAAACGCTGCGTTTAAATATTTGGTCTAAAAGTGTTTTGGAATTTTGCTCAGCCTCTACCGACTCCCATTACCCTCTAGAAAAAGCAGGCATTTGGGCCGATGCTATTCGTTTGAAAAAAGCTATTTTTCATAATGACTATCCAAATTTAAAACATAAAAACGACCTGCCTGAAGGGCATTTTCCGCTACAAAACCATGCTGCATTTCCGATATTTGAAGGTCAAAAAGTTATTGGTGTATTGGGCATAGGTAATCATCCTGACGGATACTCTGAAAAAGTAATAACAAGCTTAGAAGCAAAAATTACTGAATTATGCACTATTGCATGCGAAAAAATAGAAGGTATAAAAAGACGAGAAAAACTCTTAGAAGAGGAATTCTCAAAATATAGTCCACATCAAATATTGCTTGAAATGCTCAAAGCAATAACGCATAGCTTAGAGATGCGAGATCCTTACACAGCTTACCACCAAAAGCATGTTGCTTATATTTGCTCGGAAATTGCGACCAAGCTTGCTCTGCCTGAAAAGCAAAGAATGGGACTTTATATTGGCGCATTAATTCACGATATTGGTAAATCAAATATCCCCAGTGTTATTTTAACTAAACCCTCTAAACTCATACCTGAAGAACTAGCCCTTTTAAGAACGCATAGTAGTAATGGTGTTGAGATGTTTAGGGAGTGCCATTTCCCGTGGCCTATTCAAGATATGATAGGTCAGCATCACGAACGACTTGATGGCAGCGGTTACCCTAAAGGACTTACTGAAAATCAAATTTGTTTAGAAGCAAAAATTATCGCAGTGGCCGATACTTTTGATGCAATGGCAAATGATAGACCTTATCGCAAGGCCCGAGGAGCGCAAGCGGCTATTAAAGTGCTTAAAGAGGGGCGCGGCACTGTGTATGACCCTTATGTGGTTGATGCTTTTATGGCATGTTACGAACGAGACCCAACCTTTGCAGGCATTTACGACTAGGCCTACCGGTTTTGTTGGTAGTTATAATCTTGAAAGAAGACTAGGTTACTAAAAAGAGACTAGTTGTTAAATTAAACAGCCAATCTAAAATTAGTCTAAAGCAATAACAGGTATAAAAAATGGCTTTAGACAAACACCCAATGTGGAAAGCACCACAGCATCACATGGACAGTGACCATCAACATGATCATGTTCATTGGATTGAGTTATTTTATGACTTAATCCATGTGGTCATTATATTCTTGCTCGGTAATTACTTGAGCGACCATTTAAATCCCGGTGGTTTTGCAGTTTTTACAGGTGTATTTATTGCAGTCTGGTTTGCTTGGGCAGACTCCAGTGTCTTCAACTCTCTCTATGTCAGCACCGACATCAAACACCGTTTTATTATGAGTAGCCAAATTGTCACCGCTATGATCATGGCTGCTTCTATTCCCAATATTCATGAAAAGGGGTGGATGTACTTTGCTCTTGCCTACTCAGCAAACCGCTTTATAACTGCTTATTTATATTATCGAACCGATAGATTGGGGATTGAAGAAACTGTATTGGCAAATAAAGTCAGTAAAAACTTTGCGGCTTTGGCGGTTCTTTTTACCGTAAGTGCGATTATTCCAGCACCTTACAACTACTTTTTATTTGCTCTTGGCATAATCAGCATTCAACTTTTGTACATGCTACCAAAAATAGGTGTTTTAGAATGCAGTCGTTTTTTACCCCGCCTTGGTCATATGTCAGAGCGATTCGCGTTACTTGTGTTAATTGTGCTTGGAGAAGGCTTTTTTAAGTTGGTGATCACCTTATCTGAGAAAGGCATTTATAAAGTAAGCCCTGATGTTTTAGTTAACTTCATTTTTGGTGGGATCTCTGTATTTGTTTTATGTTGGATATATTTTGATTTTGTAGGCAATGGTAAGCCTAAAAATACAAAAAAGTGGACGCTTGTAAGTTGGTGGCTGGCCCACTTATTGGTTATGTTGGCTGCCGTAATGATAGGTGTAGCCTTATCAGGAGAAGTTAAAGTCGGGTTTTGGGAACCTTACCCACTTAAGTATGCAACGATCGGATGTATCGGTCTGGCTGTTTATTTGCTCAGCTTACTTTGGATACAAAAGAATATTGAGTATCGAGTCGCACATCGATTTGCGACAGCCAAAATTCGATTCCTAGGCGTATTTTTAGCGATGATCACTTTGGTTGTTGTGCCATTTGTGCCTTCTTTAATTGGTAATTTGTTATGGGGCAGTGCACTGTTTTCGCAAATCGCCATTCCAGTCACAAAAGCTTATGTCACTTTTCAAAAAGAAGAGGCGTCTGAGGCCAAATAATAAAAATGACAAAGGCTGTTAATTTCGTTAGGGTTTTTAGCTGAAACTTTATAAAAATAAGAATATTAGTTTGCAGATCAGAAGACTTAACACTATACGTGCGCTTGCGGCCATCATTGTTCTAATTACTCACTTTAGTGATAAAACCGACTGGTTGGGTGGCATATTAGGAGGGCGAGCAGGGCAGTACGGCGTCATGCTGTTTTTTATGTTAAGTGGGTTTTTAATGGCGTACTTGTATGCTGACAAGCCATTTAATACGGTCAAGGTTAAAACTTATTTAATGGCGCGTATTGCCCGGGTTTTACCTTTGTATTTGTTAGTGGTGCTGGTGTCATTTGGCACGCTACAGCTAGGGTTTCAAAGCTTATATGACATTCCTGATGGCAGTGCTCTGTTGTCACATTTGTTGTTTTTAAAAGGCGACAGTGTACTTTGGACTATTGCCCCTGAAATTCATTTTTATCTACTTTTTGTTCTTCTTTGGGGCATTGCGCGGTGGCGCTTTGGCTACGTACATTTACTGGTTTTCACTTGTTTAATCGGACTATTTTTATCTAACTTTCCAAGGCCAATTGGGCAATTATTTGAGCTTGCTTATGATCTGCATATTTTTAGAAGTCTGCCGTACTTTTTAGTGGGCGTGCTATTTGGCTTACATTACGGCAAAGCCCATATTCCTGACTATTTAAAAAGCCACGGCTTTGTTTTGATGCTCGGTGGCATTGTATTGCTATACCCTGATCTCAGCCCAGTTCGTTTTGATAGCGTGTATCGTATGTGGCTCAGCTATGAAGTGTTACTGATGATGTCGGCTATTTTCTTTGCGCTGGTGTATTTAGTGCCCGATAAGAATGTGATTTTAGAAAACAAATTCGGCGACTTTCTTGGCAAGATTTCGTTCTCTTTATATTTGCTGCATATGCCAATATTGACGCAAGTAGTTAAGTTAGAAGTATCTGTATTAATGCAATTATGGATATTTATTGGTTTATCTGTGTTGGCGGCGACGCTCAGCTATCAGCTCTTCGAAAGACCTGTTGCCAAGCTAATTAGGGGGAGAGTAAAACCTTAATTATCGGTAGCACCGACTTTATGTCGGGTGAGATTAAGTTATAAAAACAAAACGGGGCACATGGCCCCGTTTTTGGTATTAGCTTTATTGCGAATTAGAATGTTGCGCGGTAGCGTACACCAAACTCGCTTGCATCATTGCTCTTGATAACAAGTAGGTAGTCACCTGTGTTTATACGAGCATCATCATAACGCTCATCAAAGATGTTACGACCGTAAAGTGATACATCCCAGTTTGCGTTTGCAGGCGCGTAAGAGATATCGAAGTTTACTGTTGTGCGGCTATCAACTTGCGTCATGCGAAGTGGGTCTGAGCTTGGCTCACCGTACATGCTGTCACGGAAAGATACATCAAAACGGCTTGTTACTGTCGCGTTGTTTTCAAGTTCAAACGTGTATGACGGGCTAAGTGATGCAGTCCACTCTGGTGTAAGTGGTGCAACTGGCTTCACGCCATTTTGTTCTTCAACGTCTACGTCCATAAAACCAAAGCTTGAGTGAAGCGTGAAGTTGTCAGTTACGTAATAAGTGCTTTCAAATTCAACACCGCGAGACGTTTGCTCAACGATCAGATTATTCGTATCAAAACCTGTCTCTGTTGACGTGTTTACTTGGTAAGGAAGGTCGTCATATTCTGTGTTGAAGAATGCCACACTCATGCTGAAATCATCTGTTAACTGGCCTTTGAAACCTGTTTCGTAGTTGATTGCGCTGATGTTATCACTTGCCATGAATGCGTTGTTTGCACGTACAATTGCAGCAGCTTCTGGGTTATCAAAACCACCTGCACCGAAGAATTGACCGATTAAGAAGTAAGGACGCGCAGGGTACTGACCTGATTGGTAACCAGTTTGTACTGTACCGTACCAGTTTAGACCGTTTTCAAACGTGTAGTTTGCAGCGACTTCATAAGACACTTCGTCCCATTCGCGGCTTGAATAAATTGTACCTACTGGGTCAAATACGTTTGTTGAAGCTGATTTTTCATCTTCTGTGTAACGCACACCACCAGATAGACGTAAGTCGTCAGTTGCATCGTAACCTACGTTTACGAATACAGCGCGGCTTGTCGTTTCTTGGTCAAGCTCAAGCTTTGTAGGGCCGCCATCAAACTGTGCTTCAGTGTCGCTTTGACGGTTGCTGCCTTCTTCGTTAAACCAGTAAACACCCGTTACAAAGTCAACTGAGCCTAAGTAACCTGTTAATTGTAGTTCAACAGAAGTTTGATCAGCTGTGCCGCGCTCTGGGTAATGGTCTAGTTTTATTGCTGTACCGTCGTCATCAAGACCCGCTTTGTATTCTGATGAACGCTTAGAGAAGATGAATTTTGTACCTAGGTCAGCGTTGATGTCGTATTCAGCTGTTAAAGAAATGCCGTTTGCTTTGTTTGAAACGGTTGCAGTTTCGATTGTGCTGGTTGCATTGTCATATGGGTCAGCTGCAACGTCAGCGTTTGTTAAACCGCTTTGCGCTAAACGACCGTTTGGTAGTTCGTCAATTAATGTTGTGAATGGACGTGTACCGCCTTCACCGTCGTTTGCATCTGCTGTGAATACCAAACGTAAATCTTCGCTTGCATTGTATTTTACAGATAGTCGGCCGTGGAACTCTTGGTTCTCGCCCACATCGTATTCAGCATTTGGCAAGTTGATGAACTCACCTAAACCGCCGCGACGGTTAAAGCCCATGTTGAAGTTAAACGCTAAGTCTTCAGTCACTGCTTGGTTAGTGAAGATGCTGCCTTTTAAGCGACCTCGAGTACCCACTTCAGCACTTACTTTAGTGACTGCTGCTTGATCTGGCTGTTTAGTGATGATGTTGATTGCACCACCGATTGAGTTACGACCGTAAAGAGTGCCCTGAGGACCACGTAACACTTCGATACGCTCGATGTTTGCTAGGTTCCAGTTTTGACCTACTTGGCGACCTAAGTACACGCCGTCAACGTAAACACTTACGCCTGGATCTGTAGTGATAAGGTGATCTTGCAGACCAATACCACGGATGAACGGGTTCGCAGATGAGTTGTGGCCCGCTGAGAAGCCTGTGATATTTAAGTTAGGAACAAACTTGCCTACATCAGTGATGTCAGAAATACCTTGTGAATCAAGGTCATCACCTGAGAATGCACTCATCGCAATTGGCACTTCATAAATAACTTGCGAACGTTTAGTTGCTGTTACTGTAATTGCTTCGATTTTTTTGTCTTCAGCTTTAGCTTCGTCAGCCATTACCGAAGTTGAAGGGAAGCTGGTCAGTGCAAAGGCCATCGCCGCAGCGATAGGAGATAAATTGCGTACAGGGGTGCTCATATTTATTCCTCAAGAAACAGTGTTTTAAATCTCGTGTGTGTTGGTTTCTTGCGAGGTGACTCGCCAACCTAGTGGAATAACAGAGAAATGAGACTTTAATTTATAAAACACGCGCGCACAAAAACGCCATCACCTTAAAAGGGCGATCGCTTCCATGACAAATGATTTTTTATAAAATGAAGGTCAGCATCATGCTGCTATTCGGTTGGGAGGGCATTATAGAGCAAAGCGTAATAATTCTGCAATAATAAATTAGATTTTATTCTCCAAAGTAAGAGGTTGGTTAAATAATTAAGTTGTTTTTGTGGCTAAATTAGAAATTTTTGTACCTTAAATTAATATAAGTTAATGGTTTTATAAAAATCGCAAAAGCTCGCATTAACAAAGACTTTATGAATTAATAGGATTTGTGAAAACAAACAACACTTAAAACAACAAGGGCTCCTGATGAAACTCACCTCAATTGCGTTAAGCATTTTCGCTGTTACAGCGAGTATGTCAGCATTAGCTGAAGACTTAATTATTCATGCCGACGCGGCACTCGATGTTAAAACAGGCAAGCTTATAAAGCCTGTTACGCTTGTGGTTGATGACAATAAAATTTCTGAAATTAAACGCGGTCATTCAAAAGTATCGGGTGATTATAAAGTCATTGAATTACCGGGACATACATTGTTACCAGGGTTATTCGACATGCATGTTCACTTAACCAGTGATTCTCAAGTTCATGGTTATAAACGGTTACAACGTACTTCGCAGCGTGCTGCAATTACGGGTGTTCGTAATGCAAAACGAACTTTAGAGGCTGGTTTTACCTCTGTGCGTAACTTAGGTGCTGTGGGTTATTCAGATATTGCATTAAAACAAGCAATTTATGATGGTGATGTGCCAGGACCGCGTATTTTTGCCTCAGGCCCATCGCTGGGTGTAACTGGTGGGCATTGTGATAATAATTTATTGACCCATGAACATGCCGTAACAGCTAAAGGGGTTGCTGATGGCCCTTGGGCGGTGCGTGCCAAAGTGCGTGAAAACATTAAATTTGGTGTCGATGTGATTAAGTATTGTGCAACTGGTGGTGTACTTTCTAAAGGCACTAAAGTGGGTGCCCAGCAATATACTCAAGAAGAGATGGACGCTATTGTTTCTGAGGCACATTTACGTGGCTTAACCGTTGCCGCTCATGCTCATGGTACTGAGGGTATAAAATCAGCAATCAAAGCGGGCGTAGATTCAGTAGAGCATGTGAGCTTCTTAGATGATGAAGCTATTATGCTTGCCAAAAAACACGGCACTTATTTCTCAATGGATATTTACAACACAGAGTATATTTTAGGTGAAGGCGAGAAAGCCGGTATCTTAGAAGAAAGCTTAAACAAAGAGCGTGTTGTAGGTGCTAAGCAACGAGCAAGTTTTGGCAAAGCGGTTAAAGCGGGCGTAAAAATGGTGTTTGGCTCAGATGCGGGGGTTTATCCTCATGGTGATAACGGTAAACAGTTTAGTCGTATGGTGAAATTTGGTATGACCGAGTTGCAAGCTTTACAGGCGGCGACTATTACGCCAGCTACTTTGCTTAAACAAGAGCAGTCACTCGGTTCGTTAGAGGTTGGCAAGTATGCCGATTTTATCGCCGTTAAAGGTAACCCGTTAGAGAATATTTCAGTGATGGAGCAAGTCAGTTTTGTCGTGAAAGATGGCGAAATTGAGGTTGATAAAAGATAATATCTAAAATCGTTTTTAGCCCCGTAAAACAGTCACGGGGCTAAAACCATTAAATAGAAAGTTTTAAGTCTGACGTTAATTCTTCAGGCTTCTTGTTTAGCAGTTTTTGACAGCTTTTAATTGGCTGCTTTTTTAAAACTAGCGGTTGCCACTCTTTCTTGTTGAAACTTGAGCTATTTGTGTGTTCGGCGACTACGTAATATCGAACACAAGGTTCAAGCGTTAATTCGACAGTTTTGGTGTTATATTGTGCAATTGCATTACCGACTGTTAGGCTCGGCTTAGTTGTAGATAAGCGCAATTGAACTTTACCCGGTTCAACAGTTCGTCTATTAAGCTGGCTGACGTTTGACTCGCCATTCACTCCAATGATGTTAGCACTATAAAGGTTTTTCTTGGCTGTTTGATCTAAGTTACCTGATACTTCTGACCAAGGCTGAGAGGCACATGCTGAAGTGAGTAATGTTGCTAAAATTATTGCTGTTTTTTTCATGTTAATTCCTTTCTATTTAAAAACAAAAATAATGCATTAATAACAATAGATCTAAGTGGTTAAATTTACAACACAATTTTTAGTTGTTAATTTGAGAGAGTTCGTTGATTATTTCAGTAAATGAAGAGTGATTTGAACTTGATTATGTATTTTTTGCACTTGTTGTATTTTTGAAATTATTGCAAAAGTTTCATTTGCTAATGTGATAATTTGGAATAAAAAAATACAAAGTTAAGTGTAAATTCTAAATTTAACATATGTTTACAATTTAACTGCTATAGTCATTATAAAATTATTTATGATAGAGATGGTTCATCTTATAAAGATATTATTATGACTATCACCCGCTTTGTTTTAATTCTCTTCTTGAGTGTCTTTTTTTCACCTGTTTCTGCAGAAAAAGCAGTTCAAGATGATGAATATCGCATAAATGAAGCGGCGTATTTTCTGAATTCAGACCCTCAAAAAACATTACTTTTACTTCAAAAAATAGATCCGGCAAAACTAAAAAGTGATGACTTAATTATCGAGTACCATCATATAACGGTACTGGCGTCTTTATTACTGCACGAACATCAATCGTCCGAGCCTTCTTTTGCATCCCTCTTCAGTCGTGTAGATGAAAAAGCTTTCCAAGAAAGGCGTTTCAATATTCTTTATAACCTCGGGGTGTGGTTGAGACGAGGTGGTTTTTATTCTCAATCTGAAGGAGTGCTACTTTGTGCTTTAAGAAGTGCTAATAAGTCGACAGACAAAATGAAAACACTCAATAGCTTAGGAGGTATAGCTCGCCATTATGCGAAAAACAGTCAAGCACGAGACTATTTTCAACGTACGCTCGAATTAGCGGAACAGGTCAATAATAAAAAGGCTATTGCGATCTTAAATAATAATTTGGGTGTCATGGCACTTGAGTTTAACGAAGTGACAAAGGCGAATCGTTTTTTTATAGCGGCGTATCGTAATTTTCAGATCAGCCAATATGAAAGCGGGGAGTTAAATTCGGGTATAAATTTATTATTTACTTTTGCTCTTTTAGAAGATCATGACATGTATAACCGTGCATTGCCTAGAGTTAAAGAATTAGTCGACAAATACAATAGTAATACTAAAAATGCCTATTTTTCATGGGTAAATGCTTTCAGCGAAGCTCAATTCAGTAGGCATAAGCATACTAAAGAGCAAAGGGATACCTTAAAACAGAGATTTGAAAGTATTGATGAGGCAGGACTTCAAAGGCTTTTACAAAAGTATATTGCTAAGCCGCTCGAGATAGAAGTCGCGCTCTTACCTGGAAAAGTTTTAGAAACAAAATCATTGGCCATTGAAACAAGGCCATGGCTAAAAAAAGCCATTGAATGTAATTTTTAGTCAATACCTGGTTCCTTTGGCTTAAAACTCATACTCCAGTGCAAATCTGAGAGTATGATCTTTTCCTGAGTGTGAAATTTCACTGATAAAACCTGCCTCCCACTTCAGTTGTTTTTGCCCTTCGAAGCGGTAAGTGCCCATAAAGCCTGGGCCAATACCGACAAAATCTTCGCCTAAATAGATTTCGATTGAAGGTTGTAGCACGCTCATATAGCGATATCTGAATTTGGCTCTGAATTCGGTTTCAAACTCGTTTTCTATGCTGTTGCCCCATTCATAAATTAAAAAGGCATTTAAAGTTGCACTGAGCTTACCAAACTCCTTTTCAACAGCGATGCCAGAAGTGGCTTCAAAGTTATCTTCGCCATTGTGCTTTTCAAATTCAAAAATAGCCCCCCAATCAGCACTGTATTGACCTTGCTCTGTGAGCATCCAGCGCATTTCGAGCTCGTAGCCGGTAACGCCAAAGTTATCATCTTGGTCACGCTCGCCAATGACATAGAGCTCCAACATTTTGTTTTCAGCAAATGACTGTCCATACCCAAAGCGCTGACCTAGGCGGTTTTTATTTTCCGTTTGGCTCGACATAATGCGCCATTCAAACTCTTTTTCGTTGGCCAGCACATAGGGGTGATATACCTTATCGACGACCAAACCATCGGCGTGCGCAAAAGGTGTAAACCAAGTGACAGCCAGTAGTAATAAAAAACCGAGCAATGATTTATTCATCGTGCTGGCTCCTTAGTAAAATGAGTTTTGTGTCTGCTAAACGCAGTAAAACACAAAGCAATAATGATTAGATAAAACAAAGCAAAGCCGCTGGTGGGCGCTGCTTCAAAGCCAAATAAGGCGCTGAGTAAATGACCGTACTCTGATTTGTCAGCGACGATATGGGAAATATCGAACAAGGTTTCTCCCGCACCGAGTACATCGACTTGCGCAAGGTTATCGCTAATTTGTGCGCTATGTCCTGCGACAAAGCTGGCAAATGCGAGCGAGTTAATGAATTGGCCAAATCGGCTGCTAAGTTCGTTTAGAAAGAATGACCAAAGCACTGCAAAGCTGAGCGAAATACCAAAGCCGACACACCCTGCAACTAGTAAAACTTGCAATGAGCCATGACCTTGCCATGCGGTTAAAAAATACACGTAAAAGCTCGCAAGTTTTAAAATTGCAAAGCTGCATAAGGCAATAGATAAGCTGAGCAATGGCCATTTTTTAAAGTGTGCGGCAACGAGCAATGCCAATATACTGATTAATAGTAAGGCACTTTGACTGAGCTCTAAGCCAATGCCATCGAACCATTCACTGATGTTTGCAGAGCTGGCGACGAAGGCGAACATGCCCAGTAAAGCACCGACAGACAATGCGCCTAATTGTTTCAGGGAATACTGCGGTGCAAAGGTGTTTTGTACATAAGTGAATAAAATAAAAATGGGCAGTAAGTCGCGCAAAAAGATAATCACGGTATTAATGAACATCTCTTGGCTCCTTCACAACTACAAACCCTCTGGCAGAGTCGGGGTTAAATTCGCCAAAAAATTCGTATTCACCGGGCTTCAAAGGGCCGACAAAAATCACGGCTTTGCGATTCGGAAACAAGACTTTTTCACGGTTTAAGTCGAAGCTATCAAATTCTTCTGCGGTCGTATCGCGATTGAGTATGATCAATTTAACTTTTTTATTGGCGGGCAGCTCGATGCGCTCGGGCACAAAAATATGATCTTTCAGTTCAATATAAAACGCTTCAAGCTTGGCAACACTCGAAAAGCTACATACCAGCAATAAACTCAGCCAAAGTGGGCGTAAACTCATATTTTCGCTCCTTGGCTAGCTTGCTCGGGTTTTGCAACCGGTAAGTAAATGGTGACGCCTAAGCCTCCAAGAGCACTTTGGGCGATTTTGAGCTCACCATTTAAAAGCGTGACAATGTGTTGCACTATGGCCAAACCGAGCCCTGAGCCTTTTGCTTGATGTTTATTGGTGTCGTCACGATAAAACGGTGTGGTCAGTTTAGCCAGGGTATCGGATTTTACGCCTGGGCCTGAGTCGCTCACTTCGATGCCAATGAATCCGCTCGGTGCTGCAACGGTTTGCATCACAATAGTTTGTCCTTTGCCCGCATATTTAATGGCATTTTTTAAAAGATTGTCGAATAGGGTGGTAAGTGCAAATTGCTCCCCTAACACAGTAATATTATCGGCGTCGAGGCTTATATCTTGCTCGTTGTCGGCGATTTGCTCGTAGCGTTGACCAATCAACTCTTGCAACAGGGCAGTTAAATCAACGGCCGTTAAGCTTTGTTCAAAATGCTCAGGGGTGTAACGCGATAGCGCTATGATTTGCTCAACCACTTGCGCCATTCTGGCAACTTGGGCTTTGAGCTCGAGCAGTTGTGACTCGCTAATATGTGTCGTTTTGATCTGCTGTAACAAGTTATGGCTGGTGATGGTAAGCACGCTAATGGGGGTACGAAGCTCGTGGGCAATATTGGCGGTTAAGCGTTTTTCGCGGTCAAAGGCGCTATCAAGGCGTGCCATGAGATCATTGACTTTGTCTGTCACCAATTGCAGCTCTTGCGGCACTTGCTCGGTGTTAAGTGGGCTTAAATCACGGTGACTTTTTTGTTTGAGTGCCATGCCTAAATCGGCAACGGGTTGCACGCTTTTTTGAATAATATAAAAAATAAATAAACCAATGACGGGAATGGTCAACACAATAGGCAAGATACTACTTAGCAATAAGTTTTCAGAAGCGTCGATGCGCTGCTGAATTGGCTCGGCAACAAGCACCGAATACGCATCATTGTGTTTTTCATATAAACGCCAGCGTTGCCCCCAAAATCCAGCTTCGGAAAATTGACTCGCTTCTGAGCGCTTAAGCTGTAACGTATCAAAGTGTTGCGACTGACTTTGCATAGCATGAGCTTGAAAAGGGCGAGGTAAACGTTTGGCTGCTTTTATTAAAGCTTGGCTTTGTACCAAACGACCATCAGCGTAACGAATTTGAAAAACATGCTGGTTGTCTTCAATGGGCGATTTGTTGTGTGTTAAGGCAACCAATGTGTGGGTAAATTGTGCCAATTGATTATCAAAAATGCGCTCAAGCTCGCGGTCGCTTTGCTGATAACTCTGCAAGGCGGCGAAAAAAGTCGCCAACACAACCATGGCGAGAATGAGTTTGAGTAACTGTTTTTGAATCGACATCAATTTTTAATTATATAACCCACACCACGAATGGTTTTAATAAAGTCTTTGGGGACGCGTTTACGCAAGTTGCTGATGTATACTTCAATGGTATTTGAGCTAACATCTTCACCCCAATTATAGAGCTTTTCTTCCAGGCTCGACTTTGACTGAATACGATTTAAATTTTCCATCAATGCGCGCAGCACCATGTATTCTTTGCGCGATAAGCTGACTTCGTTGCCATCAACAATAAGTTGGTTGTTTTGCGTATTTAACACCACATTGTTGACCACGATATTGGTTTGCGTATTGGTGCCATTGCGGCGCTCTAACACTCGCAAACGCGCCATAAGTTCAGCAACATCAAAAGGCTTGGCAAGGTAATCATCGGCGCCTTGGTCAAGGCCTGTAACTTTACTGTTAATATCATTGCGTGCGGTAAGAATAAGCACAGGTAATGTGGCATTGTGCGTTTTGAGCTTAGTGAGTACTTCAAGGCCATCGAGATCGGGCAAGCCTAAATCAAGGATCACCAATTGGTAATCAATCCGAGCAGCTGACTCAATGCCGAGTTTGCCAAGTGCCACCCAGTCGACCGCATAGCCTTGGGTTTCTAGAGAGGTTTTTAGGCCTCTTGCGAGAGGCCCATCATCTTCAATTAAGAGTAATCGCATTTAGCGTTTCTTTTTGTTTAATTTTTTATCGACTTTCGCCATCAGCATATCGATTTCATGGTGTCTGAACTCGTCCGCCACAGGTCGCATTGGACGAGCAGGGGCTTGTTTGGCGCGCTCTAAATACAATTTTGCTTGTTTGTATTTTCTTTCATCATAAAGGTATTCGCCGTAAAAGTAATTAGGATCAATACCTTGTGGGTTTAATTCTAGCGCCTTTTGCAGCAACTCGCCTGCTTTATCATCATCGCCAAAGCCAATCGGCCAACCTGGTACTTTGTGAAAGAGGGTGCCTAAGCTGGTATAGGCTGAGCCAGATAGCGCATTCGGGTTCATTTTAAGAGCTTGCTCGAATGCGTCTTTGGCATTTTCAGCATGCTTTAAAGCACCTAAACCGCCTTTTGCTACGGCATAACTTGATTGCACGATACCGTACCAAATCAGCGCATCGACATTATTTGGCTCTGCCGCTTTAAAGGCTTCGGTGTCTTTAATTAACGCTTTGTAGGCGTCAAGTTGGGCGTCATCTTCAAGTTGATAGTTCACATGTACCCATTGCTTTTGAATGGCGTTTAAGCTGTTTTCTTGGGCGCTTACAACGCTTGTTTGCAGGCTTAATGCAGAACAAAATAGTGTCGCTACTGATAATTTACAGAATAAGTTCATGATAGTTTCTCCAAACTAGGTTGAAAGAAGGTTTTAATTTTTTTCAGTTTTTTGCCAAGTGCATTATCAACGACTTCCGGTAGTGCGCCGTTTAATCGTACAAATAAGCGCTCGGGCCAGCCCAAGGTTAAGCGGCGTTTATTTGAGTTAATCAGTGCTACTAAGGCTTTAGCGACCACTTCAGGCTCATCGACTTGATTGCCAAGAGCGCTGTTCATGTCGTTGACTTGTTGCGAGTTAATCGCGGTTTTTGTGGCGCGAGGCGCAAGGTATTTAATGCGTTTATTTGAGCCTGAATATTCCCGCGCTAAGGCTTCTGTAAAGCCGCGCAGGGCAAACTTACTGGCGCAATAATTCACATAACCAGGATGCCCAATTGCACCTAGGGCCGAGCCGACATTCACCAAAGTTAACGGGCGTTGTTTGGCTTGTTGTAGTAGCAATTGATTAAGCGCCATCACTGCAGTGACATTGACATTAAAAATATGCTCAATGTCTTGATAGCTGCCCTCTACAAAGGCACCAAATTGTGATGTGCCCGCACAGTTGACCACTAAATCGAGCTCGCCTAATTGCGCGCAGAATGACAATAAATCGTGTCGAGCGCTTTGCTCAGTTAAATCGGCACTAAAGCTATAGTGCTCGCCGGGTAATTGATTACTCAAAGCGGTGAGCTTTCTGGTATCTCTGGCCGTTAAAATGAGCGTGTAGCCTTGGGACGCAAGCTCTAAGGCAATGGCTTCGCCTATGCCTCCGCTGGCACCACTTAGCAAACACAAAGGGTGTGTTGTACTCATGCAGCAGCTCCTTGTTTTGGTAGGTCTAATGCTCTAAAAATATTGCCATACAGCACGTAAAAACGTTTTGCACTGCGAATAATGGCTTGCTGCTGTTTCGGGCAGTCAATTTTATTCATTAAGTTTTCGAAAAACTTCACATGCTCTTGGTCCAGTGAGCCATGCGAGCGTAAGTAGCTAAATGCAGCATTCGGTAAATTTAGGGTTTCTTTAATTTTTGCAGCGGCCATATCGGCGATAGTGACACTGGTGCCTTCTAACACATGCACCATGCCGAAGAAGGCCACGGGCTCGATACGAGTAATTAAATCGTAGGCGTAAGAAACCATCAGCTCAGTTTGTAGTAAAGGCTCAGAGCGACGAGTTGCTTCTTTGTCAAAACCGCAGGCTGCAATGTCGTTTAAAATCCATTCTTGATGACCAAGCTCTTCTTCAATGTATTCTGCAACTGCTTCGCGCAGCCACTCTTGTTGCTCAGTAAGTTTGCCACCAAGGGTCATCAGTAAAGGCACTGTGTGTTTTACGTGATGATAGGCCTCGGTTAAAAAGTTCACGTAGTCGTTTAGTTCAATATCACCTTCAAAACAGCGGGCAATAATTGGAGAACCCAGTAAGTAAGCGCGTTCTTGTTCTGTTTCTAAAACCAGTTGTTTAAAAAAGCTCATAAGTATTCTCCTAAGCAAGCTTTGCAGTTGCATCCAATTGCGGGTGAGCAAAGTGGGCTGCTTGATTAAAATAAGTGTCTAAATGTTGTTTAAATGCGTGTTCAATGGCGGAGCGAATAAATTTGCCGTTGGCTGTGGTGCAGCCATTGATAGCGCTGATTGGGCTCGAAAGCACAAAGATGTGTGCGATTTTTGCGTAATCGGGCAGTTGTTGATTCACCAGTGCCAAACAACCTTGCAGTTGCTCATCGCTTAGTGGCGCAAACGGATATGCCACTGCAGTCAGTGCCGGATAGCCGTCGCCGAGTACCACAACTTGCATAAATGCGCCTGTGGCATCGAGCAGTGACTCAGGCCATTCGGGTGAAATGTTTCTGCCAAAGGCGTTAATAATGAGGTTTTTACGACGACCCGATAGCTGTAGCGAATTACCGTTAAGCTCGCCCAGATCGCCAGTTGAGAAACGTGTTGGATACCAAGACTCAGGCTCACCGAGATAGCCTAAGAATAAGTTGCTGTGAATAATCACTTCGCCGTTTTCAATGCTCACGTTGCTGTGCGCAAGTAGTTCGCCCGCAGCATTATTGCCCTCAATAATGTGCGTATTGAGGGCAACTACAGAGCCTGCCTCAGACAAGCCGTAGCCTTGATAAACCGGTAGGCCAAGGGCGTGAGCTTGCGAAATTAATTGCCCATCCACTTTCGCGCCGCCAACAGCAATAAAAGTCAGGCTGCTTGGTGCTTGCCAACCTTGCTTACTTGCGGTTACCAGCAGTTTTAGCAACTCAGGTACTAAAATTAAGGTATTAGGTTGAGTGCTTGAAATAGCGCCCAGTAATGCGTGTGGATTGACAAGTTTACTGCCTTTGAAGCCTCTTTGTTCGTCGCTGGCAATGACCACAGTACCGCCACTGAGCAGCACGGCATAAATGCCCGCAATATTCTCAAGCAAGGTGCTAAAGGGCAGTAAACATAAGTGTTTTGCTTTATCGCTGTTGCTCGAATTATTGAGAGCCGTCGCAGCATTAATGGTGGTCGCTAAACTTTGTGCCACGTTCAGTTGATTTTCTTTACTTAAACACACGCCTTTAGGAGAGCCTGTTGAACCCGACGTAAAAGTGATTTTTTGCGTGCCTGTTGGGCAGTTGATCTCACCCATAGTTTCTATAGATAAAACATTAAAATCGTACGCAAAAGGCTTGTTCTGTAGTGCAGCCTCGTCGGTGAGTAAATGCTTAATTTGACTCGATTCAAACAAATGTTGTTTTTGTAGCTCGGTAAAAAAGTCGGGCACAGGCACAATTAATCTATCGCTACAATGGGCTGCTAAATCCGCAATCAACCAAGCTAGCCTATTACTACTTTGCAGCGCAAAGGCGCTAATTTTGGCACTGTCGAGCTGGCGGCTAAAAGCAATAATGTGGCTAACCAGCTCTGCATAAGTCAGACTTTGCTCAGAAGCTATCACGGCAATGTCATTGGCAGGGTGTGCACGCAGCGCAGTTAAAAGCGAAGCAAAAGGCGTGTTTGAAGTGGTGTTTAACATAGTGCTTCCTTAGAGATTTGCGCAGCCAGTTTGTTGATTGAAGGGCTGATCAGTTTGAACATTTGCGCGTATTTCGGGGTGTTACTCACCACATGGGCGACTTGCGGCAAGCTCAATAAGTACACTTGCGGCTTGGTATCGTAATAACGACCCCAGTCATTGTTTGAGGCTGTAAGCTTGCTTGGATCGGCTTTGGCTAAATGAGTTAATGTTAAGCCATAGCCTTTTAAGATATTGGCAACGCCTTGGGTGGCGCAAAACGCCAAGGCTTGTACGCCGCTTTTCATTAACGCTAGGGTGCTTAACATGAAAAGAGGGGTCGCAAGCTTATGGCCATTGCTGTACAAGCTGCCGTATTCGACGATTTTACTTCTGTCGTTAAAAGTAAAATATTGCTGCGTATAGTCTTCTATTGGCTTATCAAGATACTGTTCGATGAATAGCGGCGAGTTAGCACTGCGAACGCCCATAGCGGCTTGCTTTGATAAAAAGCTTAAACGCAGAATGTAGGGCATAGAGACTTTGATTGAGGCATCAAAACGGTCTTTATATCCAGCTTCAATAAACTCACACACTTGTGGAGCCGAGCCATCATTACGTAGCAGTTGATAGCGAGGCAAAAACGCCGTAGCGGTTTTATAAAATTCAATGCTCTTAGCTAACATGGCAAAACTCTCTTGATTTGGAATAGTTTGATACCAATCCTCAATAATACTTTAATCATTTTGAGGGATTAAAACTGACGCTTGCTTCGTTAAAAATTTCTTATTTAGAACAACTAAATAGCAAAATTTTCGCCTTGCCATCGACCAGTTTTCCTTGCCTCAAAATAGATAACTTAATTAAGAGGATTGGTATTACTCTAAATCTCGAACCTTAAGAAAAACTTAAATTTCTTAAGGAAGCGTAAACCGTCTTTTAAGTTAATGAACTGGAAGAGTTTGTTTCGATCTTTGTTGCTGTTTCGGGGTTTTTAGAAACATAAAGATCACACATTCGGTTAAGGATTGAGCGAATAAAAATATTTTAATAATGATCATTGCAATGATAATTATTTTTATTTAGAGTTTGCGCGATTTGAAACTAGAGCACATATTCCAAAAATGAAAAAATTTAGCTTATCTCTCATCGCAGCCGCTTGTGCGGTCTCACCTTTCACTTATGCGCAAGCAAAAGCAGATGCAAATAATAACTCGGCAACCGACAGCTCTGACATTGAAGTGATCAGTGTTTATGGTCGCCAAAACCAAGTTGTTATGAACTCGGGTCTAGCCACTAAGTCAGATATGTCACTGATGGAAACACCTGCGGCGGTTGTGATTGTCGACAGTGAACTTATCAACGCACAAGGCGTTTCAAATCTGCAAGATCTTGTGCGTAATATCAGTGGTGTGACGCAAGCAGGTAACAACTATGGCATCGGTGATAACCTAGTCGTGCGTGGCTTAGGTGCTAACTATACCTACGATGGCATGTATGGCGGTGCAGGTTTAGGCAATACCTTTAACCCAACACGATCTTTGACCAACGTTGAGTCAATTGAAGTACTAAAAGGCCCTGCAACAGGCTTGTATGGTATGGGCAGTGCCGGTGGTGTGATCAACCTGATTGAGAAAAAGCCTGAATTTGAAGCGAAGCATGGGTTAACTGCTGAGTTGGGTCAGTGGAATAGTTACTCTGTAGAAATGGACTCAACTGCTGGCATTACTGATGATCTGGCGTACCGTGTATTGGTTAAAACGCAGCGAAGTGATGGCTACCGTGATTTAAGCAATGACAGAGACGAAGCGTATGTCAGCTTTAAATATGTGCTCAGTGATGCGCAAGACATTATGCTTTCAACGGCATATATCAAAGATGCCATTGCGGTTGACTCAATTGGTCACCCAATTCGAATTTATAATGCCGAATCTGTTGATGGCAAAACCGCAGGTGAAGCGAACTGGCAAGATTTAATTAATGATCCTGCAGGCAAAGGTGTGCAATTATCGGATGCTCAGCGTCAACAGCTTGCAAACTCTTTGGCAGCCAATGATGGTTTAACGCCTTATACATTCGGCCATAACGGTATTATTTCGCCAATGGCAAAAGACAATGAAGGCGAAGAGTTACGTGTAAAACTGACGCACAATATTGCTTTCACTAATGACTTAACGTTAAACCACCAACTGCAATTCCGTAACTATGATTCTGGCTTTGCCCGCCAAACCGGTGCGTATAACTATGTATACTGGAACCGTCGTGGCACCATCAATGCTGATCCGCGTGCACCTTTAGTGGTTGATGATGTACTTTATCCTTATGCTGCCCGTCGTCAAGAATATCGTAAAGTAGAAGCCGAAGAGCAATCTTGGCAGTACTTTGCCGATCTTCGCTATGACTTTACGTTAGGCAATGTTGATAATGAATTTTTAGTCAACGCAAACTACGAAGATCGTGATATCCGCTTTAAGCAATACTCAATTTATGATGCTGATAAAGTCATTAAAAACAAAGAGGGTGACGTGATTTACCAAGGTAAATTACCTTACATTTTTGATATCCGTAATCCGAACTGGGCAACCGGCAGTTTTGAAGATCACGATCCGTTAAAAACCAGTGATTACAATAAAACAGTGAATGCGTGGGGCTTAGGCGCACAGCATGTTGCTTATTTTGAAAATGGCATTACAACGCGAGTAGGCGTGGCGTATAACCGTATCAAGCAAAATTATGAGCACTTTGGTGTAGATGCCAGATACCGCGCAAGTGCTGCAGAGCCAACGCCAGAGCAAGATACCTCAGATAGCGGCTTAACGTTTAACTTAGGTGCGAGCTATAAGTTTACAGATGATGTATCTATGTTTGTTAACCATGCCAAAGGTCGCACGGCATACAGTGTACTGGGAACTATTTATGGTAATGAGAATGACCGTGAAGATTCAGAGTCAGTTTCAAACGATATCGGCTTACGTGTAAAAGCATTTGATGATCAACTTGTCGCTTCATTCATCGTTTTTGAAAGCAGCCGTACTAATTTAGAGTATGCAAACCCGGATTATGAAGAGGGTGTGTCAGCTTCAAGCGTGCCAAAGAGCTACTTTGATGGAAAAGAGCAAACTAAAGGTGTAGAACTTGACCTTAACGCAGTATTGACTGATGAGTGGAAGCTTAACTTTAATGCGGTCTATCAAGATGCTCGTGATAAGAAAGATCCAAACCGCGATTCATTCGATACACGTCAAAAAGGTGTGCCTTATGTGACGGTAGGGAGCTGGGTTACTTACTCAAAAGAACTGTTTGATCTCGCTGAGGCAATGAACTTCAGTTTAGGTCACAAGTATGTTGATAACCGCAGCACGCACTCGACTTCATTCGGTATTCCTGACGGGTATGTACCAAGCTATAGCGTATTTGATGCAGGTGTCAGTTACAGCAACGACAACTGGAAAATCCAAGCGAATATCTACAATTTATTCAACAAAGTGTATTACAACAAGGCTATGTTCTTAGGCGGTATGCCTGGGGACGAACGCAATGTGAAATTAAAAGTAACGTATGCTTTCTAATTCATAAAATTGAGTACAATTATGAGCGCTGCGGCGCTCTTTTTTATATTTTTGATTAAACATTGAGCAAACAGTTAACTTGGGTTTAAACGTCTGAAAATTGAGCTTTTAAAGCAGTTAAAGTTACAGAGAATTTACGCTTGATGATCGATTACGTAAAAGAAGATATCAAGCCCATGAATTTTAGTGTATTTAATTGTATAACCTTGGTTTCTTATCTTCTTGTGTAGCGGTGCTAAACAGCACAAATTTTCTTATCATTTACATTGTTTACGAGTTTAAACAGCCTTTAAATTCTTCGCTTACATCACTAGCAGTTTTGCAATTTTCCCTAATTTGAATACACAAAAAGAGTAGGCTAGGCTTGCGCGAATTTTATTACTCTCACCTCGGAAATTCGCTTTTATGTCTCTTTTTTCACCTCGTTTGTTGGCTTGTGCGATGGCACTTTCTAGCGCCTCTATGATGTCGTCATTATTCGTATCACCTTCTGTTGAGGCTGCAGGCAATACAGCTAATACTGAGCTTGAAAAGTTAGAGCAACAAATCACTGTGCTAGAGCAGCAAGTAAAACAGATCAAAGCGCATAACAGCAAAGAGGTGGTGGTAAATGCTGCCCCAGATATTCATGTCGGTGGTGCTATTCGATTTAACTACAACATGGTGTCGTATGACGATGACAATGAAAAGCGTGGCGGCGACATCGACTTTGATTTAGTGCGCTTGAATTTCTCAGGTGACATTGCAGACATCGGTGTAAATGCAGAGATCCGCTTCTTAGATTATATGCGTGTGGTTAAATTTGCATATCTAGATTACGACTTCAGTGATGACTGGCATGGGCAACTGGGCTTAGCGCCAGTGCCATTTGGCAATGCACCACATAGTGGCTTTCATAGTTACTTTATGAGTCCTAATTACTTCATTGGCTTGCAAGAAGATTATGACCTAGGACTGGTATTAAAACATAAGGCAACCGAAAATAGCGTATTAGACATCGCATTTTTCAAAAACGACGAACATGGTGGCGTTGATGGCGGTGCTGAAGAGCGTAAAGATCGCTATTCAGTCGATGCATTAGGGATCAGGCTACGTGATGAAAACATCCATGATGCGCCAACAACGACTTTAGCTGAATATAACACGCTAGTGGGTCGTTATACTTATCAACTTGAACATCAATTTGGCACAACGCATGTGGGTTTTTCAGCGCTCGATGGCGGTTTGCATGATGGCGTGAGTCGTATAGGCGACCATACTGCTTGGGCGCTGCATGCTTCGACGCATATTGGTCAATGGCGCGTGCATTTACAACATACTCAGTATCAATATCACATAGACAATGTGACACAAATTGTTGTGGGTGCTAACTCCATGTATGACACCATTGCCAGTGAGGCGACCAGCACTAATCTTGCTGTGTCTTATGATTTATCGGTAGATATTGGCCCTATTTCTCAACTGAGTTTCTATAACGATTTTGGCACCGTTTATAACAAATCAGATGATACTGCCAATACTTGGATGAACATTACTGGTATGTCGATATCAGCTGGGGCGTTGTTTACGTATGTTGACTTGGTGCATGCGAAAAACCAGCCTTTTGTTGGCGGCTCGATTGCTGGCAACAGTGACGATTTTGAAAGAAGGTTGAATATTAACGTGGGTTATTACTTCTGATAAAGCTGAGAGTTAGTTAAGCTCATGAGGCGCTTCTTTGCGCCTCAGTTATTTTATCAGTGAGTGATTTCTCGCTGGAAGATAGCAAGTAAGTTTCCGGTTTTTCCAACTAATGCGTTTTGTGCGAGTTCAGGCGTGAGTATTTGAACGAGCAGCCAACCATCTTGTCCTTCTTGATTCAATATCGTCTGTAAATCAGGTAGCTTTGCCTTTTTGAAGCCAGCCAAAAAACCTTCGTTATTTTCTATTTCGAGTGTTTTATATTCGTATTGCTTTTTCATGGACGTTTCCTCGTAGTCCAGATCTGCAAAGTTAATGTTTAACGCCGATGCGATGGCCTTTTTAGATTGCAATGAGGCCGTATACTCTTTTTCAATTCTTTGAATTGTTCGTAAGTTTAACCCTGCTGCAATGGCTAGCTCATCTTGAGACCAACACTGTTTTTGTCTGAGCTCAATAATTAAATCGGCATTTACTTTCATAACGCTGTAGACCTTTGTGAATGTACGCTAATAGCATCACTTAAAAACGTGAAATTGATTACGAATACTTAACGAAGAATACCCGCAATTTATACGACAGCAAATAATAACTTTGAATAAATCTATGAAAGGTATAGTTAAATTTTAATGTGGGTAAAAATAGAACGAGTATATAAATGAGAGCTTTGCAATTTGAATGGCTGCAAAGCTCAGATTAAAAGGGGTTTTAGAAAGTAAAAGTGAGGTTAATCAATCAAATCGAGCGTCAGCAACAAACGTTTTTTACCTTCAGCTAAACCCGGGGAGCGGTGAACTAAGCCTTTACCTTCATTACCAGCCCAACCTTCGCCTTTTAGTAAGGCTACATCGCCGGCTTCAAGTGTTTGAATGGCATTTTGCACAGTCATAATACCTGAATGCTCGTCATCAAGACCTTGGCTGCCCGCACCGAGCTTTGAGCGATCAACATGTTCGTTGAGTAGCCATTCTGTGGCCACGCCTTCAAAAGTGGTGACTAAGCGACAAGGGATTTTGTCGACATGAAATTTTGGGCACATTGCTTTGTCTAAAACCGATAAACGCACACCAGCGCGTTTGGCTTCAAACAACGTACAAAACATATCGACTAGAATTGCGATGTGATCACACAAAGCTGGACTTGCTTTCAAGGCACGATGGCTGCCGCTTAATTGTTCAAATGCATTTTCAGGTTCAGCAGCTATTACTTCTTGAAGGCTTGGCGCGTTTTCGATGATGTTTTGCGACTCTTTTAAAATGTCAGAAGATAAAGTGTGTTCCCAAATCGCAATATTGATGTTTTCGTTGTAGATGTCAGTGAGTATTTGAAACTCGTCAGACACAGAGACGCTTGATGCTACTTCAAGCTGCTCGGCGGTATTTGAGTAAGCCATGTTTATTTACAATTTAAGTGACGGTAGCTTGATTGTAATGTTATACAGTATCGATTTCTAGTTGCGATTTATTCAAGTCATTACATAAATGCTTATATGCATCTAAAGAGTTTGACTCTACTCGTTTTTAAATAAATCTATCTCGTTCTGTAAATGCTCTAACTGTTCAAGAATGGCTAAAAACTTTTCACCAAATGGAGTGACTTGATATTCAACGCGAGGAGGCAGTTCGTTGAATACTTGTTTTTCTAAAATGCCAAACTCGACATTACGTTTGAGACATTGATTAAGCACTTTAGTGGTTAGCCCTTCAACTTGACGGACCATTTCACCGGGGCGATTTATGCCTTCATCTAATAATTGATACACAGTTAAAGACCATTTACAGCCATAAATGGTTTCTACCATGCGTGCGCTAGATTGAGGCGCTAATTTTCTAGGAAATATTTTTTCGTTTGCTGTCATAAAGATGTACCAAAAAGTACCTACCTAACCAAATTGTGCTTACTATTCAGAGGCTTTTCGTAAAATTAATATTATCACGACTTTTACAAACAAGAGATGTGAATATGAAATTTTCAAATGCAGGCACAGTGATGATTATTGGCGGTTCTAGTGGTATGGGTTTTGCGACGGCAAAAGCACTATTAGATCTCGGACTTAATGTAGAGATATTAGCGAATAATGCAGAAAAACTCGATAAAGCCGTCAGTGAGCTGAGCCGTTTAGGTCAAGTCACTGGCACACAGATCGATTTATATGACATTGATGCTGTACAGGCACTTGCCAGCAAAATTACAGCCTCAACTACAGACTATGGTTACTTAGTGAATGCAGCTGGCTACTTTTCACCGCTGGCTTTTGTTGAGCACACTTTATCTGATTACAATCAATACCATGATTTAAATAAAGCAACATTTCTACTGACTCAAGCGGTTGTCAAGAATATGCAAAAAGCGGGTAGCGGTAGCATTGTGAATATTGGTTCTATGTGGGCAAAACAAGCCATCAAAGCGACGCCTTCGTCGGCGTATTCAATGGCAAAAGCGGGCTTGCATGCTTTTACTCAGCATTTGGCTATGGAACTCGCGGACGACAAAATTCGCGTTAATGCGGTGTCTCCAGCTGTGGTTAAAACGCCGATTTATGGCTCTTTTATTGCGCCTGAAGACATAGACACTACCTTGAACAGTTTTAATGCATTTCACCCAATCGGACGAGTGGGTGAGCCAAATGATATTGCTAACAGTATCGTCTTTTTATTATCAGATGATGCAAGTTGGATCACAGGCAGCATTTTAGATGTGGACGGCGGAGTGATGGCGGGTAGAAATTAATACACTTAGCATCTTGTGCTTTGTAGGAGATAAATATGTTGAATATGAACTTTCTAGAACGTTTAGTGATAGAAACAGCAGATATGCCTTGGCAGCCTAGCCCTGCTCAAGGTGTGTGGCGCAAACCTTTAGAGCGCGAAGACAAAGAGTCAGGACACACCACAAGTATTGTGAAATATGACGCGGGTTCTGCTTTTAAGCCTCATCCTCACCCTATGGGTGAGGAAATCTTTGTGCTAGAAGGCGTGTTTTCTGACGAGTTTGGCGATTACCCAGCAGGGACCTATATCCGTAATCCGCCAAACAGCGTTCATGCACCATTTAGTAAAGAGGGCTGCGTTATCTTCGTTAAGCTCAATCAGTTTGACGAACAAGACACCGAAACGATAAGAGTTCACACCTTAGAAAACAAGTGGCAACAAGGGCAGGGTAACTTACAAGTCATGCCATTGCATAGTTTTGTTCATGAACACACTGCACTAGTGAAATGGCCTGCGGGCGAGCAGTTTGTGCCCCATAAACATTTTGGTGGTGAAGAAATACTAGTCTTGAGTGGTGAGTTTATTGATGAGCAAGGAAGGTACCCAGAAGGCACATGGTTACGCAGTCCTCACATGAGTGAACATCACCCCTTTGTGGAGCAAGAAACCATTATTTTAGTCAAAGTGGGTCACTTGCCTGTTTGACAAATTATGCGCATTGAACCTTGAGTCTGATAAAGCTTGTCTATAATTAAGTGTATTGTTCGAACTCAAGGTATGCGTTTAATGGCAGAGATCCAAATTCCTTTTGAAGAGATCATGGATGAAACTGCCGTTGCTGTCGGCATGATGGACAAACATTTTGTGTATCAATACTGCAACAACAAAATGGCTGAGCTACTTGGATTGCCCGTCGAGTCGATTTTAGGGCGCAAACAGTCTGAAGTGATAAGCGAGATGCATGCAAAGTCAGTGGGTGTAAAAATAGACTCGGATGACTTAAAAGCCTGGTTAGAAAATGTCGAGCGAATGCAGTCAAGCACACCTGAGCGGCAATTTATAACGGATACCGTTGATGGCCGTTTTTTCAAAATGCAGCGAATGACACTTTCAGGTGGCGGTCATGTTGTACTGGGAATGGATATCACTGAACTTGAGGTGGCTAAACAGCAATTGACTCAATTGAATGAGGTTTTACATGAGCAAGCCACAACAGATGAACTCACAGGGCTGAGTAATCGTAGAGCTTTGTTCGACAAAGCGACGATAGAATTTAATAGAGCAAGGCGTTTACATACGCCCTTATCTTTACTCATTCTAGATATCGACTTTTTTAAAAAAGTAAATGACACCTACGGTCACCCAGTGGGTGATCGAGTGATTATCCGAGTAGCCGATGTGTTACAAAAAGAAGTGCGAGAATACGATTTAGTAGGCCGACTTGGCGGCGAAGAGTACGCCGTTGTGTTACCTAATACGGATGCAAAGCAAGCGGGGGTCGTTGCAGAGCGCATGCGCCTTTCAATAGAGAATACAGCCATTGAAGGCGAGCAAATAAACTTTAAAGTGACCTGCTCCTTTGGTGTGGCTGAGGTTTGTGCCAATCATAATGATGTGGACGATGTGTTTTTATCCGCTGATAAAGCACTTTACAAGGCGAAGCAAAACGGTAGAAATAAAGTGGTAGTCGCCTAATAAGCAACTACCAAAATAGCATTTAAATCACGCTAATGACTGCTTCACGAGGTAAGCGCGCTTTAGGCAAACCATGATTCCAATCTTCACCGTCTTTGTGGTAACCAATTGCAAGGGCCACTTCACAGATATGTCCGTCTAGATCTTCTTTAAATAATTCGCCCAACAGTTCAGAGTCAACGCCTTCCATTGGGGTAGAGGCAATCCCCATTCTGGCAAGTACGTGCAGTAAATTACCCAGAGCTAAATACACTTGTGCTTTTGTCCAAGCGCCGTTGTAACCTGTCTCATCAGTGTTCATTTCTGCAAAAGCATAAGCGCCCATAAAAGTGTCATACATTTCAGCAGGTAAATGGCCAGAACTCACCTCGGCATCGACACGTTTACTGAATTTGTCTTTCGTAAATTGAGGGTCGTAAGCCAATAGAATTGTATGCGAAGCTTCTTTGGCATGAAGCTGATTAAATTGATGCTTGTTGGCAAAGCTATCATGCAATCTTTGCTTTGCTGCGTCGCTTTCAATGACGACAAATTTCCAAGGCTGAGAGTTTATAGATGATGCCGACAAGCGAAGTGCTTCGAGAATAATGTTCAAATCATCGTTTGAAACTTTCTTCGTTGCATCGTATTTTTTAACAGTATAGCGGCGGTTTAAATCTTCAATAATCTGCTGTGACATAGTGTCTCCAATTCGGTTGAATGGTTTATTGGCGATTATTTTAACTTGAGCTTTAAAAATGATAATTGCTTATATACATGAAACACTTTCAATAAAAAATTGATAATAAAGTTAGATCATGGCCATCATGCTGGCAGACTAGGTCTAAATCACTTTCTTCTACTATCTTTATAAAAAGTTTACTGTCTTTAAGTAGCGAAATGAGCGGTTATCCTTATAAATCTTTTCATGAATTATCAGTAGAAGAAATAGATTGGCAGCGCTGGCAAAAACTAGTGAACACTGTTGCCAATTTATTCTCGGCGCCTGCGGCATTCGTGACACAAGCAAGTAATAAAGGTATTGAAGTGCTTGTTGCATCTGAGTTGCCTACAACCCACTATTCACCTGGGGGCGCTGCTGGTATGGACGAAAATGTTTATTGCCATTATGTGGTGCAAAACAATCTGCCCTTGTATGTAAAAAATGCCGAACAACATCCCGAGTGGCATTCAAACCCTGAGTATACCGAAGACAGTTATGTTTCTTATTTAGGCTACCCAATCCTTTGGCCTGATGGTACGTCTTTTGGCACTTTATGTGTGATGGATACACAAACAAGTGATTATGCCGATCAACTAGTTAATACATTAGAGCTCATGAGTGAAGTGTTGAATAGTGACTTGGCGCATTTATACACAGAGAGCCAATTGCGAGTAGAAAGTCGGATCGATCCCCTAACAGGTATACTAAACCGAAGAGGGTTTGAAGAGGCCTATGAACAATATTGCAAATTATCTCAGCGCCTTGGTCGCAAGGCAAAACTGTGTTTTATCGACTTAGATGATTTTAAAAAAGTGAATGACAATTTAGGCCATGAAATGGGCGATAAGTTGCTACAAATTTTTGCTCAAGCCCTGACAGAAGTAACACGGTCTACAGATTTGGTTTGTCGATGGGGTGGCGATGAGTTTGTTGTTCTATTTAATAGTGATAAAGAAATTAATTCAAAGCAGCTAATAGAAAGGATCAACGAATTCGTTCATCAAGGTTACCCATCGCACACTATCGGTTTTTCTTCTGGGGTAGTTGCCCTAGACCTAAATCAGGACAACTCATTAGAGCGAGTTTTAATCGATGCTGACAAAGCCATGTATAAACAAAAGTTATCGCTCAAGTAGCAAGCTTTGCGGTTATTTTTGTTGATAAAGGCGCTCTATGTTTGGAATGTTTCTCTCCCAAATAGGTTTTTTATCACCAATATAATGTCGTGCGGCGTCTAAAAATAATCTGGTTCTAACGGGTAAGTCACGATGTGGATACACGGCGTACATGGCACTGTAATCAGGTAAATTCACGTCTGTCAAAATGGGCACTAGATCACTTTCCTCCATGGGTTTTGCAAAAAAGAAAGCGGGAGCAGTCATAAAGGCATTATGTGAAAGCACTTTTTCAACTAATGCCTCACCGTCGTTTGATTTAAACACTGGATTGATTGGTTGCTCTTGTGGTTCGCCTTTATCATCTATATAACTGATCGATTCGAAGCGGATATGTGAACTCGAATAGGCAGCAGCAGGTAGTTCTTCTAAGTCGGCCATGGTTTTTGGCTCACCATAGATTTCTAAAAACTGTTTCGTGGCAAGAATAAGCATACGATTACGAGCAATTTTACGTGCTATAAGCGAAGAATCGCGAGGCTCACCGATTCTAAATGCTAAATCAAAGCCTTCAGACACCATGTCTACGACTCTGTCGTCGTGTCTTAAATCTATGGTGACTTGCGGAAAGCGCTTTTGAAAGTCATTGATGACAGGCATGAGATAAAACTTACCAATGTAACTCGACGCCGTAATTCGCAGCAAACCGCGAGGCTCTTGGTGGTAGTTTTCAGCCAGTTGCACTGTATCTTGTAGCAATAATCTAAGTTCAGCGGCTTTTTTTACCATTTCAGCGCCGGCAGCAGTCAAAGAGAAAGAGCGAGTTGTTCGGTTGAGTAGGCGAACCCCCAAATCTTCTTCTAATTTGCTCACTTGCTTTGAAATAACAGAACGATCAATGTTTCTAAGCTCGGCAGCTTTTGAAAATGAACCTTGTTCAACAACTTCAAGTAACATGATCAAGCGACTGGTTGTATCCACGGTGCGATCCTAAAAATCAATATTGATGATAGTTTGGCACCAATGAAAGTGTAAAACTAGATAAATAATCTACAAATAAAGTATAAATTATAAATTTAATGGTTTCATTACCTTATGTTGACAATTGTCGCAGTGAGGTTGTTGAACTTGAATTGACGTGTTTTAATAGCAAAAAGCGACAAATTAGCAATTATTTTGCAATAATTGGCATGTTTTGATACCACAAACTGATTCTTTTAATGACAGGAAATGTATGTCTGCAGTTAACAATTCAATGAAAGTCATAGAACTCGTTCAGGCCGGAGAGGCTTTCGACTTGCAATGTGCCGAACGTCAAGTACCACAATTGGGTGCGAATGAATTGCTGGTGGCCATCGATTATGTTGCTTTGAACCATGTTGACGCGCGATTAGCTCAGACTGGCTTTTCACAATGGCAATACCCTCATGTTTTGGGACTCGATGCAGTGGGCACTGTGGTTGACGCGCCAAAGGGCGTTTTTCCGAACAAAGGCTCACGCGTGCTATTTAACGCCTGTCTATCGCAACAGGGCATGCTAAAAGAATATGCAGTGGTGCCTAGCCACAGTGTTTCTGTGATCCCTGATGAAGTACCTAGCGAGGTTGCCGTATCTTTACCCAATGCTGGTATGGCGGCACTAATCGCCTTAAACAAACTACAGTTGCAGCCAGGTGAATCTTTACTGATCAACAGTGCACAAGGCGCGGTTGCCCACTTCGCGATTCAATATGCCAAACAGCAAGGCGCGCAAGTGTATGCATTTGCACAAAAGCCTCATCAGAAACGGCTTGAAAAACTAGGGGCGGATTTAGCGTTTGATTGCGAGCAAGAAGGTGTGTGCGAGCAAATTAAAAGAGAAATTGGCAATGCGGGATTTGATTGCATCATTAATACCCAAGGCGATGAGACTTTCTTAGAAGATTTACAACATCTGCGTTTTTGTGGGCGTATTGCTTGCTTGAATGGTTTTAGCACTATTCCTGAACAGTTACTTTTTGAGAAAGCGCCGAATATTGGGGTGGTCTCAGTATCAGGTGCTTGGCTTTCAAATAGTTTATGTGCACAGCAACATTTGCGTTTTATGGGCGAGCAGCTGTTACAAGACGTGGCACAAAAGCGTATTCAGGCGCCAGAATTAAACATTATCGATTTCGAGGTGGCCGCAGTGCGTGACGCCTTGTCTATGTTGTTAACTCAAACTTGTACAAAGCGACCGATTATCAAAATTAGATAATTAAGGTCATTATTAAAAAAGGGTTGAGCGGCCAAGCCACACAACCCTTCAACAGCTTTTGGGAAACAATCAAAAAAAGCTGGAATACGAGAGTGAAATAAAATCGAGTCCTGGATTTGGGCTTTTGAACCCCGCATTTGAGTAATGCATATACCTGACGGCCACTTTGGCATCTCCCAAGTCATAAACCAGTCCCAGTCTGTCTTCAAATTGATAATGGGTACTAACGTTTTTACCAGCAAAATGCGTGTCGTCTAGCAGTGCAAGTCCAATACCCAGTTCTAAATAAAGGGGTTTTTCATACCAAGTTGTAAGCGGGTATTTGAATACAGGGGTAAGAGCCAATACAAAGTTAGTATCGTGGTTGCTTTTTGAACCTCTTCCAGCAGCTGAATAGTTCCAAAAATTAATGCTGGTCTCAAAGTGTAAATCAAAGTTTTTCCAAGCTTCAGGCAGTAAATTTTCAGGGTGGTACTGATAAGCAAGCTTGATCCCATCTACGTCTCCTTCGCCATGAATATAGTGAATAGCATAACCGTGCTTGTTATTTGCAAATGCTGTTGAAGTAAATGTTAGTAAGAAGGCGAGTGCCAATAAACGGAGTAAATTCATAGTTAATGTGAACCTCATCATTTCAATGAGCGTATTTTCACAAAGCTATTTGTGTTTATATGCAAACAAATGTGCACGATATTGATGCTGAAAATGAAACAAAAGTAAAACTAATTGAAATATATAGGTTTTTTATTAGTGTGCATTTTTGGCAACAAAAGGGTGCAAAAGTGTGTCTTTTTCATCATTAAACAAACTCGTATCATGCACTCACTAACTAAACGGGGACACATTATGAAAACTGCAATACAGTATTTATTTTTTTCGGTATTAATTCTATTCAGTGCATACAGTGCTGGCGCGGGTTCTAAACAAGCAAATACCGAGACACCATACACATTAATTAAATCAGTCGGTGATCAGCTGTTTATCGATATTGGTAAGTTGAAAGATTTAGACGAAGACACAAAACGTATTGAACTTAAAAAGCTGGTCAGTGCGCAACTGATGCCGCATATCGATATTAAATTTGTTTCTTTTAAGTTGCTTGGCAAACACGTCAGAGAAGTAAAGCGTGAGCAAGCGGTGAGTTTTATTGATGCGGTTGAACAATATCTGACGGGCACGTATGCCAATGTGTTAATGAGTTACAAAGGCCAAGAAGTACGATTTATTGAACCAGTTTTAGACAGCAAAAGTAAGTTTGCCTCAGTTAAGTCTGAGATTGTAGAGCCAGGCGCTCCGAGTATAGACATTGTATTTAAGTTCAGAAAAAACAAGAAAGGCGAATGGCAAGTTTACGACCTAGTTGCTGAAAGTATTTCACTATTGAATGCAAAGCAGAAAGAAATTGTCTCTCGTATTAGTGAAGTGGGTATAGATAAAGTAACTAATGAATTGATTGCTAAGAGCTAATTCAGTTTGCAGTCAGAAATAAGTGAGTATATTGAAGTTGATTTTACAGAGTCAGTTACCGCTCATTAAGCCAGTTACTTATAACCTAAGTAACTAAATGAACATTAACGTACTTAGTTCCATAGTTGTTATTTAACAACGCTCTTCAAGCGGGCAGTCCCCTTTAATTGCATCCCTTCGCAGTTTTGCCCGCTTATTTTTCTTTTAATTCCATTGCTAATAACCACCAAAATTGTATGCATAACACTTAATCACTTCACTTGTTTTTTAATCTCAGCTAGCTTCTTGGTAATTAAAGATAAAGTGAATGAAATTATGAAGTTAAATATCGACATAGTGGATGCTTTTACATCCACTCAGTTTGGCGGCAATTCAGCGGCAGTGATCATCACAGACACTTGGTTAACCGAAAAATTAATGCAGGCAATCGCTGCAGAAAATAACTTATCTGAAACAGCATTTTTAGTGCCTGTTGAAACGGACGTTTATGATATTCGTTGGTTTTCCCCACTGACCGAAATTGCATTTTGTGGTCATGCAACTTTAGCATCAGCGTTTGTGCTGTTTAATAAAAATCCAACTTTTCAGCAGGTAACACTGAGTGCATCAGCGGTAGGCGCTATGCTGATCAACAAGTTAGATAATGGTTATATTGAAATGGACTTTCCGAGTTTTGCACCTGAGGCTACTTCAGATATACCCGAAGCCCTCATTGCGGGTTTATCGATAAAGCCTCAACAGGTACTAAAAAATCAGCAGGCCTACTTTGCTGTTTATAACAGTGAGTTTGACGTTAGAACTGTCGAACAAAGTACTGAGCAACTAAAACAATTGGCACCGTTGGATGTGGTTGTGACTGCACCAGGCGAAAAACATGATTTTGTATCCCGTTATTTTTGGCCTGCGAATGGGGGCGATGAAGATCCGGTAACGGGCTCTATTCACACGGGATTAGCACCTTACTGGTCTCAAAGGCTTAATAAAACTGAGTTAAAAGCCTATCAGGCATCGAAACGAGGTGGTGAGCTATTGTGTGTGATTGAAGGTGAAAGAGTGAAGCTACGAGGGCAGGCTGTGCATTACTTATCGGGTTCAATTACAGTCAACAACTCTCAAAATTTGTCATAAGTCAAAAGATGGGTTGATCACTCTTGTCGGAACAATCCAATAGCTGTTAGCTTAGTTTTCGTGTCGAAAAACATGCCTCTAGAGCCATATTGGGCCCAGGGATTAATGCTTAAGGAAAATCATGGAAACAACACTGCGACAGCTCTCTGTCAAAACGCGATTGTGGGCGCAAGTTAGCGCTTGTTTTGCTGTAATTCTTGTCATTACTTTTTTGATGCTTAATTCGCTGTACAGTGAATTAAAGCAGTCTAAGCAGCTTGAAACACAACACATTGTTGAAACTGCTCATGGCATAGTGAGCTTTTATGCAGAGCAAGTGGCCAGTTCAAAAATGACGCTTGAGCAAGCGCAAACTGAAGCTAAACAAGTTATCGAAGCAATGCGTTACGCTGATGACGAGTATTTGTTTATTATAGATACTCAGCACACCATGCTGATGCATCCGGTTAAACCTAGTTTAAATGGCACTAACTCTGCGGGCTTGAAAGATCCCAATGGTGTGTACTTTATTCGAGAAATGGTCAGTGCAGCGACGCGCTTTGGTGAAGGCTCAGTACAGTACATGTGGCCAAAAACGCCAAATTCGACGCCGATTGATAAAATCTCTTATGCAAAACAGTTTTCTCCTTGGGGTTGGGTGATTGCCACTGGCATTTATATCGATGATGTTCAAGAGACTTATTGGCAAGAAGTGTCGACCATGGTGGTGCTCATTGTCATCATTGCCATCATATCAATCATTATCACCATCAATGTATTACGCAGTATTATCAACCCATTAGACAGAATAGGCGGCACCATTGAGCGTCTTGAAGAAACGGGTGACCTAACACTCGCGGTAGATACCCAAGGTAAAGATGAACTCACACAGATTGCAGTAGGGTTGAACAACATGGTGTCTAGCTTTAGAGATATTGCGTTTAGTAGTAATGCCTCTGTTGAGCAACTGAACGTTTCTACTCATAGCCTAGAAAGCGTGGCCAACGACACGAAGCAAGCGATGGCCAATCAGCAAATTGAAATCGAACAAGCCGCCACAGCCATGAATGAGATGACGGCGACCGTGTCTGAAGTGGCGCATAATGTTGTAAATACCGCCAATGCCGCCCATAAAGCCCACAAAGAAGCGGGTGAGGGCATGGCGCTGTTAAATATTGCCATTGAGGCAATCAGCGGTTTGGCTAATGAAGTAGAAAAAGCGGCGGCGGTGATTCATAAACTGGGTTCAGTGAGTGAAGAAATAGGCAATGTTACCACGGTCATTAATGCCATCGCAGAGCAAACGAATTTGCTAGCACTTAATGCCGCAATTGAAGCTGCAAGAGCGGGTGAGCAAGGGCGAGGTTTTGCGGTCGTTGCTGATGAAGTTAGGGCTCTTGCACAAAGAACCAAAGAATCAACAGAAAGTATTCAAGGCATGATTGAAGAGCTGCAAAAATATTCTCACGATGCAGTTGTGGTGATGGAAGAAGGACAAGTTTACGCTGAGCGCACTGTTGAACAAGCACAAAATGCTGATCATGCCTTAAAAGAAATTGTAGAAGACATTGCCATTATAAATGAAATGAGTACGCAAATAGCAACGGCTTCAGAAGAGCAGTCTGCAGTCGCTGAAGAAATAAACCGCAGTATAATCACAGTAAGTGACCATACCTCTTCAACTGTTGATGCAACAAAAGACATTGCTTTGGCGGGCTCAGAGCTTAAAGCGTTGGCTGTAGACTTAAAAGCACACGTATCGAAATTTAAAGTTTAACTTCCCCTTTTAAGCCGAACTTAACCAGTAGTAGTTCGGCTATTTTCTCTGCAATAGATAATTTCATAACAGCGCTTGGCAAAGCTGATTAGTTGCTCTAGTATCACAAAAAAAGCCTGCAAACTTTTGTAATGAAATCATTTATCTCTTTATATTTCACCAATCTATTTTTAATTAGTGGCACTGGCTTATTAACCACTTATTTAGCGCTCTATTTAGGTCAAAAAGACGTTTCGACCTTTTGGATCGGTTTACTCACCTCATGTTATTACTTGGGTCTTTTATTAGGCTCAAAGCTTGGTTATCACTTTATTAAATCGGTTGGTCATATTCGTACTTTTGCAGCAAGCACTGCCGCAGTTGTCGCTTGTGTTGCCGCGCATGGCGTCAGCGATAACGTTTATTTATGGCTATTTCTTCGCTTGTGTGTTGGTCTGGGGATGATGGCCAATTACATGGTGTTAGAGAGCTGGCTTAATGAACAAGCAGAGCCTGAGTCACGGGGTAAAGTGTTTTCGTTTTACATGATCACCTCTTACATGGGCATGGTGCTTGGGCAGTTTGCATTATCAAGCTTTCCTGAGTTGGGCTATGCTCCTTTATTCTTGGTGTGTATGGCGGTTGCTGCGGGTATTATTCCCATTGCAATCACGCGACGTATTCACCCTAAACCCATCAAACCCATTCAAGTGAGTTTATTCGACTACTTTAAGAAAGTACCTCAAGCACTCGCTGCGGTACTTTTTGCTGGCATTATCAACGGTAGTTTTTATGGACTAGCGCCCACTTTTGGCAGTGGTATAGGCTTTAGTTCTGCAGAGATTGCAAAGTTTATGTCTTTCACCATATTTGCAGGCCTATTGGCACAGTGGCCAATGGGTGTGATTTCAGACAAAGTACCTAGAAGTATTTTATTAAGAAGTAACGCAGTTGCTTTATGCCTGATCAGTTTGGCAATTTGCTTATTACCAGCTGAGCCGACAGTTTTGATGGCCTGTAGCTTTGCTTTTGGTTTGTTTGCGTTTACGCTTTATCCGCTTTCGTCAGCGTTGGCAAACTCTCGAGTCAGTGATGAAGACCGAGTTGGCGTATCATCTGCACTGCTTATGGTGTTTGGTGCAGGCGCCGCTTTTGGTTCAGCGATCATTTCAAAATCTATGACCTTTTTCGGCCCTAAGGCCTTATATGCATCTATCGCAGTACTCACCGTCTTGATGTTTGGCGTACTGACTTTCATAAACTCTCGTCAAAAAGTTGAACAGCCAGAAGCCAGTGATTATGTGGTGGGTAATTCAGATGTCACTAGCTCGCCGCTTGCAGCAGCGATGGACCCGCGGATCGAGGAAGAAATTGCTCATGAGCAATTGTTAGTTGTAGAAAGTGATGAAGAATCAAAAGTTGATGATAGTTCAAGTGACGAGTTTAAAGAGGCTGAACCTAGTTTTAGTGAACAAAGCAGTAAATAGTTAAATACATAAGTTATTTGTCTAACTATTTGAAACAGATGCTGTGGTTAGACTAGAATGCCGAAAATTCTTTGATAGGTAACATAATGAACGAACCTAAGTCGTTTGGTAATAAACTGGAGCATGTTTTAGAGTCAACCCTTTTCAAAGGTCGCTGGTTACTAGCGCCTTTCTTTTTAGGCTTGTTGTTTGCTGTGATTTTGCTACTTATCAAATTCTTTAAGCAGCTTTATACAATGACACTTACTGCATTCAATACAGCTAATAATGATTTGCTTGTTGGCATTCTCACTTTAGTCGATACTGCTTTATTAGCTGGACTGTTATTGATCATCATTTTTAGCGGCTATGAGAACTTTGTTTCAAAACTCGACATTGATAATCACAGAGATAGACCCGCTTGGATGGGTAAAGTTGGCTTCTCAGGTCTAAAAATTAAGTTGATCAGTGCCATTGTTGCAATTTCAGCCGTCGAGTTACTAAAAGTCTTTATCAGCTCAGAGTCTCTAAGTAATGAAGAACTTGCCTGGAAAGTGGGCATTCACTTAACATTCGTCATATCAGGCGTATTGTTTTCAATTACTGATTACATCAACAGCAAAACTCATAATCATTAGTATGATTTTAGATTTTGCTAGAGCAACTCAAAGGGCTCTAAACACATAAGTGATTCATTTCCTTAAACGCTGTCTATTATTTATACGGGTAAAGCAGGGAGGTTCTGAAATTTTTAAGTTTTTGAAGTAAAAGGCTTTACTCTTTGCTTAACAAAACACTAATATTATTTCATTAGGAATAATTGCTTTAAAATAGATTTGATACGGCCTATATTTTAAAGCAGTTAACTTTTTATTAAAAAATAAGTTGCCTCTATGTTTCTAGCAGTAGCCAAAAAGATTTCAAGTCACCTCACTTTAGTTGTTCTTTTACCTTGTATTTTGCTTGGCGCCATCATTACTTACGATATGAGTATGGCACTCAAGAAAATGAATAATGCCTATGACGCCGAGTACAACGCTTTTCTTAGCCATGCTGTATTAAGCATTGTTCATGAGACACAAAAAGAGCGCGGTGCTTCGGCGAGGTTTGTAGGTTCAAATGGTGCTAAATTTGGTCAGTCTTTGAGAGCACAACGCTCTAATACGAATGCGAAATTGAATACATTAAAAAGTACGCGAAAAGAGTGGGCGCTATCAAAAAAAATGCATAAAGAGCTTAAAGAGTTTGAAGCACTTTTCTTTGAACTAGAGTCAATGCGCAGAAAAGTAGATAACTTATCGGCATCGCTACCAGATTTACTTAAATACTACACTGCAATTAATTCAAAAGGCCTTCATATTGTTATAAAAGCGGCTCGTTTAAGTGAAGATCCAATCATCGCCAAAGAGTTAACAGCCATATATAACTTTTCAAGTGCAAAAGAGTCATCAGGTATGGAGCGTGCATTGCTTGCAAATGTATTTACAAGCAATGCAATGAGTTATACTCAAAAAGCACGATTTATAGAGTTTTTAACCCAACAAAAAATATATATTAATGAAGCATTAGAAGTTGCACCAGAAGCAATTAGCTCAGTTTTACAGTCAGCGTTGAATCAAAACGCATTTGCTGAAGTTGATCGTTTTAGAAAGCTAGTTGAACAGAAAAGCTCTGACTTTAATGTTGATCCGGAAGCATGGTTTACCTCTGCCACTAATAGAATTAATGCCTTAAAAGAGGCAGAAGAAAAAGCTTTAACAATTGTTGATAAAACAGCTATTCGTATTCAGCAAGATGCGGTTACTGTATTAGTAGTCGAAGCAACGATATTCATTGTCGGTTTGCTTATCACTGCTGCATTATTCTTATCTATTCAACTAAGGCACCGTCAGTCAGAATTAATAGCAAAAGGCATTGATATAGCGATTAAAGAGCGCGACATGGCTGATGAGATTGAAGTATTAAGCTCAGATGAACTTGGCGAGTCTGCAGATAAAATCAATGCACTGACTAAGCAGTTTGAAGAGGATTTAATTGAGCTTGGCTTAGTGTCTAAAAAAATCACAGTATCAATTCACGAAACAGCTGTAGCTATTAGTCAAAGCCAAGAAAACTTAGTAGAGCAACAAATGGGGATCCAAACTATTGCTTCTGCTTCTGAGCAAATGAGCGCTAATATTCAAGTTATTGCAAGCTCCATGTCTGATAATTCACAAGCAGCTAAAACCGTTGCCAATGAATCTTTAAATGGCCAAAAGGTGGTAAGTGAAGCGGTTGATGTTATTCAAAGTGCATCTGATGATATGGCGCGATCAGCACAATCGGTTGATACCTTAAATGAGCGTGTTGGCAGTATCTCTAGCATGGTAGATATGATCCGAGAAATCGCAGAGCAAACCAATTTATTGGCGCTTAATGCGGCTATTGAAGCAGCTAGAGCAGGTGAGCAAGGGAGAGGATTTGCGGTTGTGGCTGATGAAGTTAGAAGCCTAGCTAGTCGAACGCAAAAATCGACTGAAGAAATATCTTCTTTAGTGGCAGAGCTTCAAACAAGCTCAAAAGAAGCATCAAGCATTATTACCCAAGGTAAAGAGAATGCATTAGAAGCTGCTAATCGAGCAGAAGAGATTAAACTGGCTTTAGCGACGATTGTTGAACAGGCAAAACAAGTTGAAGCGGTGACAGAAGCGGTTTCTTCAAATACTCAACAGCAGAGTAACGCGATTGAAGAAGTAAGCAAAAATATTGTTGATATTTATCAAAAAGCCACAGAAAACGTTGCTGGTGCAGAGGAAATAGCTAAGGCGGCAACCAATATAGCGGGCTCAGCAATCGATATGGATGAGATGATCGAGCGCTATAAGGTCAGTAAAGAATGTAATTACGAGTATTAAAGAAAACTTAAGCTTTTCATGATGCCCGTTAGTGGGCATCACTTTTGTTCACTTCGTCGCTAAATCCATGACATTTCTTGCTGACTCTAGTATTCATATCCTAAATTTATTGATTAGGGGCCACTATGTATGGGTATTGGGATCAGAAAAACACTTTCAGTATTGGCATTATTACCTGTTTTTGCTCAGGCAAATTCAACATTTAATGCCAATGATATCTTTGCATTAGAGTATGCAAACGACCCACAAATTTCGCCAAACGGTAAGCAGGTCGTTTATGTCAGAAATTCAAATGACATAATGAAAGACAGTACACGCCGTAACTTGTGGTTAGTTGATGTAAAAAGTGGTGAACAAACGCCGTTATTTTCAAATGAAAACCAATACCTTCACCCAAGGTGGTCGCCAGATGGGAAAAAAATAGCCTTCATCAGCAATGTTTCTGGTAGCTACCAAGTTCATGTGCATTACCTAGAGCAAAATCGCACAGCTCTACTAAGCCAGCTTCAATCAAGTGTGAGTAATTTAACTTGGTCTCCTGATGGCAAATGGCTTGCTTTTAGTCAGCAAATCAACGAAAAGCCTTCTGTAATTGCTAAAATGCCAGCCAAGCCAAAAGGTGCGACATGGTCAGAGCCTGCAATTGTTATTGATAAAGCCTATTACCAAGCTGATGGCAGAGGATTAGTTAAACCGGGCTTCCGTCAAATATTTATTTTACCGAGTGATGGCGGCACGCCGCGTCAACTGACTTCTGGCAGTTTTCATCATGGTGGCCAGCTGACTTGGCATAGTAACTCTGAAGAAATTGTATTCTCAGCGAATAGAATTAAAGATTGGGAATACAAGCGTTTAGAAGGTGATTTATTCAGTGTTGATTTAAAGGGCAAGTTAACTCAACTTACCACTCAACCTGGTCGAGAGCATTCTCCGAGTTTTTCAAGAGATGGTAAAAAGCTCGCTTTCTTAAGTGCATCTGGCGAGTTGAATCCTTATCGTAATCACAAACTGAATATCATGGATTGGTCAGATAAAGAGTTTGAAATGGTGGGCAAAGATTTTGACCGCTCCATCCAAAATCCAACGTGGATCAGCAATTCAAGATTGGCAATTGCTTACGATGACTTCGGTAAGCGTAAGCTTGCAGCGATTTCTTTAAGTGGCAATATCAAAGACCTAGCCGACAGCTTATCGGGTACAACACTGGGGAGACCTTATATTAGCGGCCAGTTTAGTGCGAATTATTCAGGTAAAATCGCATTTACCCATGGCACAGCGCAAAGGCCCGCTGATGTAGCAATTGCATCGACTAAAGGGAATACCAAACAGTTAACTTCTTTAAACGAAGATTTACTTGCTCATAAAACCTTAGGTGAAGTACACGAAGTTAACTACAAGTCTTCATTCGATGGCGAGCAAATTCAAGGTTGGTATATCACGCCCCCTAATTTTGATCCTAAGAAAAAGTATCCGCTATTGATTGAAATTCACGGTGGCCCACATTTAGCCTATGGCCCACATTTTTCGGCTGAGTTACAGCGCTATGCTGCACAAGGGTATGTGGTGTTTTACGATAATCACCGAGGCAGTAGCTCTTATGGTGAGCGTTTCGCTATGTTGTTAAAGTATAAATACAGCTCGAAGGAAGATTTTGCAGATCACAATTCAGGCGTTGATGCCATGATAGCTAAAGGTTTTATCGATAAAGACAATCTATTTATTGCTGGTGGGTCAGCTGGGGGCATTGCAACGGCTTACGCGATTGGCCTAACCGACAGATTTAATGCTGCTGTGGTCGTGAAACCAGTCATTAATTGGCTGAGTAAAGTGCTTACTGCGGATAGTGGTTTAGTACAAATACCAACGCAATTTCCGGGTATGCCTTGGGAGCATGTTGAACATTACTGGCAGCGCTCTCCGTTATCGTTAGTTGGTAATGTGTCAACGCCAACCATGTTGATGACAGGCGAAGAAGATTTACGAACGCCAATGGCAGAGACCGAGCAGTATTATCAAGCTTTGAAACTTCGTAAAATTGATACCGTTCTGGTGAAAATTCCAGGCGCACCACATGGTATTGCAGGGAAGCCATCTCGTATGGTGAGTAAAATTGAGCATACCCTTGCTTGGTTTGAGAAGTATAAAAAGTAGCACAATTCGATAGGGTGTGGTTAGGTTGATTTCAATTTAACCACACACAACCAGATTGCGGCCAGATTGCTTTGCCTTATACATAAGCTGGTCGACTCGAGTGAGTAAGGTTGTAAAGTTATCATCTCTCTTAAATTGTGTTACACCAAAACTGGCAGAAAGGGACTTTTTGTTTGGAAATTTAATGGTATTTAATGCATTTTTGATGTGTTGAGCGATATTGCAAGCATCGGTCAATGATACGTTATTGACGACTATAAGAAACTCTTCACCTCCCCAGCGACCATATTGTGCGTAACTAGGTAAAAATTTTCTCATGGCATCTGCTGTGGCCATAAGTATTTCGTCGCCATAGTTATGCCCAAATGCGTCATTGACTCTTTTGAAATGATCTAAATCGAATAGCATAATTGAAAAAGGCAAACCAGTATTTACTGTGTCATTTATTAATTCGCGTAAAGAGGCATTAATTTTTCTTCGATTATATAATTTAGTTAACTCATCAGTGATTGCTTGTCGTTCTAACTCTTTTGCTTGGTTAAACTCTTCAGTAATATCTTGAATAAGGCCGACTGTTCGAAGCGGTTGTCCAATACTATTTGTAAACGTATGACTAAAATGCTTAAAGTGGCGTTTTATTTGTGTATCGTCTAAAAATGTATGAACAATTGCAGGGTGCTCAACGTCTTCAAGTTGAATTAATTGTGTTTCAAGCGCCAAGCGTTTTTCAGGGTCGATAAGATTAATGAACTCATTCCATTTTAATTTACAAGACGTCTTTGTTAGCCCCAACATGTTCAATAGCTCGGGGGAGAGGCAAACGTCATAGGTGAGATGATTGAGTTTCCAAGTGCCTACTTTTGCGACTTGCTGTATCTTAGATAAGGTAAATTGCTCAAACTGCCTTTCTCTGAGGTCTTTTTTGAGTTGGTGATTCTCCATCTCAAGATTGAGTTGATGCAGGTTTAAACTTGGCTCAATACTCGTCATGTTTACTTCTTTAACTTAATCCAAGCTTCATCTCTGCCAGTTTGGTTCCTTCTAATCTAGCCTTTATCTTCTGGTATGCGACTTCTCGGGCAGTTGATATATCGTCTGCGAAAGGAGAAAAGCCACAGTCATCTGTAGAGCCTAACTGCTCCACAGGGATATATTTAGCAGCGGTGAGTAATAATTCACATACCGATTCAGGTGTTTCTATTTCTGTGCTGATAGGATTGGTCACGCCTATAAAAACTCTTTGCTCTGGTTTGATGACATTTCCGAGTAAATAGAGCGCTTTTTCTGGCTCTTTTTCACCTCGGACTGCCACATAGAAGTTACCCGCATTGATTTCAAATAATGTGGGCAGTAAATATTTGTAGTCCACCTCGGCACTGTGTGTTGAATCGATATCGGCACCGGGGCAAGTGTGAATACCGATACGAGCAATTTCTTTTTGGTTGAAATGTGAAAGGCATTTGTTGATTAAATCGACAAATGAATTAAGTAGCTCACCAGAGGGATCTAACTTAAGAGATAATCTTGCTTCGGTGAAATCAATCTGTACTTTGTGCGCCGCAAGCTCTAAACAGCGTTTCACTTCACCTACATGTTGCTGAACTAAGTCTTCTATGAATTGTTGATGGTTGTAACCTTTTAAGCCTGTATTTGGATAGACTAAACTCAGCATTGAAGGAGAGATCACAGCTTGTTTGACAGGGACATTTGCGTGTTTTATTGCAAACTGTAAAAACTCATCTGCGGTATGCTCGTATTTAAATGGTGCCGTTTTGAGGTGTGGGGCAAATACGCGAGAATGACCATCCGAAAAATCAACTAATAAACCTTCGGATTCATAGCAACAAGAGTTGTGTAAACAGTAATGCGCAAAGCCATCAAACTTTCGTTGTTCGCCATCGCTGATCACTCTACAGCCTAAAGCCTCTAAATCTTTCATTACTTGGACTGTCTCTGATTCGGCGATATCGCAGAGTGCAGCATAACTAAGCTCGCCATTTTTAAACGATTTATACGCACTTATCAGCTCAGCATTTCTTGGTATTGAGCCTATCTGTTCTGAAGGAATAAACCGTTTATTCATCTATGACCCCAAAAACATGTAGTAAAAAGTGGGCGTGTAATTTTTGTGTAGTTAAACATCAACACTATTAACTTAAATCTAGATTAATGCTTAAAAACTTCCAGTTTTCTGGAGAGTTTTATACTTGATGGTTTTTTGTTGTTATTAAGTTGATAATTGGGCTAGTAGCATCACTGTATGAGTTTTTTCATAATATTCAAAAATAGAGTGCAATTTTATTAATATTTAAACATTTTCTTAACCTTAAGCTTGATTTGTAAATATTTTGCAATTAACTTTAACAAATAGATTATTTAGTTTAAGGGATTAAAAAATGTTACATGGATTTAGAGTGATATTGTTAATTGGTGTGTTTTTAGCGATAGCGGGGTCTGTGCAATCAGGTGATTGGCGATATTCTGTCTGGATCGTTGTTGCACTATCAACTGTACTCTTGATGAGCTTTAAATTACCAAAAAGCGAAAATGAAGAGTTAGATGAGCGATCAGACACAAAAACAGATTCGTTTGTTTTATTGCTATCTCAGGCCTCATACTTTTCAGATAAATACGATTCTAAAGCAACAAATTCTTCTCTACGTAGTAAACGCTTTAAATATTAAAACAGATTCCAACCAACAGTAAGTAAACAAAGCCTGGGTCAACGCTCAGGCTTTTTCTATGTAATTCACTTTTTATTGACTGTTTAGGATCCAGCCAACGTGAGGTTTTTGGCTATTTTACCTATCGTGTTGAGATTCAGGTATCGATTTTATAATAAAGCATTCGATGAAAGTTTTATAAAGTATTTAATATCAGTAAGTTGAGTGAAAATTTATGTATCCCTAAGAATTAAATTTAAATCTTTTTAATTTTTTCTCTTGAAAACTGTTTAGCAGACCTTATCTCTTATTGTGAAGACGCCTTACAGGGTTTTCACTAACTTAATATTATGAATTATAAAGGTATTTTTGCTCATGAGAGGAGATGCCAAGAACTTATCGCTCTAAGAGGATATTATTATGCGTACAGTAGATTTATCACCATTATACCGTTCATTCATTGGTTTTGATCATTTAGCTCAACTTATGGATAACGCTAGTCGTAATGCAAAGCAATCAAGCTTTCCTCCATACAACATAGAACTTTTAGGTGAAGACAAATATCAAATCACCATGGCTGTGGCAGGGTTTGTAGAGTCAGAACTACAAATTGAAACCGAGAAAAATACTTTAACAGTGAAAGGGCTAAAAGAAACCAAATCGGTTGATGGAGAGCGTACCTTTATTCATCAAGGTATCGCTGAAAGAAATTTCGAACACAAATTCCAATTGGGAGACCATGTAAAAGTACGTGGTGCATCTTTAGAGAATGGTCTATTAAATATTGCTTTAGAGCGTGAGATCCCAGAAGCAGATAAACCTCGCACCATTGCAATAAATGGCGCTAAGCAAGAGCTTCTCAAAAGCGCATAAACCATTCAATTCATTTTAACGTCTCCCAATCAGCGGCTTACTTAGGTAAGCCGCTTTTTTGTTTCATATACCCTCGCTTTTTAATTCATTGCTACACTTTGAATATGAAAGCTAAGAATCTTTTCTTATACCAATCCTCTTAGTTAAGCGCTCTATTTTGAGGCAAGAAAAATTGTCGATAGCACCGCTCACGCGTCCTGCTATCGCTGAGGTACCTACATCCATGTAGGCAAGGCGAATATTTTGCTATTTAGTTGTTTAAAATGAGAAATTTTTAACGAAACTAGCGTCAGTTTTAGTTCCTCAAAATGATTGAATATTATTGAGGGTTGGTATTATAAAGCCTTTGACGCAACTAAAGACTTATTGTGGAGGTAGTATAATATGACAAGTTATGCAGGTAATGACTTTTACTGTGATTTAGCATTAAGCGGCCAAGTAGAGCTTGATGTCGTATATGAAGATCAGCATGTACTCGCTTTTCATCATACTAAGCCCCATTGGCCAGTACACATAGTCGCTATTCCTAAGCAACACATTCCATCGTTTACTGACTTAGGTGGGCACGACTCTGAACAACTTTTTCACCTTATCATGGTTGTACAAAAACTGGCAGGTAAAGTTGAAAAAGAATATGGTTCTGCACGTGTACTTACTAATCTTGGTGATTATCAAGATAGTAAGCACTTGCATTTTCACGTTAACTTTGGTGAGCCGAAACTTAACTAGCTCGCTTGGGAGACTTGTTTAAAGTTTTCTAGCTCATCAAGTAATTCGAGCACTTCAGGCTCAACATCGGAAATGTTTTGATGGCGTTTCAGACCGGTTTCAATAGTTTCTGATAACTGTTTTAGTTTAGGCACACCTGTGTAGCAACAAGCGCCATGAAACTTATGAATGACAGAAAGCAGGAGTGCGAAATCTTCATTTTCAAGTGCTTGATTTATCTGTTGGTGCGTGTCGTTTAAGCTATCTAATAGCATGTTCAACATTTCAATAGCCAAATCGGATTTACCGCCTGCATGACGAAGTGCTAAAGGCCAGTCAAGTAAATGGCTTTCAAAAGGGGCAGGGCTTGGCTCAACTTCTTCCGATTTGATCTTTGTTGCAGAGCTCACCGAAGAACTACTGTAATCACAAATCGTTTGTTTAAGCATGTCTTCATCGATGGGTTTAGTTAAATAACCACTAAATCCATCTTTAAGTAACTGATCCTTTTCGCCACTTAAAGCGTGTGCTGTCACAGCGATAATAGGGGTATCTTCATTGAGAGATGAATCTAAGATAGTTTTACATGCCGTGATGCCGTCCATAATGGGCATTTGAATGTCCATGAAGATCAAATCATATTTATGGGTTTTACACAGAGCCACAGCTTGTGCGCCATTATGCGCAGTATCTATGCCTTCGATTTGCTCAGATAACAGTGTAGAAAGTAGTTTTAAATTGGCATCATTATCATCAGCGATGAGTGCTTTTAAAGGCAATATTGGTTGGTCATGTTCATCGGTTGACACATCAGGATGATCTAACCGGTACGGGGCAGCTAACATTTCGCACAGTTTTCGGTAATGTAAAGGTTTACTTGCACAGGCATCTGCGCCACTTCCTACTAATGATTCTCGCATATTATGAGAAATGGTACTGACCATGAGGTATAAATAATCAGACAATGGACGAGCTTGAGAGATGTAGTTTTTCAGCACCGGCATTTGTTCAACGTCAGCGGTATTACCAATTAAACAGATGTCATAACTGAAGTCTTTTTCAAGAGCCTGGTAAAAAGTTTCTTCAGTCAAACAAGGCGTTACTTGCATTTTCCACTCATGCAATTGGGCTAATATTGCATAGTGAGTATGCTCTTGAGGTTCAAAGAATAAAATACGCTTATTTTCAAGGCTGTAAGTCGGTAAGTCGTTGTTGAATGCTCGCTGAGGTAGTTCAAAGATGGCATTAAAGGTAAAACAAGTACCTTGGCCAGGAGCTGAGTTTAAACTAATACTACCACGCATGGCCTCAACTATATGCTTAGTAATAATGAGGCCAAGACCTGTGCCACCAAATTTACGGGTAATGCTTGAGTCAGCTTGGCCAAACGGTGTGAATAGCGCATCTTGTTTTTCTGCTGCAATGCCTACACCAGTGTCACTGACAGACACTAACAAAGAAGCATTGGTTTGTTTGATTACACGGTGAGTGATATCAATTTTAACCGCGCCTTTTTCTGTGAATTTAATGGCATTACTTATCAAATTAATGAGTACTTGCTTTAATCGAGTGGGGTCACCTACTAAATTCTCTGGCACATGAGGGTGAATAGAAATAGACAGTTCAAGTTTTTTCTCATAAGCGCTTGGCGCCAGTAATGTCATGACTTCACTGATGACTTCTCGTAACTGAAAGTGGATACTTTCTAATTCCATCGCACCCGCTTCTAATTTAGAGAAATCCAAGATGTCGCTGATAATGGTCATGAGGCTATTGGCTGAAAGCTCAATGGTATCTAAATATTCTTTTTGGTGTTTATTTAGCGGCGTTTTATAAAGTTGTCTTGTGAAACCAATCACACCGTTTAAGGGGGTTCGTAATTCATGACTCATTTTTGCTAAAAAGTCAGATTTAACTCGGTTGGCATCTTGGGCTTCTTTTTTGGCAATATTGAGCTGAATGTTCTGAGTTTCGTACTGCTCGAGTGTCTCTCTATAGTCACTGGTGGCTTGGTCAATATGCTTTTGCATTTCGTCACGCTGGTTTGCCATGGCGCCATTGATGGTGTGCAACCCTTGACGAAGCAGTTCAAACTCACCTTGCATCGGTGCTTGAAGACCTATGTCTTGTTTACCTTCGACCAGCTTGTCTGTTGCTAAAAGTAACTTAGACAGTGGTGAAACTAATACTTTACTGATGCGCAACGACAAAATACCACTCAAAATTAATGCAATTACAATGATACTAATACTCATAATAAGCGTTTGTTGCTGCGCAATAATCGCTTTATCTTTACTCACCTCAATAACTAATAACGCCAGCGGTGCAGCATGGGCATCTTGCCATAGTTCTGAAGGTTGTGAGTTAAATTTAACTGGGGTGAAAAATATAAATGTATCGTCTCTTTTCACCATATCAGTATGATGAAGCGTTTTAATGTCGTTAGAGAAGTTTAAGTTACTAAAATGTTCATGATAATTGCTGGTGAGTAGTAGTTCTTTTTCAACATCAAAAACAGCAATACTTTTAATAAGCGGAGAATGTTTGTTGTGTGCAGTACTGACTATACGCTTAAGTTGTGCTCTATCTTCACGCAGAACGGGCTGTTCTAATGCGATTGCCAATGGCTCTGAAATACTGCTTCCACGTTGGAAGAGAATTTCTTCAAGCTCAACATAGCGATTTACTGTAAAATACCCCCCAAGAATTAAACCAATCAGCATGGTTGGAATTAAAGTTAGAACGAGAATGCTATCGCGCAGGCCTAATCTGGTCATGAATGAACTATTTCTTATTAATATTCTAGCTTTAAGAGTATCGACTTAGACACGGGTTGGCAAACATTAAGGGGCATTCGTATGGCACAGATATTTCGTGCTAAAAAAACGTCTAATAAAGGCAAAGTACTGACTTTGAATGTAAAGTCACTTGATCACCAAGGTCGCGGTGTTGCAAATCACAATGGCAAGGTGTGCTTTATTGACGGTGCATTACCAAACGAGCAAGTAAAAGCACAAATTCTCGATGAGAAGTCAAAGCTCATTGAGGCGAAACAAGTCAAAGTACTTACGCCGAGTGAAGAGCGTGTTACACCTTTTTGCCAACATTATGGCGTATGTGGCGGGTGTCAGTTACAACATCTAAAAGTAGACAGCCAGATCACATACAAGCAACAAGCCGTCAGTAAACTATTTGAAAAGTTTGCAAAAGAAACGCACTTAGCATGGCAACCTGCTATCACCAGTGATGATAAACACTACCGTCGCTCTGCCCGTATTGCTTGTATTGCAGATAAGAAAACCAAGCAATTCAAATTGGGTTTCAGAGCGCAAAAAAGTAAACAAATCGTTGAAGTCGAAAGTTGCCCTGTTTTAAACATTGCTTTTAAAGAGCTATTCACCCAACTCAGACTTGCCATCACAGACAATGCCAAACTTCATTCAATTAGTCATGTGCAGCTTTGTGAAGCGGATAACGGTGTATTTGTATTAATCAGGCATACCAAAGCAATTGACGACAATACTAAAAAGATAGTAACGGCAGCGCTAAGCGACTCAGGTGTACTGGTTTTATGGGATGATGGTAAAACACCTGTAGCATATGAGCAGCTCCCTAACTATCGAGTTGATGGGGTTGAGTTTGATTTTCAGCTCAATAACTTCATTCAAGTTAACGGCGAAGTAAATGAGAAAATGCTAATGCAATCACTAGGTTGGTTAGCACTCAATAAGCAAGACACCGTATTAGACTTGTTTTGCGGTATTGGTAACTTTTCATTGCTTGCTGCAAAACATGCGAAGCACGTTGTCGGTGTTGAAGGGGTTGATAGTTCAGTACAAAGAGCAAAAGCAAATGCAGAACAAAACCAGCTTGAAAATGTATCTTTTGAATGTTTTGACCTGACTGATGATATCTCAAGTGCCAAGTGGTTTGATAAACAAGCGAATGTATTGATTTTAGACCCATCTCGTACCGGCGCTTTCGACGTATTGAAGCAGTTAGCACTTAAGCAGTTCGAAAAAATCCTCTATGTATCGTGCGATCCGGTTACTTTAGCGAGAGACAGTGCTTTAGTACTTGAAGCTGGCTTCACAATCAGTAAAGTGGGACTTATGAATATGTTTCCTCACACGGGGCATATAGAGACAATGGCGTTGTTCCAAAGGAGGTAATGCAGATGGTTGCAACCCGCCAATCACATCAAACTCATCTACCAGCCGATTTTTCGGCTCGGCTAGATCTTCTGAATCTGTCAGACGATAAACTCTCATATTTAGACCGAGCCCATGCTTTATGTCCTTCTGATGTGAATGCAACGACCTTGAATAAAGCCGTTGAGATGGTGGAAATCCTTGCCGAGCTGAATTTTGATCCTGAATCTTTGGCATCTGCTTATTTAACGCCTTATTTTCTTGAAGGGTTAATCAGCTTTGATGATGTAAAAGAAGAGCTCGGCGATAACGTCGCTTTATTGTTACAGGGCGTTGAGCAAATGGCGACAATCAGCACTTTGGCTCATCAGGGGAAAGGTAATGTACAGATTGATAACATTCGCCGTATGTTATTGGCCATGGTTGAAGATGTGCGAGCGGTAGTTATTAAATTAGCTGAACAAATTTGTCATTTACGTGAAGTAAAAAACGCGGATGAAGAAGAGCGTGTGGTGACAGCAAAAGCCACTGCGAATATCTTTGCGCCATTAGCTAACCGTTTAGGTATAGGTCAGCTTAAGTGGGAACTTGAGGATTTATCGTTCCGCTATCTTCACCCAGAAACTTATAAGCGTATTGCAAAGCAGCTATCTGATAAGCGTCTAGACCGTGAATCCTATATGGAAAACATGGTGAACCTGGTCTCTAGCAAGCTTGCCGAAGCAGGCGTCAAAGCGCAGGTTTATGGGCGTCCTAAGCACATTTACAGCATCTATAAAAAGATGTCGCAAAAGAACTATGAATTTGATCAACTTTTCGATATTCGCGCTATGCGAATTGTGGTGGATGAAATTCAAGACTGTTATGCCGCGTTAGGTATTGTGCATACCAGCTGGCGTCATCTGCCAAAAGAGTTTGATGACTACGTTGCCACACCAAAACAAAACGGTTACCAGTCTATTCATACTGTGGTGTTTGGTCCTGAAGGTAAAACGGTCGAGATCCAAATTCGTACTGAAGAAATGCATCAAGATGCTGAGCTTGGCGTTGCGGCCCACTGGATGTATAAAGAAGGCGCTTTACCTGGGCGTGGCTCAGGCTATGAGCAGAAAATCAGTTGGTTACGCAAGTTACTTCAATGGCAAGAAGAAGTGGTTGATGGCAGTGACTTAGCCGATGAGCTGAAAAACCAAGTGGTTGAAGACAGAGTGTATGTCTTTACACCAAAGGGCGATATTTTTGACTTGCCACTTGGCGCGACACCACTGGATTTTGCTTATTACATTCACTCTAATGTCGGCCACCGATGTGTGGGTGCTAAAGTGTTTGGCAAAATAGTCCCGTTTACTTATAAGCTAAAAACTGGCGATCAGGTTGAGATCTTAACTCAGAAAAATCCAGCGCCAAGTCGTGACTGGTTAAGCCCAAGCTTAGGTTATATTTTCTCATCGCGTGCTCGTAGTAAAATCCATCACTGGTTTAAGCAGCAAGATAGAGATAAGAACCTACAAGCGGGTAAAGAGATGCTAGATTCGCATTTGTCGAAACTAGATCTTACCTATAAAGACTTAGAACCAGCGGTTGAGCGTTTTAACTTTAGAGAGCTTGACGACTTGATGGTGGCATTGGGTGCGGGCGATGTACGCATTAACCAATTCCTAAACTTTATCCAAGCTAAGCCAGAGCCTGAAGATACGCTCAAGATTACTTCTCGCAAAAAGGTGAAAGGCGACAAAAACGGTATAGTGGTCGATGGGGTGGGTAGCCTATTGAGTCACGTCGCCAAATGTTGTCAGCCAGTGCCGGGCGATGAAATTGTTGGTTATATCACGCAAGGCCGTGGCATTGCAGTGCACCGTATTGATTGTGAGTCGTTTGCGCACATTTGCGAGCAACATCCTGAGCGCGAAATTGCAGTCAGTTGGTCTGATGATATTAAGTCATCTTATGCGCTTAATTTACGAATTGAAGCGCAGGATAGACAAGGTCTTATTCGAGATATTAGCTCAGTGTTGGCCAATGAAAAAGTGAATGTATTAAACATGAACTTGCAAACTAACTATGAGCAAAATACAGCTGTATTCCTCATGCAAATAGAGGTTTCTAATCTGTCTTCGATGAACCGCTTGATCACTAAGCTGGTTCAAATTGATGGCGTGTTTGAAGCTAAGCGACAGCATTAATCGCTAAAAATATCAATTTAATAAAGTCGGCATTTGCCGACTTTATTGTTTTAAAAATAAGTGTTTAAAAAATGAATCAAACTGAAATCGATAAATTACTCAACATCATGCAAACACTTCGAGATCCCGAAAAGGGCTGCGATTGGGATAAAGCCCAAACATTCAAAACCATCGTGCCACATACCTTAGAAGAAGCCTATGAAGTGGCTGATGCCATAGAGCGTGACAATATGGCTGATCTCAAAGATGAGCTGGGTGATTTGTTATTCCAAGTTATTTTCTACGCGCAAATGGCCAAAGAGCAGGGGCTGTTTGATTTTAACGAGGTGGTTGAGGGTTTAAACAACAAGCTAGTTCGCAGGCACCCTCATGTATTTTCAGAACAAAAAACATTAACCGATGAAGAGCTAGAGCAACAATGGCAAGCGATTAAAGATCAGGAAAAAGCCGCAAAACCGAACTCATCTGAGCAACCCCTATGGCATGACATTCCGAAAGTGCTCCCTGCATTAACGCGTGCCAAGAAAGTACAAAAACGCGCAGCAAACCTTGGCTTTGATTGGCCAGACTACCATGGGGCACTTGAAAAAGTATCAGAAGAAGTGGCAGAAGTAAGCGAAGCACTTGCAGAGAATCCTCAGTCTGAACACTCAGCTGAAGAAATCGGTGATTTACTGTTTGCGACAGTCAATGTGGCTCGCCATGCTAAACACGACCCAGAACAAATACTGAGAAACGCGACAGATAAATTTGTTGGCAGATTTGCCCAAGTTGAAGCCGTACTTAAACAGCAGGGGAAAAGGCTAGAGTCGTCAAGCCTTGAAGAAATGGATGAGGCTTGGGAGCTGGTTAAGAAAAAATCGAAACAATAAGACGATTTTTTGAGATCTTACTTGTCATTATTTAAAGCGCTTACGCTAAATTTTTGTGGATTGATGTTAAGTGCTTTGCTATACTATCGCCCCGTCTTGATTCTTATTTAAAATTCCATTTTCCTGATATTCTAGGGTTCGCATGAGTACAAAATTTATCTTCGTAACGGGCGGGGTTGTTTCGTCTTTGGGTAAAGGTATTGCCGCAGCATCGTTGGCAGCAATATTAGAAGCCCGTGGCTTAAACGTAACTATTCTTAAGCTGGATCCTTATATCAACGTGGATCCGGGTACAATGAGCCCAATTCAGCACGGTGAAGTTTATGTAACTGAAGACGGTGCTGAAACTGACCTAGACTTAGGTCACTACGAGCGTTTCATTCGCACCAAAATGACAAAGCGCAACAACTTCACGCAAGGTCGTGTTTTTGAAGATGTGCTTCGTCGTGAGCGTAAAGGTGAATACCTTGGCGCGACTATTCAGGTAATTCCACATATCACTAACGACATCAAGCGCCGCGTAATTGAAGGTGCTGAAGGTCACGATATCGCGATCGTTGAGATTGGCGGTACTGTAGGTGATATCGAGTCACAACCGTTCTTAGAAGCAATTCGTCAGCTTGGTACAGAACTTGGTCGTGAAAATGCATTATTCATGCACTTAACGTTAGTACCATTCCTTGGTGCTGCTGGTGAAGTTAAAACTAAGCCAACTCAGCACTCTGTGAAAGAGCTTCGCTCAATTGGTATTCAACCAGATATTCTAGTGTGTCGTTCATCTTGCAAACTTCCTGCAAACGAACGTGCAAAGATCGCACTATTCACTAACGTAGAAGAAAAAGCGGTTATTTCACTTCAAGACGTAGACAGCATTTATAAAATACCTGCGTTATTAAAATCACAAGATTTAGATAACCTAGTGTGTCGTCGTTTCTACATTGAAGCACCAGAAGCTGATTTAGTTGAATGGGAGCAGGTTCTTTATCAAGAGTCTAACCCAACAGGTGAAGTGACAATTGGTATGGTTGGTAAGTACATTGAACTACCAGATGCATACAAATCAGTAAACGAAGCGTTGAAGCATGCGGGTCTTAAGAACCGTGTAACAGTAAACATTCAATACGTTGATTCACAAGATATCGAAAGCAAAGGTATTGAGTTATTACAAGATCTTGATGCTATCTTAGTACCAGGTGGCTTTGGCGGCCGTGGTGTTGAAGGTAAAATCTTGGCAGCTAAATATGCGCGTGAGAACAAAGTACCTTACCTTGGTATCTGTTTAGGTATGCAGGTTGCGCTAATCGAGTATGCGCGTAACGTTGCAGGTCTTGAAGGTGCAAACTCAACAGAATTCGATGCAGAATCAGCTCACCCAGTTGTTGGTCTAATCACTGAGTGGTTAGATTCAGAAGGTAACGTAGAAGTACGTGATGAAGCATCTGATTTAGGTGGCACAATGCGTTTAGGTGCGCAACTATGTCACTTAAAAGAAGGTTCAAAAGTACGTGAAGTGTACGGTAATGCTGAAATCACTGAACGTCACCGCCACCGTTATGAGGTGAACAACAATTATATCGAGCGTCTTGAAAAAGCGGGCCTACATTTCACAGGCTTGTCTGAAGATAAGAAGCTAGTTGAAATTATCGAAAATAAAGATCACCCTTGGTTCATTGCAGCTCAGTTCCACCCTGAGTTCACATCGACGCCTCGTGATGGTCACCCGTTATTTGAAGGTTTTGTGGGTGCAGCGTTTGCGCACCAGAAAGCAGAAAAATAATTTGAAGAAGCCGTGCATTTGCACGGCTTTTTTGTCTCTAAACCAGCTACGTATTTTTTAATAATAGCTGGTGAGTAATAAACATTGCTGTGCAGCGTTATTTTTATTCAATTTAAACAATGCAGACCAATGGTTATTATGGGGTTAGGTAAAACCGTTATTTAATCCTATACAGGAAAATAGCTATCAATAAAACATTATCACCACTATGGGAATAAGAGGAATCAAGATGTCAAAAATCGTTAAAGTGATTGGTCGTGAGGTTATGGACTCTCGCGGTAACCCAACCGTTGAAGCTGATGTACATTTAGAGTCAGGCGCTTGGGGCCGTGCGTGTGCACCATCAGGTGCGTCTACTGGTACTCGCGAAGCACTTGAGTTACGTGATGGTGATAAGTCACGCTACCTAGGTAAAGGCGTACTTACTGCTGTTAACTACATCAATAACGACATCGCATCAGCACTAGCTGGTAAAGACGCGACTGAACAACGCGTTATCGATCAAATCATGATCGACTTAGACGGCACTGAAAACAAAGAAAAATTAGGTGCAAACTCTATTCTAGCTGTATCTCTAGCAGTAGCGAAAGCAGCAGCAGAAGATAAAGGTGTTGCGTTATACGAACACATAGCTGACATCAACGGTACTTCTGGTAAGTACTCAATGCCAGTACCTATGATGAACATCATCAACGGTGGTGAGCACGCTGATAACAACGTTGATATTCAAGAGTTCATGATCCAGCCTGTTGGCGCGTCAAGCTTCCGTGAAGCACTACGTATGGGTGCTGAAATCTTCCACAGCCTTAAGAAAGTACTAAATGCACGTGGTCTTAACACGGCAGTAGGTGATGAAGGTGGTTTTGCACCAGACCTTAAGTCAAACGAAGAAGCACTAGAAGTAATCGCTGAAGCTGTCGCTGCTGCAGGTTACGAGTTAAACAAAGACATCACACTTGCACTAGACTGTGCTGCGTCTGAGTTCTATGTTGACGGCAAATATGACCTTAAAGGTGAAGGTAAAGCATTCGATTCTGAAGGCTTCGCTGACTTCCTAGCTGACCTTGCTGCACGTTACCCAATCGTTTCAATCGAAGACGGTCTTGACGAAAGCGACTGGGCAGGCTGGAAAGTACTAACTGACAAGATTGGTGACAAGGTTCAGCTAGTAGGTGACGATTTGTTCGTAACGAACACTAAGATCCTTAAGCGTGGTATCGATGAAAACATCGGTAACTCAATCCTTATCAAGTTTAACCAAATTGGTTCACTTACAGAAACACTTGAAGCAATTGCAATGGCACATGAAGCTGGTTTCACTGCGGTTATCTCTCACCGTTCAGGTGAAACTGAAGATGCGACTATCGCTGATTTAGCAGTTGCTACTTCTGCAGGTCAGATCAAGACTGGTTCACTATGTCGTTCAGACCGTGTAGCTAAGTACAACCAACTTCTTCGTATCGAAGAAGCGCTAGGTGACAAAGCGGTTTACAACGGTCGTAGCGAAATCAAAGGTCAGTAATTTTTAACTGATTTAATAAAAGCCGCCTAAAAAGGCGGCTTTTTTGTGCCTGTGTTTTATACATTTCGCTTTTCTGCTTGCCTATTTATTTCTATTGAATAAAGTATTTATAGAGTCATGACAAATAGAGTAAGCTTTGAACGTTTTCAATAAGGCCCACCTTACAGACAGTAACCCTCTCGAATTAGAATCTTCTGCTTTTAAAAGGTTGTCTAGACAGTTTTGGAGCTTACAGATAGGCGGCTGGCTTGGTTACATGTTTGTGGTCTTTATAGCCATTATTCGCCCGCAATTTGACTCCCCTGACTTTAATTTAGTTGGTCAAATAATTAACCTCATTGTCGAAACGCTCAGTGGTTTTTGTCTTTCTCTATTGCAGTGGTTGTTTATTCAAAGAGTTATTCACAATACTTTGAAGCAAACTTTAATAATGAGTTTTTCATCGGCTGCAGTGCTGGGTTTACTGTATAACATTATTAAGCTAGGTAGTTACAAAGTAATTGTGCATAGCCAACAGTGGAATGAAGCATGGAATATGCTCGAATTCGGTGGTTGGTTACTGTTTTCTTTAGCGACCATGTTTGTGTGGACGTCAATTTTCTTCATTATGCTTTATAACAGCAAGCTACAAAGAGAACATGAACAATTATTAAGAGCACAGACTTTAGCGAAAGACGCACAACTCGAAATGTTACGTTATCAGCTCAATCCGCATTTTATGTTTAATACAATGAATGCGATTTCGACGCTGATCTTAAAAGAAGAAAACGATACCGCGTCAGAGATGCTAGACAAATTATGTGACTTTTTCCGACATTCTTTAGAAGCGACAAAACAAAGTAACAGTACGATGAAAGACGAATTGGAGTTGCTGAAACTCTATTTGTCGATTGAAAAGGTCCGATTTGGTAAACGCCTTAAAGTAAACTTTGACGTCGATAGAGACGTAATGCATTGTGTACTGCCTAATATGCTGTGCCAGCCTATTATTGAAAACGCGGTTAAGTATGCGGTAGAGCCAAGCAAAGAAGGTGCTAAGATCACTTTTAAGGCATATAAAAGCGACGAAAGTTTAGTAATTAAAATAATGGATACGGGCCAAGCTGTAAAAGAATTACACAGTAAAGGGTTTGGTATTGGTTTACAAAATACCCGCTCAAGATTAGATGTGATGTTCAACGGCGAGTGTGAGGTGACTTTGGCACCTAATCAAGAAAGAGGAAGTACAGTAACCATGACGATGCCTTATGAGGTGAATAATGACTAAACAATTAACGGCTGTAATTGTTGATGATGAACCATTAGCCCTCGAGGGCCTAAGTCTTCGTCTGGCGAAAATTCCTGAGATAAAAGTAATTGGTCAGGCTGAAAATGGCGATGAAGCCATCAAGCTTTGTCAAACTTTAGAGCCTGATGTGTTATTTCTTGACTTACAGTTACCTGGGTTAAATGGCATTGAAGTCGTGCAGGCCATGCAAGCAGATACATTACCTATGATAGTGTTTGTCAGTGCTTATAGTGAGTATGCCATTGAAGCATTTGAGCTTAATGCCATTGATTATGTGCTTAAGCCAGCAAACTTAGGTCGTTTGCAAAAAACCGTGTCGAGAATACTTGAGCGACAAAACCCCCACCAAGCAGAAAAAGAGAAATTTAAATTACTCAATGCGCTAGGTGAGACATCAGGGATTGAAATCACCGAGCTAGAAGAGTGGCTTGAATCAGATGAAGCCCTTCCTACCTCAATCAATCAAGAGATTGTGATTAAGAACAGCGATAATGAAAAAGTGCTCGTCCCAGTTAAAGAAATAAAATGGGTAGATGCAGCAGGTGACTATATGTGTGTGCATACTGAAAAAGACACCCATGTATTACGGATCACCATGAAGAAATTACAGTCGTTATTAGACGAAAAACAATTTGCACGAATTCATAAATCGACCATAGTTAATTTAAATCACGTGATAAGCATCAAGCCGCTTCGAAACAACGAGAGTATAGTGACTTTGGATGATGATATTGAGCTAAAAGTCAGCAGAAATTACAGCCCTGTTTTACAAAATTTTATTGCTGAAAAGCCAGTTATAAATTAAGCCTGATTTAACACTTAACTTACATTTAATGCCTGAACTGCATCAGTTCAAAGCAACTTATCAAATAAGTGCGCCAATATGGCGCACGACCCTAATATAAAAACACCTCATTAACCCAAGCAATAAAAGGCTCACACCTCTCGTCGTAAATTTGTTTCGTTTTGTCGCGCACTATTTTGACGCATAGCGCGGGCGTCTCAGCTCTATTTCATGATACCGAATCTGCATTGTAACAATGAGGTTAATGGAACAGGATAAAGTCAGGCGCAGTTTACATGCTTGTCTGTTTACTGCACACCATGCGCAATTTGTGAGAGATCATCAATAATAAGATATTAAAACTTACCTCATGAATTGTTATGACAACAAAGTCGCATATTTGGAACACACATTATGATAAAAGTTGCAAAACATTTTTCACATGTTGGTGCCTTAATCGCAGTATCTACCTTAGTGGGATGCGGCGGTGGTGCTGAGACGAAAACAGATCCAACTCAATACAACCCTCAAGCACCAGTGAGTGATTGGAAGCTGGTTTGGAGTGATGAATTTGATGGGTCGTCAATCGATAGTCAAAAATGGACCCATGAGGTTAACTGCTTAGGCGGTGGTAACGAAGAGAAGCAGTGCTACACAGACAATGAAGCAAATTCATTTGTCAGTGAAGGCACACTTAAAATTGTAGCTCTGCCTGCAGAAGAGGGTGCTGAAAAGCCATACACATCGGCCCGCATGGTAACGAAAAACAAAGCTGACTTTAAATATGGCCGCTTTGAGGTACGTGCAAAATTACCTAGCGGGCAAGGCAGTTGGCCGGCATTTTGGTTACTTCCTACTGATGAAGTGTATGGTGGTTGGCCAAAATCTGGTGAAATCGACATTGTTGAAGCGGTAAATTTAAAAGCCAAAGATGCCGATGGCAACCCAGAGAGTCACGTATATGGCACGCTGCATTATGGTAAAGATTGGCCTGATAATGTGAACTCTGGCAAAGCGTACAAACTACCTGATGGTGTAAACCCAGCTGATGAATTCCATACGTATGCAATAGAGTGGCAAGAAGGTGAAATTCGTTGGTATGTAGACGATTACTTATACGCAACACAGCGTCGCTCTGAAATTCGTACTAACTCAAAAGGCGAGACGGTTGGTTTAAAACACCGAGGCTGGTTTGCTGAATACTACGACCAAGTAAGCGGTGAATTAACGACTCATTACGATAATGCACCGTTTGACCAAGAATTCCATATGTTACTGAACTTTGCAGTAGGTGGAAATTGGCCTGAAAACGTCAACGAAACAGGTGTTGACGCAAGCGCGTTTGAGAATGGTCAAACATTCGAGATCGACTTTGTACGTGTTTATCAATGTCAGCAGAACGTTGATACCGGTAAAGGCTGTGAAACGGTTCGTGCAGGCTATGATTCAATGGACGATGCCCTAGTAGAGGGTAAAGCACCAATTCCTTCACCGCCATCAACTGGTGTTGCTCAAAATTTAACAATTTTTGATGGTTCGTTTAATCCTAACTGGCCAGCATGGGATTGTTGTGGCGGCTCAACACCACTAGTTGTTGAAGATGAAATGAAAGGCAATGTAGTTGAGTTTGTAGTGGGTGCAGAGCCTACAGTAAATGGCTTCATCACACGCGAGGCTTTTATTACTGACGAAGCTGGCAAGCCATCTCCATTTGACGCGTCACCTATGCTTGAAACAGGCAAGCTAAGTTTCGACATGAAAATCGTGACTGCACCAAATAATGCTGACTCTACTTGGATGCTTAAGCTAGAAAGCTCAGAAGGCACAACCGCCGTTGAAATCCCTCTTTCGCAAAATATATCAGGTACTGAACCAGTTGTTGGCCAGTGGCAAACCTTTGAATTTTCTCTTCAAGCACTAGCAGATGGTGGCCTTGATTTAAGTGCCATTGATGTAGTGATGATTTTCCCTGCATGGGGCACTGGCGAAGGTGCGCAGTATCGTGTTGCGAATATGAAGATTGCAGCTGATACCGCATCTCCTAAATTAACTGTTTTTGAAAATGAACAAAACCCAAGCTGGCCGTTATGGGACTGTTGTGGTGGTTCAACACCAACAGTCGAGCTAGACGATGATGCACACGGAAATGTTGCTGAATTTAAAATTGGTGATGCGCCAACTGTAATGGGCTTTATTTCTCGTGCTGACAATATACTTGAAGGCGGTACTGTAAGCCCATTTGATGCAACGTCAATTTTGTCTAATGGTGTGATTGAATTTGAAATGAAGATCACCAATGCGCCAGATAATGCAGCAGCACCTTGGATGTTCAAAGTTGAGTCAGTAGGCGCTGCCTCATTTGCCGAAGTCGACTTATCAACCAGTATGGAGCAGGCAGTACCTGTAGCAGGTGAGTGGCAAAAATACACATTCAAATTATCTGACTTAGCGAATGCAGGTTTAGATGTAAGCGCAATTGATGTGTTAATGATTTTCCCTGCATGGGGTCAAGGTGCCGGTGCAATTTACCGTGTTGATAATGTGAAGATTTATGACCCAAATGCGTCGGATGCTTTCATGGGCCATGTGTTATTTGCCGATGATGTGAAAGAAAAATGGTCGCTGTGGGACTGTTGTGGTGGTTCAACACCGACACTTGAAAACGACGACACAGCACATGGTATGACGGCAGAGTTTAAAGTGGGTGCACAGCCCACTGTATTAGGCCTATTCGCAGAAGATGAGCACTTTATTGATGCATCAGCACTGTTTGAAACTGGCGTAGTGCAATTTGAGCTAAAAGTTGTAACAGCACCAAATAATGCCGATGCGGCTTGGTTATTCAAAATTGAATCTCTTGGTGCAAGCAGCTTTGCTGAATTACCGTTAAGTGGTAGCCAAGAAGGCAAAGCACCAGAGGTTGGTGAATGGCAAACTTATACCTATTCACTAAAAGACTTAACTGATGCTGGTTTAGATATCAGTGCCATCGATGTCTTAATGTTTTTCCCTGCTTGGGGAGCGGGAGAGGGTGCGGTTTATCGCGTAGATAACGTGATGATCAAAGCACTTTAACACTAACCGATAAGGTCGAGCGTGGTTGTTCACGCTCCTCACTGAGCAAGATTTTAGTAGGGTAATTATGAACACATTCAAATTCCAACAATCAAAAATCGCACTTTGTATATGTGCGGCATTAAGCACTGGCTTTACAGTCAATGTGTTTGCGAACGAAGCCGATAAAGATCAAGACGTTGAAGTCATTGAAGTACGTGGTATCAAAGGCAGTTTGATCCGTTCGATGAATGTAAAACGTGATATGTCGGGTGTTGTTGATGCTATTTCAGCAGAAGAAATGGGTAAGTTTCCAGACACTAATTTAGCTGAGTCATTACAGCGTATTACAGGTGTTGCAGTTAGCCGTAGTAATGGTGAAGGTAGCCAAATCACGGTGCGTGGTTTTGGTCCTGACTTTAACCTAGTGACTTTAAATGGTCGCCAAATGCCAGGTACGGGTAATACCCGTTCTTACAGCTTTGAAAATTTATCTTCAAGTGGTGTATCGGCATTAGAAGTCTATAAAACAGCGCGAGCTGACAACCCAACAGGTGGTCTAGGTGCAACGGTCAACATTGTAACTGCAAAACCACTTAGCAGCGCCACAGAGAAGTTTTCTGTATCGGCTAAAGCGATACATGACACATCAAATGAAGCGGGCGAAGATGTCACACCTGAGTTCTCAGCACTATATTCAAACGCTTATTTAGACGATACCGTGGGTTTTGCCATTTCTTTTAACCATCATCGTCGAGACTTTCAACAGCAAGGGGCCAATATTCAGGGTTGGCAAGCGAATGTCGATTTACCTGGTAATTTAGATGAAGATAAAGTGGTCGACCCTCGTCCACTAGACGCTGATGGCAAGCGTGTTGGTAACCACTTCTTCCCGCGAGATATGAACTACGGTATCAGCGATTACCAGCGTGAAAGAACCAACGGCCATGTGGTCTTTCAATATGCACCTGTCGATAACATGGTCTTCACATTAGACTATGTAGGTACCAAAGCCGTGACTGGTATGAACTCTATCGGTTGGGGTATGTGGAACGACTATGGTGGCAATATCAATGCGTATGAGCTAGATGAAAATGGCACGGTTGTTTATGCTGATATCAGTGGTAATGATGGCTCGTTTACGGCATCTCGTGCAACGACAGAAGTAGAAGAGCGCTCTTTAGGTTTTAACTTCGATTGGCAAGTTACTGATTCTTTAAAACTAGTTTTAGACTACCATGACTCTCAAAGTGAGACAGATAATGGTGCAGATGAAGGATTAGGTAGCCATGGTTCACTGGTTTTAGGATCAGACCAACTGATTACTAAAATGTACGACTACCGTACCGGCGAAGTACCGCATGCGAATATCCTTTGGAAAAATGGCACAAACGAACTGCTAGCCAGTGAAATGGACTCTCATTTTAGTCAATTTATTCATTCTCCGGGTAAAGCCAGCGTTGATCAAATTCAATTAGATGGTATCTGGGATGTTTATTATGACGATATTGGTCTGGTAAACATTAAGTTTGGTGCTGCGCGTACTGAACAAGAAATGGGTGGCTCTAATGCTTGGAGTGGACTAATTGGTGGTTTCTTATTTAATCCATCTTGGCCTGAAATGTTCCCTGATGGCATGTTTACTAAACATGACACTAGCGATTTTTTAGATGCCTTTGCAGGCGGTGGCAGTGATTTAAATCCTCACTATTATTACACGTTTAATTTTGATGAAGTCGTTGCTCGTTCAGAAGCGTTTTTAACCAACGAGCTGTTAGGTGGTGATGATTACTTTGCCACGACGGCATACCACGATATGGGCACTTTCTCTAAGAGCTCGGTAACAGAAGAAACCACCAGTATTTATTTATCAAGTTTCTGGGAGTTTGAAGTTGCAGATTTTCCTGTGCAGTTAAATGCTGGTGTGCGTTACGAAGAAACAGATGTAACCAGTAATGTATTCCAACCTGTTCCAACTTCAGTTTGGTGGAAAGGCGGAAGTGAATGGCATACTCAATACCTTCCTGGTGAAAACAACACGCTAACACTAACAGGTGAACATGATGTGTTTTTACCTATGCTTGATATTAAAGTTGAGTTAACCGACGACTTAGTGTCACGTGTTTCTTGGGGTAAAACCATTTCGCGTGCGCCTTTAGGCGATTTAGCAGGCGGTCGTAGCCTATCAGGTAGTCCAAAAATTGGCTCGCGCAACGCGAGTGAAGGTAACACTAACTTGTTACCATTTGAGTCTACAAACTTTGACTTAAGCTTAGAATACTATTACGCAGAAGGCAGCTACGCAGCGATTGGTTATTTTGATAAATCAGTTAAAAACTTCATTGGTAGTCAGATTGTGTCTACAACGATTGAAGGCTTTAATGACATTTACAAAGGCCCTCGTTGGAACCAAGCAGTTGCTGATATTGAAGGTCGAGGAGAGCAAGCTACCAATGATGCTATTTTTGCCCAGGTGCAAGCGAATGGTTCAACATTAAACGAGCAAGGCTATATCACACCAAACGCGGATGATCCTTTGATGGTATGGGACATCACTCGTCCATTTAATGCGCCAGATACTAAGTCAGTAGATGGTATTGAATTTGCTGTTCAGCACCTAATAGGTGAGACAGGTTTTGGTGTAGGCGTGAATGCGACTTTCGTAAACGGCGATGTTGAATTCGATGTAAACAGTTTAGACCAGCAAACCCCATTAACAGGTTTAAGCGATTCAGCAAACTTCCAAGCTTTCTATGAAAAAGATGGTTTATCAATCAAGTTAACTTACGCATGGCGTGATGAATACTTGATTGGTGTTGGTCAAGATCAGGGCTCTTCAGATAACCCACCACAATTTGCTAAGGCATTTGGCCAGTGGGATATGAGTGTGAACTATGATCTGAACGACCAAGTAACTGTGTTCTTTGAAGGCATCAACTTGAATAACGAAACAGAGCAAGGCTACGGCCGTTACGAGCGCCAGTTTTTATTTGCAAGAGAATATGGCCCTCGTTATGCGGTGGGCGTTCGTTACTCGTTCAATTAATTCAATATAACTCATAACAAGTGCTTACCTCTTTTTTGAGGTAAGCCATTCAAGATTAATTAAAACTCAGGTGCTAGCAACCTCTATATGCGAGCGCTCTGGGTTTGGCATGCTGGAATATGACTATGGCAAGCTCTATAGGTACTTTTGATACAAACAATCAGGTTGAACAACCGCAGAATAACACCTTTGCGTTGATCACCTTAACCACTTTGTTTTTTATGTGGGGTTTCATTACCTGTCTAAATGACATTCTTATCCCTTATTTAAAAAACGCTTTCTCCCTCACTTACACCCAAGCTATGCTGGTGCAATTTTGCTTTTTTGGCGCTTATTTTATCGTGTCTATTCCTGCGGGCACTTTAGTGAGTAAAATTGGCTTTAAAAAGGGCATAATCACGGGCCTTGCAATAGCCAGTCTTGGGTGCTTTTTATTTTATCCTGCGGCGGCTTTGGGCGTGTATGCCTTATTCTTAGGGGCGCTATTTGTACTGGCTGCAGGTATCACGGTCTTGCAAGTGTCAGCTAACCCTTTTGTGAGCGCACTTGGGCCTGCAAAAACAGCTTCTTCTCGTTTGACTATGACGCAAGCGTTTAACTCTTTAGGTACAACCGTCGCGCCATTTTTTGGTGCTTGGCTGATTTTCTCAGAGACAAATACAGCTGCGCAAACTGACGCGACAGCGGTACAAATCCCTTATTTATTTTTAGCGCTGACGCTATTGGCTTTAGCTGTAGTATTCGCCTTTATTAAGCTGCCAGAGTTGGGTAAAAGTGAACAATCAACCCCGTCAATTAAAACCGCACTGAAATACACCCACCTTAAACTCGGCGCCATTGGCATCTTTTTATATGTAGGTGCGGAAGTCGCAATCGGTAGTTTTTTAGTGAACTTCTTACATGATCCAAATATTGCAGGTTTGAATGAAGCGCAAGCTGCTAAGTTAATCGCCTATTATTGGGGCGGTGCCATGATCGGCCGCTTTATCGGTGCTGTTGTAATGCAAAAAATCGCAGCGGGTAAAGTACTGGCATTCAATGCAGTGATGGCCATTGTCTTGCTTGTGGTTGCAGTGATGTCAGAGGGTGCTGTGGCGAAGTGGTCAATTTTGGCTGTGGGCTTATTCAATTCAATTATGTTCCCAACCATCTTCAGTTTAGCAATCAATAAATTAGGCGATGCAGCAAGTCATGGCGCAGGCTTACTTTGTCTTGCCATTGTAGGTGGTGCAATCGTGCCATTATTCCAAGGCATGCTTGCCGATGTCGTCGGCGTTCAACTGTCTTTCTTATTGCCAGCACTGTGTTATGTATTCATTGGCTACTTCGGCTTAAAAGGCCATAAACCTGTAAATAGCTCTTCTGAGAGGTAATAAAATGAAGCGTTTAAAGAAATCATTAGTTGCAGTGATGGTCACAGGTTTGTTGGCATCATGTGCAAAACAAAACGATACTGTTGAGGTAGAAAAGTCTGGCTTAGATATATGGCCGACAATTAACTCTGAAGTTAAAAAAGACCCGGAGATTGAGCGACAAGTCGCTGAATTACTGGAAAAAATGACGTTAGAGCAAAAAATAGCGCAAATGATCCAACCTGAGATCCGCGACATCACAGTAGAAGATATGCGTCGCTATGGCTTTGGTTCATATCTCAATGGTGGTGGAGCGTTCCCAAATAACAATAAACACTCAAGTGTGAAAGATTGGGTTGATTTAGCAGAGGCCATGTATCAAGCATCGGTTGATGATTCGCTCGATGGCATTAACATTCCAACTATGTGGGGTACAGATGCGGTACATGGTCACAACAATGTGATTGGCGCGACGCTGTTCCCGCATAATATCGGCTTAGGCGCAGCAAATAATCCAGACTTGATTGTAAAAATTGCCGAAGTAACCGCAAAAGAAGTGATGGCAACCGGTATCGATTGGGTATTCGCGCCTACTGTTGCTACGGTTCGCGATGATCGATGGGGTCGAACCTATGAAGGTTACTCGGAAGATCCTGAGATAGTTAAAGAATATGCTGCTGCCATTGTTCATGGGTTGCAGGGTACGCAAGGCGATAACTTCTTAGGCGATGACCGCGTGATCAGTACAGTCAAGCACTTTGTGGGTGACGGCGGCACGGTAAAAGGTGACGACCAAGGTAACAACATCGACTCAGAGTTGGATTTATTCAACATTCATTCGCAAGGGTATGTGGGCGGTTTAACTGCAGGTGCTCAGTCTGTGATGGCGTCTTTCAATAGCTGGAATGGCGAGAAAATTCACGGCAATAAATACCTGCTTACCGATGTCTTAAAAGACAAAATGGGTTTTGATGGTTTTGTGGTAGGTGACTGGAACGGCCATGGTCAGATCAAAGGGTGTAGCAACCACGACTGTCCGCAAGCGGTAAATGCAGGCCTTGATGTGTACATGGTACCAACAGATGCATGGAAACCCTTGATGGAAAACACTATCAAGCAAGTGCGCGCTGGGATTATTCCAATGTCACGCATTGACGATGCAGTAACGCGTATTTTACGTGTGAAATTCCGTGCAGGCTTATTCGACAAAGCAAGCCCTGCAAATCGACCATATGCTAATAAAACAGAGTTGATCGGTCATGCTGAGCACCGTGAAGTTGCAAAGCAAGCGGTACGAGAATCTTTGGTATTACTCAAAAATAACGATAGTTTGCTGCCACTTTCACCTAAGCAGAATATTCTGATTGCGGGCGATGCGGCGAACAATATTGGTAAGCAATCAGGTGGCTGGACAATTACTTGGCAGGGCACCAACAATGAAAACGCTGACTTTCCTGGTGGCTCTTCAATCTACGACGGTCTTGCCGAACAAATCAAAGCTGCTGGTGGCAAGGTTACGCTGAGTGAAGATGGTAGTTTTGAAAACAAACCTGATGTTGCCATTGTGGTGTTTGGTGAAGAGCCATACGCGGAAGGCCATGGTGATAAAGAAAATCTCGTATATCAACAAGGTGATAAACGTGATTTAGCCTTATTACAAAAGTTAAAAGCGCAAGGTATACCGGTCATTTCAGTGTTTATCAGTGGCCGTCCACTTTGGGTCAATCCAGAGTTGAATAGCAGTGATGCTTTTGTCGCTGCTTGGCTACCGGGCTCTGAAGGCGATGCAGTTGCAGATGTGCTGCTGACAGATAAAGCGGGTAAGGTGCAAAATGACTTTAAAGGTAAATTGTCATTCTCTTGGCCTAGTCACCCAAGTAAGCCGGTAAATCGATTTGACGCCGATTATGCGCCATTGCTGCCTTATGGCTTTGGCTTGCAGTACGGTGATAAGTCTGTGTTATCAAATCGCTTGAGTGAAATAGTTGAGCTTGATAACGGTGCGGATGCAAACAGCTATGTATTTAAGGGGAAGACTTTCGCGCCTTGGCAAATGCGTTTGTTCTCAGGAGCAAACAATCAAGCAGTGATGTCAAGCAGCATTGCACAAAAAGGGCTTGAGTACCGCACTATCGATAAACATATTCAAGAAGACGCATTCAAACTGGTTTGGACAGGCCTTGAAAATGCGGGGATGGAGTTTGTTAGCAAAAGCTGGTTTAGAGAAGATTTATCTATGATGCAAGCCAGTAATGCCGCACTAGTGATTGAGCTTATGCGCGATGGCCTTGCAGAGCAGCCTGTGATTATTTCAAGTCATTGTGAAAGTGAAGGCGATAAACCAGGTAGCTGTCGAGCACAGGTAGACATCACTGAGCAGTTAAATAGACTACCAGACACGCAATGGCAGAACTTATCAATCGACTTAAATTGTTTTGCTAAACAAGGTTTGAAATATAGCCAAGTGATTATGCCATTTGCAATTTCTACCAAGGGGAAGGCAAATCTATCTATCAGTGACATTCACTTTGCACCTGAGCAAGGTAAGTCCGCTAGCATTCAGTGTGAGTGATTATGGATAATGTAACTGATATTAGACTTGTTGCGGATATTGGTGGTACCAATATCCGCCTTGCGCAAGCAACGAAGGACAATCAGTTATCGCATGTCAGCACGTATAAATGTGCTGACTTTGCTGAATTGTCTGATGTGCTTAAATTGTACATTACTGAGCAAGAAATCGCGGGTAAGTCTTTACATGCTTGTCTTGCGATTGCCTGTCCAACCGATGAAGACTGGATCTCAATGACAAACTTGCCATGGGCGTTTTCGCAAACTGCGCTCAAGGCAGAGTTGGGCTTAAAAAGCTTGTATTTAATTAATGACTACAAAGCCATCGCTATGTCAGTGCCTTTTTTAAGTGATGAGCAAAAGTGTCATATTCGAGGGCCAAAGAAGGGTAGAGCAAACAGCACTATTTCGATTTGCGGGCCAGGTACAGGGCTTGGGGTAGCCACCCTTACACCGGTCACACTACACAGCAATCATTTCTGGCATTGTATTAACTCAGAAGGTGGGCATATTGATTTCGCACCGGTAGATGAGTTGGACTTGATCATATTCAACTACCTAGATAGCAGAAAACCACGGATCTCTTATGAGCAGCTATTGTCTGGTTATGGGTTAGAGCAGATCTATAGTGCGGTTTTAGATTATCAAAATGCCATAGAAGGACGTCATACCACGGTACACAAAACCACTTTGAGTGCGGCTGAGATTTCTCACAACGCGATTTCAGGAAGTTGTATGCTATCACGCATAGCGCTACAACAGTTTTGTAAAGTATTAGGCAGCTTTGCTGGCAATCTAGCATTACTCAATAGTAGCTTTGGTGGGGTTTATATTGCTGGAGGTATCGTGCCTAGGTTCATTGAGTTTTTAAAACAAGGTGACTTTGGTGAACGTTTTACTGCCAAAGGGCGTCTTTCTCATATTGCAGAGCAGACGCCTGTGTTTGTGATCACAGAGCCGCAACCGGGTCTGTTAGGTGCAGCTGTATTTTTAAATCAGGAAATAAACTAGCTGAGCATTAAAGGCCAAACTGTTCTGCTAGGATCTGTGTAGTAAAGGGAATTTTTAAATAATAGCCGCGTGGCAAAGTTTGCGTCATTGTTCCGTTTGGCCCAATGACATCAGTTAACGCTTTGCTGTTAGCGGCTTTTGGTCTAATTTGCATCACCTCACCTAAATGACCAGAAATTTCATCTATTTGGCCAAGTGCTATCAGCTCCATTTGTTCTTCCCAGTCTCTTTGTAATTGATGCTCTTGTACCAAGCTTGGTTGCCACAAAAACCCAGAGCCTATAGTTCTATCTATTGGTTGAATGGTTTTTTCAGCTAAAATGGGCAGCCATAAAACATGGGTGAGCTTCTTCTTTACGGTACTCGACTGCCAAGTTATACCTGTGAGGTTAGTTAGCGGAACAACCGACACATAAGTCGTTTCGAGTGGTTTTCCGTTAAAGCCAATGGGAATGGTTTTAAGCTCAATGCCTAAGTGCTCAAAGTCTGGTACAGGTTTTGAGCCTGCAGTAGCACCCAATACATATTCTAATAATTGACCTTGCCAGCCTTTTTCGCGAAGTAAATGCTCAGGTGTTTTAAAGTTAAAGTCAGCTGCAATTTCGCCTAGGGTCAGCCCTGCAATTTGCTCAACGCGTTGCATGAGTTCATTAATGGTGAGTGGCGGCGAAGGTTTTAGCATGGTGAGCTCTCGTTACAAAATCAGCGATATTGTAACGAATGAGCGCGTGGGCGGCTACTAAGCAAAGATACAATAACTTTGCTTAGTAGCGAATAATTAATTGAGCATCATGTTTGCAGCCATGGCGACCAGTAAAAATGAAAAGAATTTCTTTATAGTAGTAACGGGTAGATGGTGTGTAGCTTTGGCACCAAGGGGGGCGGTAAACCAAGACGTGCTAACAATACCAAGTAGTGCAGGTAAATACACAAACCCGGCAAAGCCATCAGTCAGTGCAAAATGGCTACTGCCTGAGCTGATATAACCTATTGAGCCAAATAGGGCGATAACGATGCCGCATGCAGAGGCACAACCAATGGCTTTTTTCATATCGACCGAGAAAAAGCTTAACAGCGGTACTAAAAGTGCACCTCCGCCAATCCCTATCATGGCTGAGAGACCACCAGTGATGGTGGTTAAAATGGTTAATACCCCTTTATTTGGTAAAGTACGCTCGCTTGGCGTGTCGGTTTTACTGCTTAAAAACATTTTTAGTGCAATAAGTACAACACTCACTGCAAATACAATTCTGACAATGTGTTCAGGTAACAGTGCAGCCATAAAGCCGCTTATTAGGGCGCCAAGGGCAACACCTGTCATGATCCAAGGAGCTAATTCCCATGGCACGTTACCATTTTTATGATGCGCAATAGCCGAAGAAGTCGAGGTGAATAGAATAGAAGCCAATGAGGTCGCAATGGCTGCAACAACCACTTGCTCAGTAGGTAGCACTTCAAAATGCAGTAAAATAATACTTAGTATTGGCACGATAACTAAACCGCCACCAATACCTAATAATCCCGCTAAAAAGCCCACAACACTGCCAAGTAATGCACAGTACAACACCAATAGTATTAATTCACTCATTTCGTTTTCTCTTCATTAAGATACATACCAATTTTATTAACTAACTAATAATTCTAGCGAGCTAAAAAGCCCAATAACGTCGTCTTAAATTTCTTATATAGAACAACTATATACCAAAATTACATCCTAGTTATTGGTCCTTTTTTCTGTCGCAATAATAAATCAGAAGTTTAATGCAATTGGTATAAAGCCTTGCTCAGATGCTGCTATCGAATAGACATCCAGACTGCTCGCGAGTATATCAATATCTTAACGGCTTGTTATTGTTAAGTGGGAGATAACTACTGAAAAATCCTCATGTTTTGTATGAAGGAAATAGATACAAGAGAATATTATTTTTAGACGTCTAGGTTTCTATTGTGGTTTTTAAAATAATTTGGCTTTTCATTGTTCAACATGGGTAAGTATGACCCCTGCAACGTGAATCAAACTCAAGTTTTAGGTGAAATTAAACCGTTTTTCTTCAAGTTGAAGAATACGTATAACTGATAGGGCTCCGAACGCAAGACCAAACGAATTTAAGTATTCCTTAGTAAGTCTGTACAAGGTAAACATGATTTACTTAGATATTCAGTAAAGGCTAGGTAAGTGAAGGGAGCGGCAATTTACTATTTATCTCATTAAAAAGGATACAGAATATTATGAGTCATGATTTTAACTTCAGTATTAAAACACAGCGTCTTGACGAACATTACGAGCCGTCAACTAGCACACGTATCACTACTAACTTTGCAAATTTAGCCCGTGGCGAAAGTCGTCAGTCAAACTTACGTAATGCCTTAACCATGATCGACAGCCGCTTTAATGCACTAGCCCATTGGGATAACCCCAATGCCGACCGTTATGCTGTTGAGTTAGAAATTGTGTCAGTAGATATGGATATCACAGGAAGTGATGAGGCATTCCCGTCGATTGAGGTGCTTAAAACCTACATTTTAGATAAGCAAACTAACGAGCGTATTGAAGGCATTGTGGGCAACAACTTTTCGTCTTATGTACGTGACTACGATTTTAGCGTGCTACTTTTAGATCATAATAAAGATAAGCCACAATTTAGCATTCCTGAAGATTTTGGCGATCTGCACGGTAAGTTATTCCAATATTTTGTAAATTCACAGACTTATAAAAACAACTTCAAAAAGCCACCAGTGATCTGTTTATCAGTCTCAGATAATAAAACTTATCGCCGTACAGAAAACCAGCACCCAGTGCTAGGTTTTGAATATTTACCGAATGAGTCGTCACTGACAGAGCAATATTTCCAAAAGATGGGCTTGCAAGTGCGCTATTTTATGCCGCCAAACAGCGTTGCGCCTTTTGCATTTTATTTCTTTGGTGATTTATTAAATGACTACAGCAACTTAGAGCTTATAAGCACCATTAGCACCATGGAAACGTTTCAGAAGATTTATCGCCCAGAGATTTATAACGCCAACGCGGTTGCAGGCAAGGTTTATAAACCAAACCTGAAAAACCTTGATCATTCGCTTACACAAATCATCTATGACCGTGAAGAGCGCAGTCGTTTAGCCAAAGAGCAAGGTAAGTTTGCTGAAGAGTATTTTATAAAGCCTTACCAAAATATTTTGGCTCAGTGGTCGGCAAACTTTGCTTAATCATCTGCTGCCTCCGAAAACGACCTTACACATACGTAAGGTCGTGTGCTTAATCACCTTAGAAAAGAATTAGTAAAATGAAAACATTATTACCGACATCAACAGCAGGCAGTTTGCCAAAACCATCATGGTTAGCTCAACCAGAAGTACTTTGGTCACCATGGAAGTTATCAGGGCAAGAATTAATTGATGGTAAACACGACGCACTTCGTGTGTCATTGCAAGAACAGTATCAAACTGGCTTAGACATTGTCAGTGATGGTGAACAAACCAGACAGCATTTTGTAACGACCTTTATTGAGCATCTTGATGGTGTTGATTTCGAAAACCGCCGCACAGTTAAAATCCGTGACCGTTATGATACTAGTGTGCCGACGGTTTATGGGCCTGTTTCACGTCAAAAACCTGTATTTGTAGAAGACGCAAAGTTCTTACGTGCGCAAACAGATAAGCCGATTAAATGGGCATTACCGGGTCCTATGACCATGGTTGATACTTTATTTGATGACCATTACAAAAGTCGCGAAAAACTGGCTTGGGAATTTGCTGTGATCCTTAACCAAGAAGCCAAAGAGCTTGAAGCGGCTGGTGTCGATATTATCCAGTTTGATGAGCCTGCGTTTAATGTTTTCTTCGAAGAAGTAAATGAATGGGGCATTAAATGCCTTGAACGTGCAATTGAAGGCTTAAACTGTGAAACGGCAGTTCATATTTGTTATGGCTATGGCATTAAAGCCAACACTGATTGGAAGAAAACCCTGGGTTCTGAGTGGCGTCAATATGAAGAAGTATTTCCTAAGCTTCAGCAATCAAACATAGATATTATTTCTCTTGAGTGTCATAACTCTCGTGTACCAATTGAGCTACTTTCTTTGATCCGCGGTAAGAAAGTTATGGTCGGCGCTATTGACGTGGCAACTAACACCGTTGAGACGCCAGAAGAAGTGGCTAATACATTACGTGAAGCGTTGCGTTATGTAGATGCTGATAAACTTTACCCCAGTACAAATTGTGGCTTAGCGCCGCTCGCTAGAGAAGTCGCACGAGGCAAGCTAACAGCACTTGCCAAAGGTGCTGAAATTGTCCGTAAAGAATTAGAAGCTTAACTGAATATCAATATAAAAGCCTTTCTCATTTTTTGAGAAAGGTTTATTAAATTTCTAGTCCAATACACCTCGTAAACCTTTTCTTTAATCTCACTAAATAACGCTTGCAACTTACTGAAAGGTTTGATTTTTAACTTTTATGAGAGGTTTGCTTAAAAAGCGAACAGAGATTGAAAAGTGCTATTTATCCGATTTTTGCTCAATAAAAAACCGCTCATTTATACAGTGGTTTGTTCTATTTGACTGAAATATATAGCTTTTTTCAAGTCGCTTTTTTCCTTGCTGTGCTGCTTTAGCTCTTGCCTTTGGATAAATACAGTAATATAAACACAGTTATCCACAGAATCTGTGGAGAAAGTGAGTTTTATACAGTATTTTTGTGGATTTAATTTCTCTAAATTAAAAGTTGTTCATCTTCAAGGTTAACCTGTGGATAAGGTGGTAAAAAGCTGGAATTATATTTGCTGTAGGCACTAACTTATGGAACAATCAAAAAATATCGACTTAAGAAATGAGGCACTAAGGTGATTGATGCCGAAGGATTTCGTGCCAATGTCGGAATTGTGATCTGCAATAATCAAGGTCAGGTTTTTTGGGCACGACGCTATGGACAACATTCATGGCAATTTCCACAAGGTGGAGTAGACGATGGTGAAACCCCAGAGCAAACCATGTACCGAGAGTTACATGAAGAAGTTGGGTTAAAACCAGAAGATGTTGAGATTGTTGCGAGCTCTAAACATTGGCTAAGGTACAAACTGCCTAAGCGCTTGATCCGAAAAGACTCAAGCCCGGTGTGTATCGGTCAAAAACAAAAGTGGTTTTTATTGAAACTCCGTTGTAAAGATGAAGATGTAGACTTACTACATACGCACCATCCCGAGTTTGATGATTGGCGTTGGGTGAGTTATTGGTATCCGGTTCGTCAAGTGGTGTCTTTTAAGCGTGATGTATATCGCCGAGTGATGAAGGAGTTTGCACCATTTGCGATGCCTTTTAATCGAAAAGAGCATACATCAAAAGAGCAAAATCATTGGCGACACCGCCGTTAAATTAAGGAGAGGATTGTGCTTGCGACATTACGAGCCATTGTTGAAGCTGTGGCGCAACAGCCCACATTAACTGAAGCACTTAATCGTTTTGTCGCCATGGTCAAAGAAGCACTCGCTACAGAGTGCTGCTCTATTTATTTTGCTGATTACAGCCAAGATAACTTCATTTTGATGGCCAGTGATGGACTCAACCCTCAGGCAATCGGTAATTTTAGAATTGGCTTTACAGAGGGCTTAGTTGGTTTAGTTGCGCAACGTGAAGAGCCTATCAATATTGCCCATGCGCAGTCTCACCCAAGATTCAAACTCTCTCCTGAAGTACATGAAGAAGGCTATAATGCTTTTTTATCGGTGCCGCTTGTTCACCAAAGAAAAGTTATTGGCGTTATTGTTGTACAGCAAAAGCAAGCGCGTTCATTTAGCAACGACGAAGAATCTTTTCTAATTACTTTATCTGCTCAATTAGCATCTCAACTAGCTAACACCGAAGCAAAATCAATTTTATCTGTAGAAACGACAGCCAAGAAAACCTCTGTTTTAAAAGGGGTGTCGGGCTCTCCGGGCATTGCTTTAGGACGCGGGTTTGTTGTGATACCAAAGCTTGATTTTGAAAGCATAGATATGCAAAAAAGCGATAATGTGGAGCAACAGAAAAAGCGTTTTGTACAAGCGGTTTCTGCTACACGGCAAGATTTTCATGTTATGGCTTCAACATTTAGTGATTCTACGCCTAAAGAAGCCGTCGCGGTTTTTGAAGTTTATCAGCAATTATTAGATGCCCGTAGCTTAGGCCGGCAGGTCGAAGCGCAACTCGAGCAAGGTTGGAGTGCAAAAAGTGCTCTAAAACATGTCATTGAAAGTTTGGTGAGCCAATTTAATGCCATGTCTGATCCTTATATAAAAGAGCGAGCAATAGACGTAAAAGAAATAGGGTTACGTGTTTTGCACCACCTTATGAGTACAGAGCAAGCCGTTAAATCCTATCCAAAAGATACTATTTTAATTACGCATACACTGACACCAACCATGTTGGCCGAAGTGCCAAAAGAGCGCTTAAAAGGGGTGATCAGTGTGAATGGCTCTGCAAACTCACACGCTTCTATACTGACTAGAGCAATGGGTATTCCAGCTGTTTGGGGTATCGAAGACATTCCATTATTACAGTTTGAAAACAAAGATATCATTCTAGATGCTTATGCGGGCCGAGTTTATATCTCGCCAACGCCTGCGCTTAAAAAAGAATATAAACAGTTGCATCTTCAAGAAAGTAAACTACACGATAAATTTGAAGCAGAGCATCATTTAGAAGCAGTAACGCTTGATGGCGAGCATATTAGCTTGTTAGTGAATGCAGGTTTGGATTTATCGACAGAGCAAGAAATTGCCAAATACTGTGATGGGGTCGGCTTATACCGGACTGAAGCTTGGTTTATGCAAAAAGGCCAATTTCCGACACAAGCTGAACAAGAGCAATGGTACAGAGCCGTGTTAACTCGTTATCACCCAGAAAATGTGGTGATGAGAACCCTCGACATTGGTGGTGATAAAGTACTCGACTATTTCAACTTTACGGAAGAAAATCCATTTCTAGGTTGGCGCGGTATCAGGATTTCTTTAGATCATCCTGAGCTATTGTTAGATCAACTCAAAGCCATGTTAAAGGCCAATACGGGCTTAGGTAACTTAAAAATTATGCTACCTATGGTCAGTCATACTGAAGAAGTGGATGAAGCGCTCAAATTACTCGAGCAAGCTTACTTTGAGTTGCAAGAAGAGTGGGCTGATCAATTTATTCAAATCGAGAAACCAGAAATCGGCGTCATGCTTGAAGTGCCTTCTAGCATTTATTTACTGCCTGAGTGGGCTGACAAAGTCGACTTTTGCTCGGTTGGTAGTAATGATTTGACGCAATACTTACTGGCAGTTGATAGAAATAACGCGCAAGTGGCTGATCTTTTCGACCCATTCCATCCAAGTGTATTACGAGTGCTCAACCAAGTGGCTACACAATGTCAAAATCTAGAACTGCCCTTTAGCTTATGTGGTGAGTTAGGCGGTGAACCTGAAGGCGCTATTTTATTGATAGCAATGGGTTATCGCCGTTTAAGTATGAACATTTCAACAATGAGCAAGGTGAAGTGGGTACTCAGGCGTTTAAAAGTCGCTGATATGGAAGCACTGTTAAGCGAGTGTTTAAAACAATCGACAACGAAACAAGTTCACCGTTTACTTAAGAGCTTTATGATTGAGAATGAGTTTAGTGAATTGCTCTATCAATCTAAACACTAACTGTTTGTTTAGCTTTATTTCAGGTGTTTAATCAATTTTAAATCGGGTAAAATGGCGCGCAAATTATAAGAAGAGAATGCGTTCATGAATGACTTGTTACTGCTTGTCCTCTACTGTGCCATTTTGGGCAGTGGTGTAGGCTTCTTAGCCGGATTATTAGGGATAGGTGGCGGCTTGATCATTGTACCTGTATTAAGCGCTATTTTGTTGCATTTTGATGTTCTTCCAGCAGAGCAAGTGGTGATTGCAGCGATCGCTACTTCATTGGCTTCTATTCTATTTACCTCGACGTCTTCAGCTTTAGCTCATCATAAAAATGGTAATGTACCGTGGCAAGTCGCACCTTGGATCATGTCAGGTGTGGCATTAGGGGCTTTAGTGAGTGGCTTTATGGCCTCTCTTCTCCCAGAAGCGGTGGTTAGGATTATCTTCTCTGTTTGTGTGGTTTTAATTGCTTTAAAAATGCTCTATAGCAGTAGAAAAACAGCGACACCGCCTTCGAGAGCCTTACCAAATGGCCCTATTTTAACTTTTTTTACCAGTATTACAGGCGGCCTTTCTGCGATGATTGGTATCGGAGGGGGGGCGTTACTTGTACCTTTGTTGACGTTTTTCTCAATGGATATGAAAAAAGCCATCGGCTGTGCATCTGCTTGTGGTATCGTAATCGCTTTATTTGGGTCGCTTGGCTATATCAGTGCAGGAAGTAAGCATTTTGAATTGACACAAGGCTTTGCTGGGTTTGTTTATTTACCGGCTCTCATAGGCATTGTCTCAACCTCTTGGTTTATGGCGCCAATAGGCGCAAAGTCGACGCAATATTTACCTGTTTCAACAATAAAAAAAATCTTTGCAGCGCTACTTATGGTTATCGCTGCCAACATGATTGTTAATTAAGGAAAGGCTATGGAGTTTCCACAAATTGATCCCATCATTTTTTCGATTGGGCCTTTAAGTGTCCGTTGGTACGGACTCATGTATTTAATCGGCTTTGCGTTTGCAATGTGGTTTGGTAAGCGTCAAGCAGCAAAACCAAACTCAGGTTGGAAAACAGAAGAGGTTGATGACTTATTATTTTACGGCATGATAGGTGTGATCTTAGGTGGTCGAGTTGGGTATGTACTTTTCTATCAATTCTCCTATTTATTAGAAAACCCACTTTACCTTTTCAAAATCTGGGAAGGGGGCATGTCGTTCCATGGTGGTGCGTTGGGTGTGATCACCGCCATTTTCATTTTCGCTTGGCGCACTAAACGCTCACCTTTTGCGGTTGGCGACTTTGTAGTGCCATTGGTTCCTGTTGGTTTATTAGCAGGCCGTATTGGTAACTTTATCAACGGTGAATTATGGGGCCGTACGACAGACGTGCCTTGGGCAATGGTATTCCCAACTGGTGGGCCATTACCGCGTCATCCATCGCAATTATACGAAGCTTTCTTCGAAGGCCTAGTGTTATTTATTATGCTTATTTGGTTCGCTAAAAAGCCTCGTCCTACGGGCAGTGTCGCAGGCTTATTCTTATTCGGTTATGGTTTCTTTAGATTCTGTATCGAGTATTTCCGCGAACCTGATGCTCATATTGGTTTATATGGAGGCTTGATTTCACAAGGTCAAATTCTATCTATGCCTATGATCATTGCTGGCCTTGGTATTATGATTTGGGCATATAAAACCCAACCCGTTGCACAAAAGTAAGAGTTATAAAACGCTATGAAACAATATTTAGAGTTAATGCGCCATGTCAAAGAAAATGGCACTAAAAAAGAAGATAGAACAGGCACAGGCACAATCAGTGTGTTTGGCTATCAGATGCGTTTTAATCTTCAAGAAGGCTTTCCGTTAGTCACCACTAAAAAGTGTCACTTACGCTCTATTATTCATGAGTTACTTTGGTTCTTGAATGGTGAAACAAATATTCAATACTTAAAAGATAACGGCGTAAGTATTTGGGATGGTTGGGCAACGGAAGAAGGCGAGCTTGGCCCTGTATATGGTGCGCAATGGCGTTCATGGACTGGCCCAAATGGTGAAGTAGTCGACCAGATTAAAGAACTTATAGAGCAAATTAAAACAAACCCAGATTCACGTCGTTTAATCGTAAGTGCTTGGAACCCGGCGTTATTGCCTGATACTCAGTACTCACCAAGTGAAAATGCAGCTATGGGTAAACAAGCTCTGCCGCCATGTCATACACTGTTCCAATTTTATGTATTAGATGGCAAGCTGTCTTGTCAGCTTTATCAACGCAGTGCTGATATTTTCTTAGGTGTGCCATTTAACATCGCAAGCTATGCGCTGTTGACTATGATGATTGCTCAGGTGTGTGATTTAGAAGTTGGTGACTTTATCCATACTTTCGGTGATGCTCATCTATACCTTAATCATTTAGAGCAGGTAGATGAGCAATTAAGTCGTACGCCTTTCCCTAAACCAACAATGAAGATTAACGCGGAAGTAAAAGATATTTTTGGCTTCAAGTTTGATGACTTCGAGCTAGTTGATTACCAAGCTCACCCACATATCAAAGCGCCAGTTTCAATTTAAAATAAATTTTAGCTAGGGTAAATATACCCTAGCTTTTTATTAAAATCATTTAAAACACCTTAAAGTAAAACCTATAAAACTTCTTAATTATCTATTTTAAAGAAACATGTCCCTTAGAATTTAAAAATCTTTTTAATAAATGGCAATAATGATTTTGCTTAATTAATTCGTATTTTTCTTTGTTAAATATTACGTAATAATTTATTGTTTTACTTATCTTAAATTTCTAGTATGTATTTTTCAAAGTTCATCTTGTGAATATTTCATACTGTTTTAAAGTTTTTTAATTTCAATAATTTACTTTTTTTCTTTACGCTTTTTATCTTTTATTTAAGGTTTTATTTAAATTCAAGTTTGACGTTTTTATTACACCATCCTACCTTTTAATTATTCAATGCATAAGTTCTTATGCTGTTAATTTATTCTTGGCTTTTTAGTTGCTTAAGGTTTTCTTTGAAAGTGAGTTTTTTTATAAATGGATTTCTTGGCTCGTTATATTTTTTGCGAGTCTAGGAGAAGGAAGGCTAGTTTTAGTCAGCTTAGAGTGAAACTAAAACTAGCCAAATTAAACGCTATTAAATAAGGATAGCACTTAACTGTTCCGAGCTTGTCAGAGAGCTCGGATATACGGAGTATATACTATGCGTGAATTAAATATGAAAGAAGTTGAACAAGTAAAAGGTGGAGATGCACTAGAAGGTTTTAATTGGGGGGTTGCTTTAGGGACTGTTGGAGGTGCAGCACTAACTGGATCATCAATTGGGGCAACTCGAGGCGGCGTTATAGGGGGAGCTTTGGGTTTTTCTTTTGGTGTAGGTTGGGGCATTGGTTCGGCAATATATACACACATAATTAGGTAAATTTAAAAATGGGCTGCTTTAATAAGCAGTCCACTCATAGGAGTTTGTAATATGAAACCAAAGACACTTGTTAGGATCGCTTGCTTTACGTTATTTTTAAATCTTTTCTTAGGGTTTTATTTATACTCAGTTAATTATAATTTATCAATAGTATTATTTTCGGGAAGTATTTTTTCATTGTTTATGATGGATAATCCAAAATTGTTTTTGTGTAAGAGTGTGAAAGAGTTAGACGAGCTTATTCCTCATGCTAAGAGTAAAATATATTTATTTTTACCTATCTCTATTTGCGCGTTAATGTTTTTGTTTGAATTATACTTTTTGATAAGTTGATTGGTATTAACATCTAAATGTTATTACTAGATATATTGAGGTTTAATATGAAAAAACATTGCCCGAAATGTAATGCTGAAATGAGCCAAAAACAAATTGATATGTTAAAGAAACAAGAAGTTATTCTATGTAGAGGTTGTTCTACTTATCTAAGAATACATAGGAAGAGCATACCTTTTATTATGACAGTAATTGGTGCTCTAGTCGGTGTTTACGGTGCTAGCAAAGGGTTTGAAGCAATAGAACTTACCGTATTCATGTCTATATTTTCATTGTTTTTTTATTTCATATTTACCCGGTTTATTGGAATTTATTACAAGTTGGAAGATGTTGATAGTAATGTTTGACTTTTTTAAGGGGGTTAAATGCTTGCTGGCATGATGAGTTTATAGAGTGGAAAACTATACTATTTATTCTATTTTATTTGCTTTAGTCGTTTTGGTTTTAATTATTTCGATTAAAAACAAAAAAGTTAAGTTTATAGTTGCATTGCCATTTATGTTGGTTGGTGCAGTTAGTATTTTTGAACGAGTAACTAATTACTTTAGTTAACCAAAAGAATAAGTGTAATTTAGCTTGTCATGGCTCCGAATTGGTTGGCACACTTTCATTCCTTATCTTAATATGACTCAGCAGTTGAAGTTATATAGCACTTAACACGCTCTCTAGAATCTGACGCTTTGTCATTGTAAAATATCAATAGATTTACTTGTTTGTTGTCTGATCCTAAGAGGTTTTATGCTGAGACACACTGTGTTACTTATTATTTTTTGTGTTTTAGTTGCTTGTACAAGCCCTCATAACTCACCTGTTTCAATAACCCAATCAAACAAAAAGACTGTTGATGATGCCTTTTTAATGGAGCTTCAGAACAACAAAGAAGAGTTAAAGCGATTGGTTTCTATGGAACAAGATCTTAAAGTCTTGATAGCTACGTTATCTGAGCAAAGCGATTTACAAAGCCTTCCTGCTTCTTTGCGTACTAAACCAAAAACAGAACTACACAAGATAGATAAAAACGTTCATCTAAAAACTTCACACACAAAAAAAGCGCATGGGTTCAAGCTAAGCTTACAGCCTGTATTCAGTGAAAGCAGTGCTCAGGCTCAACTTAACAAGGTATATGCACGCTTACCTAAATTAGATACTCTTTTATCAGCTGAAATATTAGAACAAACTCATCGATTTCAAAGTAGATTTGTGCCTACATTAAAGACTGTAAAAAATAGAGATGATGCCAATAAGCTGTGTGCATTTATTAATAACATTGGCGTATTGTGTACAGTTGAAGAAAATAGATAATAAACAAAAGTATTAGCTTTAAATGAAAGTACAGATTTCAAATTATTGATATGTCTCAAACAATAACCTTGATTCTGTATGATGATTAAGAATTATTTGGGATAATAAATTAGCAAATGATTTAAAGTTGATACCTGAAGGCGCTCGCATTTTATTAAGGACACTGTTATGACAAAAAATCTACTTACTTTATCTCTAGGGATAGCTTTATCTACTTTTACCTTACCTTCTTTGGCGAGTTCGCAAACGCAAAATGTTGATGCAAAAGTAACTGTTCAAAACACCTTTAAGCTTGAAGTAAAGCAGACGTTAGACTTCGGTACAGTAAGGGCCGTATCAAAGGCATCTTCAGCGGCTGCATTAAGTGTACCTGCAAACCCGAATTTACAAATTTCAACAACGGCTGCTGGCGGCTCTGATCCGGCTATTATGGATATTTTAGATTCTGCCACTGCACAACCTGCTCAGCTTACAATCGCAGAGGCCACTAAATACACGCCATTAACGATTGAATTGCCAGATGTTGGTACAACACCGGTAGAGCTTGCAACAACGGGCCCAGGTACCACTCCTGTTTTTAAGATCACCGCGTTTACACTTTATGCCACAGTGGGGCAAAACGCCAACCAAGACATCGCAATAACGACAAACCAAGGTACAATCACCACAGATGGTTCTGGTAACGCAGAGTTTAATCTGGGTGCGACGCTGACGACTGATGATATCGATGGCGAATACGTAGACGGTGACTACACTGGTACCGTCACTGTTATAGTAAGTTATTAAACTAGGGTCAGTCATTGATTAGAAGTTTATTAGTACTTTCTTTAGCGAGCACATCAGTATTCGCTGATGTGCTTGAATCACTTGATTTTGGCACCATAGTTGTCGCAAGTAATGATAGAGTGAGTACCCTTAAACTGCCTACCAATAGTGCTATGTCATCAACCAATGACATACATATTATGGAAAGAGGGCACCCTGCCAGACTCTTCTTTGAGGCACTTCCGGCTAACACCTTAATTAGTTTTAGCAGCTCAAATATGAATTATGAGTTAAAGGGGAGTGTCGCATCATTTTCTATTAACCAACTACTATTCAAACCAACAGCTCAAACGAACGCTTATGGTGAGATTGAACTGGTGATCGGCGCAATTTTACAAACCTCCGGAGACGGAGCTGTATATAACGACGGAGAGTATCAAGGCTCTGTCAGTATTGAACTCTCATACTAACTTTCTCGATTTTAAGGCTACCACCTTGTTTAAATACCTTTCTGTTTTACTTATATTTTTAGCATGCCTTTTCTCTTCGTTTCCTACGCATGCAAATATTTTGATTTCACCGACTAGAGTTGCTTTTGAAGAAAGACAAAGATCAGAGCGATTAATTGTGGTGAATAACTCAGATAAAGTGCAGAGCTACCGATTATCTTGGCAAGAAAGGGCAGCATTGCCTGAGGGCGGGTATAAAAACCTAGAAGGTACCCATGATAAATCTTTAAGTGCGATGGTGAGAATGAGTCCAAGCCAAATACGCTTAGCACCAGGTCAAAAACAAATCATTAAACTGTCAGTGCGACGCACTAAAACACTCGCTCCGGGAGAATATCGCTCTCACTTATTATTGAGTGCCTTACCTCTTGAGCAGACATCTTCGAGTGGAAAAGGCATTAATATAGATATACAAGTAAACTATTCATTGCCAATTATTTTAAGAGTCGAAAGAGAAACTCCTGTTGTTTCATTGACAGGGCTTGACCTCAAGCGAGCAGACGAAAACGATACACTTCAAATCTTAATGGCAAAGCAAGGTCACTTTAGCAGTTTTGGACGGGTTGAGGCTTTTTTTACACCAAGCGGAAAAGCTGAAAGACAGCGAATTGGGATCATTGAAAATTACAGTATCCATTCAGAGCTCGATCGCGCTTTATTACCTATGACGCTCCTTGATGGATATCGTTTATCTGGTACTGGCAAGCTTACGCTTAAGTACTCAGGACAAAAAGAATATCAGGGAGAGGTATTTTTCGAACAGCAAATCGATATTAACTAATCATTATTTCTTTCGTGCGCTTTTATTTGCCTTATCTCAGTATCCTGTTATTGGTTGCTTCTGTTTTCTCAGTTGAGGCCTCGACTGATGTGCGCGCAGTGATCAAGGTACTGAACTCCATCCAAAATACATTATCGGATGCAAAGAATACGAAGCCAAGTAAACAAATAGACGCCCAATCAGGAGAGCATATTCCTGTCGGTGAGGTACTGTTTTTATCTGCCAGCTTAAACCAAAATTATATTGGCGAGCTAACGGCGATTAAAAACCCGCATGCGTATTATGTTGAGCTAGAGAGCTTTATAGATTTATTTTCTCTGCCAATATCTTATACAAACAATAAAGCTGAAGGCTGGTTTAAAGATCCTGATAATCGTTTTTTACTTGACGCTGAATCATATCAGTTAGTGCTGAATAGTGAAAAGCAACAGCTTGGGCAGACCGCACTGTTGTTTGAGGGTGGGTCACTTTATGTTGATATTCGCCAGTTGCAAACATGGTTTGATTTTGAATTAAGCACAGACTATGTTCAGCAGTCTTTAACAATCCAAGGTAAAGGCTATTTTCCTGTTGAACAAGCACTAGCCAGACAAGCTCAGCAAATTAACACTACGTCTTCGCAAGGTGGTGCTTTATTTCCAGAGATTGATAGCAGTTACCAAGCCTTATCAACTCCTTTATTCGATTTAAATACACGTTATCGATATTCTGATAATGATCACTTATTAAGTTATGCACTGACAGGTTCAAACGAATTAGCTTATTTACGGTCGGAATACTTCTTATCTGGGGAAAGTGGCGATCTACTTCAAGACTCAAGGCTTACCTTTAGTCGTCAATCTCCCCAAGGTGCACTTTTTGGCTTGAATGCTAGTGAGATTAAGTTTGGTGATATTCAACCTATCTTATTTGGCGAGCGCGCAATTGGTAGTTTATCGCAAGGGGTGAGCTTAACTAATGCTCCGCTGCTAGCTAAAACGAGTTCAGGGCGAGTGTCAATTAATGGAATTGCAGACGATGGCTGGGACATAGAGCTATATCAGAATGGCATCTTGATAGATCACAAACTCGATATTCAAGCTGGTGTGTTCTTTTTCGACAATATTGAACTCTTGTTCGGTGAAAATATTTTTGAAGTCGTTAAGTATGGGACTGAAGGTCAAATTGAGAAGCATACAGAGCGTTATTTCAGTGAGGGTGTCGAAGAGGTAGGGCAGAGCACCTATGCTATTTCAATCAATAGAGATGGCAAGCGCGTCTTAAATGATACACAAAATGGTTTTGATGTCGGTGAAGTCAGACTCTCAGGTCGATTCGAACATGTTTTCTCTCATCAATTAAGTACCTATGTCGGGGCTTCAAGATTTACCGAAGAGGCAAAAGAAACTCAGGAATTTGCGTCAGGCTTAAGTTATAAACCAAATGGAAAGATGTTGTTCAATTTGTCACATCAAAGTCGTAACTCTGAAGATTATTTGAGTGAAGCCACAGCTAGGTTGTTAGTATCTGAGCAACGCCTTAGATTCGCATTAAGCAGAGAACGCTTTTCTGAGGTCGCTGTGAATACGGCTAAGGCGACCCTTGCTGGTGATATTTATAAAAAACAGCGCACACGACTAAACTATTTAACTAGTCTTGAAGTGACAAGCACAGATGGAACACGCGTAACTCGTTTGAGTCATGATCTTAACTACCGCTTTTCAAAATACGCTTTAGGCAATCAACTTGATTGGTATTGGCAGGGTACAGATGAGTATGGCTCTGGGAACTTAAATTTTAAAGCTAATTTAAGGCGTTCATATGTCAGGTTTAATTTTGGTTATCATATTTACCCTGAGCTGAAAGTAAGTGATTACTCAGCTGATTTTATCCGCAGCTTTAATAATACCTTAAGAGGTCAACTCAGGTTTAAGCGTGGCGTTGACTCGGGCCTCGAAAGTACCGAGCTTGGGCTTAACTTCTCTTTTGATGACTTTATTTTAAACACGTCCGCGCAGTACGACAGTGATGATGATTGGCAACTACAACTTTCAACTCGATTTAGCTTTGGTTATAACCAAATTAATGAACAGTTTTTTGGTTCTAAGCAAAGACTCTCAAATAAAGGCACCATTATTGTTAGAGTCTTCTTCGATGAAAATGACAATGGCATTTTTGATAGCACAGAAGCACCTTTAGAAAATGTCACTGTAAGAGCCATACAGTCGTATCGAAAAGCCAAAACAGATGAGCGAGGCGTGGCTGTTTTAGCTGGTGTTATGGCAAATCGTCGCACTGATATTGAAGTCGTCGAAACCAGTTTTGCAGATCCTTTCATGTTGCCAGCTAATGAAGGTTACTCTCTTACACCGAGGGCTGGGGCAATGGCGTCATTAGATATTCCAGTCGTTTATTCCGGTGAAATTGAAGGTGTTTTATATCATGAAAATGGCAAGCCGATTGCGCACACTAAGCTGCTATTAAAAGATAAGCATCAAACAGTCGTGGCTGAAGCGATTTCTGAATTTGATGGCTATTACTTGTTTACAGATCTTAGGCCAGGAGAGTACGACATCTTTGTTGATGAACATAAGTTAGAAACAAAGCAGCTAGGGTATAACACGCAAGCAAAAGTGACATTGTCACCGCGTGGTGATGTACTTTCTGATGTTAATATTCAGCTCAAAAATTTACAGCGCTATTCAGGTTATGTTGCAGTCGTTGGTCAGTTCAATAATTTAGATATTTTGAAGGCGTACTGGCATCTTGTAAAAAATAAATGGCACAACATACTGGATGTTTCGCCGTTCTTTATAAAACAAAATGATGGTGTATGGCTGTTGTCTGTTTCATATGACCATGAAGATAAAGATAAAATCACCGCACTGTGTGTAGATGCAGTAAGTAAAGGGTTACCTTGTGAGGTTAAATATGTTCAGTTCACACAATAATAAATCACAAATAAAGACATGCTTCTTACTTATAGTGTGTGCAATTATGCTTAGTGGCTGTGCTTCAATGTCAAAAGAGGAGCAAGCAATTTCAAGCGGTCAAACAGTCACTTTAACTCAGCAGGAATATCAGCAGTTAAAAGAAATGGCTCGACAATGGCAAGAAAATAAGGCTGGCATAGACCGCTTACTTGCCTATGAGCAAACTTTGGGTGTGCTAGTGCGTGATTTAAATCGCCTTGTTGCAAATAATGATAAAGCAAACCTCACTTTGGCCGATAACAACCAGCATAAGCAAGGTAAAAATGAAGAGTCAGCGGATAAGCCTACTAACACACTTATTTCGCAAGTGCCTGTGCCACGTAAAGACAAAAAAGAAGAGGTTGTTATTTCTCTCTTTAAGGCAGATAAACCGGTTCAAGAACATGCATTGGCTTCAGCACAGCCTGCTCTAGGTACCGTTGCGACTCAGGAACCGAGCAGTAACTTATTAACGGCAAAATATTCTGTGCAGGTTGCGTCGGTAAAAAGCAGACAAAAAGCAAAGCAAGTGTATAAAACATTGAGTGTTAAGCTAGCGAATTCTGACCAAGAAATACAAGAAGCGAGACTTGAGCCTAAACAAATTGGTCAGCAACAATTTTATCGACTCAAATTTGGTGCGTTTGCAACAAAAGAACAAGCGCAAGCAGTCTGTTCGCAATGGCAGAAATATCAAGTGAGTTGTTTTGTTTCACAGTTTGGCGGCCTTAATCAAAGAGATTGGCTGTAGTTTCTTGTGGCGTGATTCTTGCTTTTACAAAGAAAAGAGTTATGCGGAGTTGTCATGCGCCTGTGTATATTAGCCCTGATCATGTTATTAAGTGGCTGCCAGTTATTAAATGAGATTAAACGAGAAGAAGAACTTGCTAACCCCAAAGGAGTAGAGGGGTCTTTACCTATGGAGGTAAAGGGCATGTCTAGTTTCTCACTTCATCAATACACCAGTAACCTCGCTTCGCAGTTATATCGAGGTGAGGCGGGCAGATTGAGAAATGCCAGCATTGCCGTAATGAGCTTCACTATGGCAACTGAGTTGGGGCAAAAAACTGCCGTTCAACAAAGCAGTGGCCTGAGCCAGCAAATTCAAGAAAGTCTGATAACCCAAATGACGCAATTGGGTTACAGCATGGTTGAGCATAGACTGAGTAATTCAATCACTGTCAGTGAACATCATGAAGATATGCTGACTCGAGATCTCAATAGCCTTCGAGCTCGTCAAAACATTGACTACGTGATCCTTGGTACGATCACACGACAAGAGCATGCAAACATGATTAATGCACGCTTGGTTAACGTGCTTAACGGGCAAGTGATATCAGCAGCTTTCACCGAGGTGCCGATTAATGTCATGTGGACAGACGAAAAAGTACAAATGCGCAACGACAAACTATACCGAGCAGAGTATTAATTAGGAGCAGAACATGAAAGCACTGTTAACATCATTATTAGCATTATCTGTTGTGGGCTGCGCTGCAATGCAAGAGAGTTATGAAAGTAATGCGCAAACTATCCATTCGAGCAAAGTAACGCGCAGTATTCAGTCACCTCTCAATACCAATCAGTTTTTCCAAGCAGAAGCACCTGATCAAAAGCAAATGTTTGGCGCACATAATGGTCCTAAGAAAAATATCAACCACTATGTTCGCGGTATGATGCAAGACCTAGCGTCGAACTTAAAATATGTAAATCAAAACACGCCGTTGGCTGTTGCCAGTTTTGTATTTTTGGATGATAAGTACGACGAGGGTACGCTATTGGGTAACCAGATCTCAGAGAGCTTTATGCATGAACTTTATCAATACGGCATTCCTGTTATCGACTTCAAAACAACTGGCTACATGCGCGTCACGCCAAAAGGCGATTTCGTATTCAGTCGTGATTATCTAGAGCTAGATGAAGAGCAAAACTTCCAGTATGTGATGGCTGGCACTCTAGTCAATCATAAAGGGGGTGTATTAGTTAACGTCCGTGTGGTTGGCTTGCAAAGTAAAGCTGTTGTGGGTTCAGCGCAAGGTTTAATACCTCAAGCCGTATTAGATGCACTAGGTAGTAGCGAGCGCACTGACGGTATTATGCTGAAATCGAGCGCGCGATAGGGGGCCATGATGAAATCTCTCACTTTGCTTTCAGTGCCAATTGCATCACTTATGTTATCTGGCTGCAGTTTATTAATGGGACAGCCAACCATGAGCCAATCAGTGGTTGTGATGAATGAGCAGTCAATGACCATTGATGAGATGACTGCTCAAATGCAGCCTGAGCCTGAACTCGAAGAAATGCAGCAAACCAAGCCTGACTATGTGCCAATGAACCATTTTGTAAAACTCGACAATTATGTAGAGCAAATGGCTATTGAGTTATCTGATTTACTGAGTGAAACACAGAATGTATCGACAGAGCTCGCTGTGGCTTCATTTGTTCGTTTAGATGGCACGTTGCAAACCAGTGATCAGTTAGGGAACCAACTTGCTGAAACATTTATGCATCAACTACATCGCTTTGGCTATCAAGTCGTGGATACTAAACTGATGGATAACGGACATATTTCTCGTATGGGTGATTATGTATTTAGCCGTAAATCTAAAGCAAGGTTTAACTCTGACGATGCAGAATACGTTCTATCAGGCACTATGCTTTATCGTGAGAAAGGGGTACTAGTGAATGCTCGAGTTATGTCGCTTGAAAGTAAGAAAGTCATCGCGACATCAAGTAAATTAATACCTTGGTATGTTCTAAGGTCTGAAAACATTTTGGTGTCTTCGCGATAGCTTAAATCGCATTTTTATCGCTTATATTCAATTTTGCAAGTTCTCTAGGCTTGAATCTGAGCGATTAGCTATATATGATAAATATCAATGGCTTGGCCTCTTAGTTAAATGGATATAACGACCCCCTCCTAAGGGGTAGTTACAGGTTCGATTCCTGTAGAGGCTGCCAGTAAACTTCTTTTTATTCTCCCCATATCTTTATCCCGAAATATGCTACAGTCATGCTCTTCAAAAAGGAGTACCGTGTGATTGAAGTAAAAAATCTTACCAAGAGCTTTGCAAATAAAATCGTTTTTCAAAATTACTCAAACGTTTTTAATGCAAATAAGTTGTGTGTTGAAGCCGAAAATGGCTTGGGGAAAACAACGTTATTTACCATTATTGCTGGCCTCGACCCTCATTACAGTGGTGAAATTTTATTAGATGATATTAAGGTTTCGCAATTACAAAACCAAGTTGCTATTGCCTCAGACAAAATCCCTTTTCCTACCTTTTTAACTGCGAAACAAATATTGACGCTCACACAATCTAGTTGGCAATGTGAATGGCCAGATACGCTTTGTGAAATGTTACACTTCAATCAATTTCTCGATACTAAAGTGGGTGAGCTGTCATCGGGTAATCAAAAGAAACTGCAATTAATTAATGCCATGATGCGTCACTGTGATTATTTAATTTTAGATGAGCCGAGCGCAGCGCTTGATGCCGATAGTGTAAAAGCGTTACTTGCATGGATTGAGCAGTATCAAGGGCAATTAATAATTAGTTGTCATGAGCCAGAACCTTTCGTTGAAATAGGCTTTGATAAACAGCCCTTGTTTACAGAGTAAGCGTTATGAAGCATTACTTTTCATACCGTCATCAGGCATTTAGTCTTGCCATAAACGAGTTATTTAAACAGCTTCAGCAGTTTGTGCTTATGCTCATGACACTGTTTTATATTTTTTTACCAGGGCTTATAGCGGGCTTATTTTTTGGCTTAGGTAAAATTGTACAAAGCAGCAGTGAAGTGGTCAGTATGCAAGTCGGTTTGGCATACTTAATTTTTCAGTCCTTATTACTCACGGTGTTAAAACCTGCGATTTTAGACCTAAAACATCGTACTTTTCATATCTCATTACTTAAAAATAAGTTACCGCAAATACTCAGTGATATTAAAGCTTTAATGATGTGCCATCTTTTATTTGGCTTGAGTGTGTTCTTGATGATAGCAATGGGGGCAGACAAGCTAAGCCGTGCGCCACATTATATTGCATTTGCCTTCACTCAGCTTAGTTTTGCCCTTGCATTAATGTATCGACCTGCGGCAGTTATCTGGGCAACTATTCTTGCATTTATAGGTTTACTCTTTTTTGAATCAACCTTGATGTTCTTTTTAGCGCTAAACTTATTGCTATTAATATCGTTATATTTACCGAAACGGCTCAATTGTTCTTATCAGATAACTATTACACCTTGGACATTTTGGCTGAGCTATTTTAAAGACAACATTTGGTCACTCACTTGGCGCGTTACTATGAGCGGCCTAGTGTTTTGGGCGGTTTTTATAATAGTGACTGAGCGTTCTGATCTTGTGCATTGGTATGCATTAGGTGGTGCATTAATAAACCAGTTATGGTGGTCAAGTTTATTTATTGAAACGAACCAGTATGTTCGAAAGCATCAGCTATTTTGGAGAAGTTTAAATCAGTTCTCGCAAATAAAACGAACTCAGTACGTTTATTTGATTGTGTTATCGAGCATGTTTACTTTGCCAATGCTGTGCCTTTTTTCATCGCATATGAGCATGTGGATGAGCTTATTGATCACACCTATTGTACTGATTCTTTGTAAAAATAGGCCGCAATTTATGGCTGTTATCTGGGCTTCATTGGCAATAAGTTTCATCATACTAATGGTCATTTTTTAGTATGAGTGTTCACAATTAAACTGAAGGCCCGAAAGGGCCTTTATTGTTTTTAAATAATAATAATTCTTAAAACGGGTTTTAGCAGCCTAAGAAATAGTGTATTTTAGATATGTTATATTATATCAATTTTATTCTATCTTACTTGAGGCACTGATGTTTAAGTTATCTCCCGTAATGTTGCTACTTTCAGCAGCACTTCCATTTTCTGCAATTGCAAACCAAGTTTCAGGCACTGTTTTAGATAAAAATAATCAACCAGTTGCTAACGCTAAAGTCACTATTATGGGCAGTCTGCAAACTGTTGAAACAAATTCAAAAGGTGAGTTTGTTATATCAGGCATTAAGCCTGGAAAAGTAGAGTTACATGCAGCGGCCTCTGGTTTTGCACATTTTAACTCGAGCTACAATTTAACTGAGTCAGGCCTACAAGATGTAAAAGTATCTTTAACGCCTTCAGCCATTGAAGTTATTGATGTGGTTGCAAGCCCATTTCATGCGTCAAATATGGAATCAGCAACACCTGTCAGTGTTTTATCAGGCGATGCGCTACGTAATCAACAGTCAGCAACTTTAGGTGACAGTTTAGCCAAAGAGGTGGGTGTTCATACTAACTTCCATGCTGGTGTGGCAAGTACTCCAATTATCCGCGGTTTAAGTGGTCCTCGCGTTTTAATTACCCAAAATGGCTTAGATGTGAGTGATGCATCTCGTGTTGGCCCTGATCACTCAGTGTCTTCAGAAGCATCAACGGCTGAGCAAATTGAAGTACTTCGAGGTCCTGCCACTTTGTTCTACGGTAGTGGTGCAATTGGTGGTGTTGTCAATGTTGTTGATAAACGTGTCCCAAGAGAAGTCGAGCAATCTGGAGAATGGCTAATAGAGCATGATTCAGTAGATAACCAGAAATTAGCATCAGTAAATATTAATACTGGCAGCGATAATATCGCAGTGCACTTTGATGGTTTTTATAGAGAATCTGATGACTACAAAGTACCAGTAACAGATGAGCATGGTAGTGATAAAATTGCCAACAGCGGTGAAGAGTCAAAGGGCGCTACAGCAGGTGCAAGCTATATCTTAGATAATGGGTATGTGGGCGTATCTGTCGGTAAATTAGAACGTGAATATGGCATTCCTGGTCATAGCCATGGTGATGAAGAAGTACCTGTTTTTGCTGAGCTAGAACAAGACCGTGTTCAGTTATTAAGTGAGCTGCGATTCACTGATAGTCTTATTGATAGCTTACACACACGTGTTGCTTACACCGATTATGAACATGCTGAGATAGAGCATGGAGTAGTGGGGACTATTTTCGCGAACGAAACTGTTGAAGCAAAGTTTGATGCACTCCATCGCGACATGAATGGCTGGCGAGGTGGTTTTAGTCTTCATTATAAACGCAGTGATTTCTCAGCACAGGGTGCTGAAGCATTTACACCGCCATCAGAAACTGAAACTTTGGCATTTGCTTGGATGGAAGAGCGTCACTTTGACGATGTTTTATTACAGTTAGGTGCACGAGTTGAGCGTGTAACTATTGATGCACCAAAAGTCATGTTGCCTGAAGTTGAGCTTCATGTGCATGATGACCACGACCACGACCACGACCACGACCACGACCACGACCACGACCACGACCACGACCACGGTGCGGAAGGTCGCGTATTCGCAGTCGACCAAGAGTTCAACCCAGTTAGCCTTTCAGCTGGTTTAGTGTGGGACTTTACACCGGGCTATAACTTAGGCGTGTCTGTTTCTCGCTCTCAACGAGCCCCTTCAGCTGCTGAGCTGTTCTCATTTGGGCCTCACATTGGCACACGCACCTTTGAAGTGGGTGCAATGTTTGATTTGCACGAAACAGAAAATGTGCACTTTGACTTTGATACAAAGCAGGATGTAGAACTAGAAACAGCGAACAACATTGATCTGACTTTTAGAAAGCTTGAAGGGGACTTTGGTGTTGTAGTCAATGTGTTCTATAACCAAGTTGATAACTATTATTATCAGACACCGACAGAAGTGTTTGCGCCAAGTGGTCATGAGCATCATGATCATGGTGAGCACGATCATGATAGCCACGACCACGGCGATCATGAAGGTCATGATGAGCATTCTGATGAATTACCTGTGTATGTGTTTAAAACAGATGATGTCACCCTGTATGGCTTCGAAGCTCAATTTGCTTGGCAAGTAACTAGCGAACTAAAGACAGAGTTCTTTACTGATTATGTGAATGCGAGTTTAGACAAAGGCGGTGATTTGCCTATGATCCCACCACTGCGTTTTGGTACCAAATTTAATTATCAGACTGGCCAATTCAGTGCAAATCTGGACGTTATTCGTTATCAAAAGCAAGACAAGATTGCATACCTTGAAACAGCGACAGATGGATACACTATGGTTGATGCGTCTATTGCCTACCATTTACCTGTTGGCGAGCATGAAGTTACTTTCTATGCAAAAGGTCACAACCTGACAGACACAGAAGCGAGAGTACATAGCTCATTCTTGAAAGAGTTAGCCCCACGACCAGGCAGAAGTATTGCGCTTGGTATCAGAGGCGTTTTCTAAGCAAACTATCGACAGCGGTACCCAGTGCAAACTCAGTCGCTAGGTATCGCTTTAAGAAAATAGAATAAGGCAATATAAAAATGAGAGACTTAACCAGTAAGTTAGACAAGTTTGCAATCAGCTTTTCAGCTCTGTGTGTGCTGCATTGCTTATTATTACCTCTAATTACGGCACTTTTACCGGCTGTGGGCGCAATGTTTTTCAGTGATGAGTCGTTTCATCGATGGTTACTTGTGGGGGTTTTACTGACTAGCTTAGGCGGGCTGACTTTAGGGTGTAAAAAGCATAAGCAGTGGCAGCTATTTGGTTACGGCTCTCTCGGTATAGCTGTACTTCTATTTGCTGCTTTTTTTGTACACGATTTAATGCCTGCAGAAGGCGAGAAATTGTTGACTATTTTTGGCAGTTTAATAGTTGCTTTTAGTCATTATAAAAACTTTAATGCGTGCCAAACTGGTAAATGTCATTAATACCTGTTTTATTAACTAACTAGCCACTCTAGCGAGCTAAGAATTAAATAAAAAAACGCCAGCATTTGCTGGCGTTTTCATTTGAGTATTAAACTTATGCTGCGCTTGAGTTCGTTTCAGACACGCGCGCTTTACCTGCTAATAAATCAGCTGGGTCAAAGTCATCTACGTTAATAACTGCAAGACGTTTCGCTTCAACAGCGGCAAGCTTGTCAGCTTCATCTTTAGAGATAATGCCGGCGTCTAGTGCATCTGCTGCCACTTTGTCTAACTGCATGAATGGGATTTTCTGACCTTTTGCACGGCAAATCTTATCGAACAACGGCTCAATATCTAAGATATCTTTAAGCGTTTGCTCTTGTTTACCAAGTAGGTTTAACGGCTCATCAGTTGTGTAGATGTGTGCAGCTAAACGGCTACGTGCGTTATTTGGCGTTTGCAGTAAACGTGCTACTTTTTGCTCTAGCTTATCGGTTGGCTTGCGAACAGGGCGACCGAATGGGAATAGCATTAATTTAAGCGCGAAACGCAGTGGTGCAAATGGCATATTGTTGATCAGATCTGCTAATGCACGCTGACATAGGTATAGGTGTTCTTGACAGCTCCACTGTACAAACGGAAGGTCTTCGATTTGACGGCCTTCATCGTTGTAGCGTTTTAGTGTTGCAGATACTAGGTATAAATAACTTAGTAAGTCACCTAAACGTGCAGAAATACGCTCTTTACGTTTTAGTGAGCCACCAAATACTGCCATACAGATATCAGACATAAAGGCTAAAGCTGCACTGAAGCGTGCTGCGTTACGGTAGTAATCAGCTGTTTCGTCATTGAAAGGTACTTTCGTAAAACGCGCACCAGTTAATGCAAGCCACTTAGTACGCACAAGGTTAGAAATAGTGAAACCAATATGGCCCATTAGCGACTTATCAAAGCTGTTAAGCGCTTCGCGTTTGTCTTCCATTGACACTGCATTAAGCTCAGCAAGTACAAATGGGTGACAGCGAATTGCACCTTGACCGTAAATGATCATATTACGCGTCAGGATATTTGCGCCTTCAACGGTAATCGCAATTGGAGCGCCTTGGTAGCCACGGCCTAAATAGTTGTTAGGGCCTAAACAGATACCTTTACCACCATGGATGTCCATCGCATGCTTGGTAGAGTCGCGCATCTGCTCAGTTAAATGGTATTTAAGAATAGCTGAAACAACAGATGGCTTTTCACCTAAGTCGACAGCACCTGTCGACATTGTAACTGCAGCGTCAGTGCTGTAGGCATAACCACCTAATTTAGCCAATGCTTCTTCGATACCTTCCATCTTACCGATTGGTAATTTGAACTGACGACGAATACGGCTGTATGCGCCACTTGCAAGTGCCAAAGATTTGATGCCACCTGTAGAGTTTGAAGGTAGTGTGATAACACGACCCACAGATAAGCACTCAACCAGCATGCGCCAACCTTGACCGGCCATTTTTGCGCCACCAATGATGTAGTCGATAGGCACGAAGATATCTTCACCTTGCGTTGGACCATTTTGGAATGGCACGTTCAGTGGGAAGTGGCGACGACCAATTTTAACACCTGGTGTGTTAGTTGGGATCAGCGCACACGTAATACCTGGTTCTTTGTCATCACCCAGTAAACCGTCAGGGTCACGTAGTTTAAACGCTAAACCTAATACAGTTGCAACAGGGGCAAGCGTGATGTAACGCTTATTCCAAGTTAAACGAATACCTAACGTTTCTTCGCCGTTCCATTCGCCTTTACAAACCACACCGAAATCAGGAATAGAAGAGGCATCAGAACCTGCTTCAGGAGACGTTAATGCGAAACATGGAATTTCATCACCTTTGGCAAGGCGAGGAAGATAATGGTCTTTTTGCTCTTGCGTACCATAGTGTTGTAGTAGCTCACCCGGACCTAACGAGTTTGGTACACCAACAATTGAAGATAGAAGCGTTGATTTACTGGTTAGCTTTTGCAGCACACAAGATTGCGCATAAGCTGAAAACTCAAGACCGCCATATTGCTTCTTGATGATCATCGCGAAGAATTTGTTGTCTTTAAGATATTGCCAAACGTCTTCTGGTAAATCAGTTAATTCGTGTGTTGCTTTCCAATCGTCAAGCATGGCACACACTTCTTCAACCGGACCGTCTAAGAAAGCTTGTTCTTCAGGTGTTAAACGTGGCTTAGGATATTGGTGAAGTTTACGCCAGTCTGGGTTGCCGCAGAATAGATCAGCTTCCCACCAAGTAGTACCTGCATCGATTGCCGACTTCTCAGTTTCTGACATAGTTGGCGTGACCTTTTTAAATGCTTTGAAAAGCGGGCCACTGATATACTGTTGACGAATGTTGCTTAGCGATAAAGGCAATACGATGGCTAAGAAAATAAGCCAAGATAAAGCACCAAATGCACCAGCTATTGTACCGACTAGCAAGGTTGCCCCAGCTACCGCTACGCAGCTATGCCAACTAGCTCTGTGATAGCTAGCGACACTGAGTAGCGCGATTAAAATTAATACAAAAATCAGAGTCATATTGTTTTCCTTGTTATGGTGGTCTGACCACTAAGCTTTAGACTAGCTCTTACTGCTAATGATTGCAAGTCATCTGATGAGTTTGAAATTTGCACGATTTAATGGTTTTGTCCAGTTATCTGGCCATTAAAGCTGCCGAATCAAAGTCGCTGAGTCGCAATTTATTGATACCGCGGTTACAATGCGCTTTTGCAGTTACCACGGAAAAAATAGATGAAGATTTTGGCAGATCAAAATATGCCCTTAGTTGAGGAATATTTTGCTGATTTAGGCAGTGTAACGCGATTTGATGGGCGCAATGCCAAGCCCGAACAAATCGAAGATGTTGATATTTTATTGACTCGCTCAGTAACGAAAGTTAACGCTGAGCTATTACAGTATGCTAAAAAGCTAAAATTTGTGGGTACTGCAACCATAGGTATTGATCATATTGATACTGAATTACTCGACAACAAAGATATTGCATTCAGCAGCGCACCGGGCTGCAACGCTATTGCTGTCGCAGAGTATGTGATCAGCGCACTTTATGCCTATGCGCAAGAAACATCAACAAGCTTGCAAGGTAAAACGTTAGGTATTGTCGGTGTGGGCAACATTGGTCAGTGTTTACGTAAAAAGCTGCAAGGCAGTGGTATCAATTTACTGTTATGTGATCCAATCAAGTTTGAAAATGGTGAACTTGAAGAGCATGTTGAGTTAGACGAGTTATTAGCGCAATCTGACATCGTGTCATTTCATGTGCCATTAGTTAAAACAGGTAAACACAAAACTCTGCATTTAATAGATTCAGCGCGTATTGCAAAATTAAAAGATAATATGCTGGTGATCAATGCGTGTCGTGGCGAAGTCATCGACAACCAAGCATTACTTCAAGCTTTACAAGATGGAAAGCAGTTAGAGCTGGTGTTAGATGTATGGGAAAACGAACCAAATATCTTAACTGAGTTATTGCCTTTTGTACGCTACAGCAGTGTGCATATCGCAGGGCACACTCTTGAGGGCAAAGCTCGTGGTACGCAAATGCTGTATCAAAAGGTATGTGAGCTATTAGATATCCCAGCAGAGAAACAGTTAAGTGACTTTTTACCAAAGCCTGTGATCACAGAAGTCACATTACAAGATAATTTTACCCAAGGCGACTTAGGTCGACTTGTTCATCTGGTTTACGATGTTAGACGAGATGATGGCATTTTAAGAAAATCACTGTCTGAGAAGGGCTTTGATCACCTTCGTAAGTCTTATCCAGTAAGACGTGAATTCAGTACAGTGACAGTCAAAAATAATGGTAGTCAGTTTGCGGAACAACTCGCAACACTTGGCTTTACAGTTTCAGAATAGGATGAGGTCAAATGTCTCAGAAATTTAATGTCGCCGTGCTTGGCGCAACAGGCCTTGTGGGTCGTCAAATCATAGAAACATTAGCTGAACGTAAGTTTCCTGTTGATCAGCTTTTCCCGCTTGCAAGCAGCAGAAGTGCGGGTGAAGAAATTGACTTTAACGGTGAAAAAGTGACGGTTTTAGATGTAGAAGAGTTTGATTTTTCGAACGCACATATAGGTTTATTTTCTGCTGGTGGCAGTGTGTCAGAAAAATATGCACCCATTGCCGCAGAAGCAGGTTGTGTTGTGATCGATAATACCTCACATTTCAGGTATGACTATGACGTTCCATTAATCGTGCCTGAAGTAAACGCGCATAACTTAGCAGATTTCAGAAATCGCAACATTATTGCAAACCCAAACTGTTCTACGATTCAAATGCTGGTGGCGCTTAAGCCTATTTACGATGCTTATGGAATCGACCGTATCAATGTATCTACATACCAAGCGGTTTCTGGTGCTGGTAAAGAAGCGGTTGATGAGCTGGCAAAGCAAACAGCTAACCTAATGAATGCACGTCCGATGGAAAACGACATTTTCCCTAAGCAAATCGCGTTTAACGTGATCCCACAAATCGATGCCTTCCAAGAAAATGGCTATACCAAAGAAGAAATGAAAATGGTGTGGGAGACGCAAAAGATCTTAGGTGACAGCTCGGTAATGGTGAACCCAACAGCAGTGCGTGTGCCAGTGTTCTTTGGCCATGCAGAAGCCATTCATTTAGAAACGCGCATGCCATATGACTTAGAGCAGGTTAAGCAGTTACTTAACGATGCACCTGGTGTTGAACTCATTGAAGACGAAAATGATTACCCAACGCCTGTGTCTGACGCTAGCGGTAATGATACTGTGTATGTTGGCCGTTTACGCGCTGATATTTCGCACCCACATGGTTTAAACCTATGGGTAGTTTCTGATAACACTCGCAAGGGTGCAGCGACTAACAGCGTGCAAATAGCTGAAGAGTTAGTAAATAACTACCTCTAATTCGCAATGGCAAAACCCCGCTTCGGCAGGGTTTTGCCGCTTTTTATAGCTGCCCGTTCAAAAACCAGCCAATATATTGACTATAAACAATATTCTTTGTTCACATCTTCTCATACTTTAGTACGCTCTAGGCACTATTTATCAAAGCTTTGCCATAGATATTCCAATGTAACTGGTTTATAGTTTGCAGTTGGAATAGAGCTTGCAAAAGCCACCATTAGCAATATTTTAATGTTTAGCACGATGTTGGACATGATATCTAAAGGATCAACATGCGCGGTTTAGTGTTTATTTGTTTCTTTGCATTTGCATTGATAACCATACCAGCCTACACACAAGACGGTACCATTTTAAAGGGCCCTAAGAATGCCGATTATGGTCAAATGGGTCGCTCTATCGGCCCAATAAAGCCCTCGGATACTTTGTGGCGAATTGCGCAAAAAATTAGGCCTGATGACGGCTCTGTTACTGTTTATCAAGTAATGAGCGCCCTTTATCGCAAAAACCCGAATGCTTTTTTAGATAAAAACTTAAATCACATGCGCGACGGCGCATATCTTAAAATACCGACCATTGCAGAAATGCGTCGTGAGAACCCAGCCATAGCAAAGCAGCGCTCTGATCAAGACGATGACTTGTGGGAGCTAAAAAAGAGCGGCATGCTCGATAACCAAACCATTGAAGAAGCGCAAAAAAAAGTTACTCAAGCGCGAAAAATCGATGTTGATAATGCACAACAGCAACTTACTTCGCAGCTTAAGTCATTGCAAATGGAGCAAGATGCAAAGCTACAAGAGCTACAATCACAATTTAAGAACTCGGTTCGCAGTGTTGAAGAAATACTAGAAGAAAACAACAAGCTAAAAGGCCAGCTAACAAACATTTCAGAAGAGCTGCAAAATGTTCGCAACCAACTTGGCCAAGATTCTGAAATTCAGCAACAGCTGCAGTCGGTCATCGAACTTCAAAATGCCCTAATTGAACGTCAAAGAGCACAGCAGCAAGAAGAGCAAAGTGCTGACTTACTCTCAAACCCTGTAATGATTGGGGTTTTGGCAACTTTACCAGCCTTATTAGTGATTGGTGGATTAGTGATGTTCTTGCGTAAACGTAAGAATGCTAATAATACTGATGACGAAGATGATTTCCTACCCCAAGCACCAGCTGCAGCAGGAGCCGCCGCAGCCGCAGGAGTAGCAGGTGCAGCAGTGGCTGATCCACTCGACTTAGATGTACCACCGTTAGATAGTAGCGTACCAGTTGAAGATAGCGTACAGCTAGACGATGACATCTTGCCTGAAGATGACGACATGATGTTTGATTCTTTGGAAGATGATAGCTTTGAAGCAGGTAATGACACGCTTGATCAAGACGAGCTAGATAGCTTGTTAGGGGACGATGTAGCATTCGATGATGGCTCTGAAGGTGATGATTTAGATGACTTCTTACAGCAAAACTTCGATGCTGACGATTCGCTCGATGATATGGTTGACTTAGATGGTGGAAGTTCAAACAGCGACGATATTTTAAGCTCTGATGACCTTGATGATCTATTTAATGAAACCGGCGACTCATCTGATGACGAATTAGACGTTAGTGATGATGCTTTGGCTGCGCTTAGTGAAGAACTTGCCACTGAACAGCAAGAAGATGTCGATATAGATTCTATTTTAGATGAGACTGCGACTGAAGAACCAGAAAGTACTGAAGACGACTTTGATTTAGATGATATTGACAGCTTAATTGATGAGGTTGCAGAACAGCCCCCAAAGGATGAAAGTTCTGAAGGAGCAGATGAAGACTTTGATCTGGATGATATTGATAACTTATTAGATGAAGTTGCGCAAACTGACGAGCCTGCTGTTGAGATCAACGATGAAGACGATTTTGATATTGATAATATAGATGATCTTTTAGACGAAGTAGGCGGTACAGCAGAAGAGACTCCAGATACGACAGGCGATGAATCCAAACAAGTAGATGCTGACGACATTGATAGTTTACTTGATGATGTCGCTTCAGAAGATCTAGATACCGATGACATAGACGCACTACTAGATAAAACTCAAGTTCAAGAGAACCTCGAGAGTGATCACATCGAAGAAGATAATGTTGATTTAGATGACATTGATTCTCTAATCGCAGAATCAAACCAAGATGATTTATCGATTAATGAAGATCCGTCAGAAGCAGATGACTTGGATCTTGATATTGATGATTTAATCGATGAACCAGACTTCGATGAAGAATTAAATGAAGAAGCCGTTGAGGAAGTTACAGGGGCGAATGAGCCTACCAAAGAAATAGCATCTTCAGAAGATGACATCGCACTCGATGATTTAGATGATCTCCTTGAAGATGATTTATTAGCAGAGCAGGCATCAACAGATGAAAACGAGCCTACTTCAACAGATGAAAACGAGCTTGATGCAGCGCTAGACGAAATAATCAACGAGCCAGACTTTGAAGAAGAGTTAAGTGAAGAAACCGTTGAGGAAGCTACAGGGGCAAATGAGCCTACCGAAGAAGTTGAATCTTCAGAAGATGACATCGCACTCGATGATTTAGATGGTCTCCTTGAAGATGATTTATTAACAGAATCTAAATCAGAAGAAAACGAGCTTGATGCAGCGGTAGACGAATTAATCGACGAGCCAAGTTTTGAAGAAGAATTAAGCGAAGAGAACGTTGATTTAGTTCAAGAGACAGCCATACCTGAAATAACTGAGGAAGTTGTAACTTCAGAAGATGACATCGCACTTGATGATTTAGATGGTCTCCTTGAAGATGATTTAGTAACAGAACCGGTATCAGATGAAAACGAGCTTGATGAAGCCCTAGACGAATTAATCGAAGAGCCAGACTTCGAAGAAGAGTTAAGTGAAGAAACCGTTGAGGAAGCTACAGGGGCAAATGAGCCTACCGAAGAAGTTGAATCTTCAGAAGATGACATCGCACTTGATGATTTAGATGACCTCCTTGAAGATGATTTATTAACAGAACCGGCATCAACTGATGAAAACGAGTTTGATGCAGCGCTAGACGAAATAATCAACGAGCCAAACTTTGAAGAAGAATTAAGGGAAGAAACTGTTGACGAAGCCCCAGAGACAGCATCACCTGAAATAGAAGAGGAAGTTGTAACTTCAGAAGATGACATTGCGCTCGATGATTTAGATGATCTCCTTGAAGATGATTTATTAACAGAACCGGCATCAACTGATGAAAATGAGTTTGATGCAGCGCTGGATGATTTAATTGATGAGCCAGACTTTGAAGAAGAATTAAGAGAAGAAACTGTTGATGATGTGAAAGCATCACCTGAAGTAACAGAGGAAGTTGTAACTTCAGAAGATGACATCGCACTTGATGATTTAGATGACCTCCTTGAAGATGATTTATTAACAGAACCTACTTCAACAGATGAAAATGAGCTTGATGCAGCGCTAGACGAATTAATCGACGAGACTGACTTTGAAGAAGAGTTAAGTGAAGAAACCGTTGATGAAATCCAAGAAATAAGTGAACTTGACCCGACTGAAGAAGTTGAAAGCTTAGAAGATGACATCGCAATCGATGAGTTGGATGGTTCCCTAGAAGATAATTTAGTCGATGAACCTGCAACTTCTGAAAATGAATTATTAGAGCCTAAATCTGTTGAGCAGAGTATTGTTGATGAGTTAAATGCAATGAATCAACATACTTCAACTGATATTGATGACGACATACCGACGGAACCTGAAGCTCAATCACCACAGGCACCTTTGAAAAGTGTTGATGAAATGCTAGAAGAGCTAGAGTCTGAAGATGAGTGGCAAAATGATGATGAGTATGACGGAGAAGTGGAGCTTGGTGATGATCCGCTTTCAGATGATATTGATTTATCATCTGAAGAAGAGTTGCCTGAAGTTGATACTGTTACACCAAGTGCAGAATTAGAGAGTTACCCTGAACTAGATCTAGATGAAGAACTGGATGAGGACCTTCTAAATATCAGTGAAACTGAGCAGGAATTATCGCAAGCATTAGAAGCGGGTGTAACATCAGATAGCACACTTGACGATGATTTACTCACAGATGATGAACTTTCTTTTGATGATTTATTAGAAGATGATAATGAGCCAGAGTTAGGTGATTTATCTGACACTGATAGTGAGCGATTAGATTCTGAACAAAATAAGAATGTTCCAGTAGCAGAAAACATCAATGATGAACAAGAAGTCGAAGACTTTCCTGAATTTGGCGAAGATGATGAGCTAGAGGCTGAGATTGAAGAGCAAGCGTTAGAACTTCAAGATACACCAGCTGAAGATATAATTCAGGAAGAAGACTCTGAGCAACCAACCGGTAATTCGTTAATTGCTGACAGTACCGAAGATGAGCTAATTGCAGATAACATTGATGATGAACTGGAAATCGAAGACTTCCCTGAATTTGACGAAGATGCTGCGCTAGAGGCCGCAACAGAAGAGCAAACTCTAGAAATTCAAGATACACCAGTTCAAGAAGAGTCACTTCAAGAAGAAGATGAACTGGAAATCGAAGACTTCCCTGAATTTGGCGAAGATGCTGCGGTAGAGGCCGCAACAGAAGAGCAAACTCTAGAAATTCAAGATACACCAGTTGAAGATGAAACAATTCAGGAAGAAGACTCTGAGCTACCAACCGACAGTTCGTTAATTGCTGACAGTATCGAAGATGAGCTAATTGCAGATAACATTGATGATGAACTGGAAATCGAAGACTTCCCTGAATTTGACGAAGATGCCGCGCTAGAGGCTGCAACAGAAGAGCAAACTCTAGAAATTCAAGATACACCAGTTGAAGATGAAACAATTCAGGAAGAAGACTCTGAACTACCAACCGACAGTTCGTTAATTGCTGACAGTATCGAAGATGAGCTAATTGCAGATAACATTGCTGATGAACTGGAAATCGAAGACTTCCCGGAGTTTGACGAAGATGCGGCGCTAGAAGCTGCAACAGAAGAGCAAGCGTTAGAAGTTCAAGATACATCAGCTCAAGAAGAAGCCGTTCAAGAGGATGATTCTGAGTTGCCAAGTGACGATACGTCAATAGTTGACAGTATCGAAGATGAACTTGAAAGTGATATTCAAACTGAGCAAGCTTTAACGGATCTTGAAGCAATATCTCCAGAGGCGTTTTTAAACGAGCTTGATGATCTTGCTAACAACGAAGAAGTTGAATCACCTGTTGAGCTAACCATTGATGAAGCGGCGATAGAAGATCAGTTTATGTCAGAGATTTCTGATACTGACTTTGATGCTTTGCTGAATGATTTAGCTGAGCCAGAACCAATCGATACAGAATCATTAGATGACGTTGAGCTCAATTTAGATGCGCTATTAAGTGAAGAGTTAAATAAAGATCTTGGCACATTAGATGTTCCGATTGAAAGCGATGATGATGTTTCTCAGCCAGACGTTGAAGAATATCTAGAAATTGACGACTTACTCGCAGAAAGTGATGACTTTGAAACAGCAGAAGAGCCTTATCAAGAAGCGAATATGGATGTTGGTTTAGGTGATTTTGATGACTTGCTTGCAGGCGAGAATGCCCCTGATGTTGATTTAGAAGCCGACGGTTTTTCTGCAAAACTAGATTTAGCCAGAGCATATATTGAAATAGATGACAGTGAGAGTGCACTCGCCATTATCGAAGAAGTGATAAATGCAGGTCCTGAATCAGTCCAAGCTGAAGCGAGCTCACTGAAAGACAAAATACAGTCTTAATGTATACGCTGAGTTTTGGTCATTTAAACAATCAGTAATAAAGGAGGCGTTAGCCTCCTTTATTTTTTCTAGCTCTCAGTTCTCTCTTTAATTCAAAGTCGCGATGGCTTAGAATGCTGCGCTAGTCTAGACAGAGGTAATAAATTCATGCGTGTAGCACTTGGTATCGAATATAACGGCGCTCAATACAGTGGTTGGCAAAGACAGTCTCATGTAAACAGTATTCAACAAGAGTTAGAAACTGTTCTGTCTCGCATTTGTAACCATGAAGTCGAAGTGGTGTGTGCAGGTCGAACAGATGCAGGTGTTCATGCGACTGGGCAGGTGGTGCATTTTGATACTCACTCAGAGCGAGACATGAGCGCATTTACGCTAGGTGCTAATTCGCAACTGCCTGACGATATTGCAATACAGTTTGCGCAAGTGGTCGATGATGAATTTCATGCTCGTTTTAGTGCAACCGCACGACGCTATCGCTATGTGATTTACAATAACCCATATCGCCCTGGTATTTTAAGAAGCGGTGTGACACATTACCATCATCCGCTTGATGAAAAGCTGATGCAAGCGGCTTGTCCTGTTATGTTAGGTGAGCAAGACTTCACGTCTTTTCGTGCTGTGCATTGCCAATCAAACACACCATTTCGAAAAATGCTGCATTTAAGTGTCGAGCGTGTAGGTAACTTTGTCATCATTGACGTGAAAGCCAATGCCTTTCTTCACCATATGGTAAGAAATATTACAGGCACTTTACTTGATATTGGTACGGGTAAATATCCACCTGAATGGATGGCAGAATTACTGGCACTTAAAGACAGAACTCAAGCAAGCGCCACAGCAAAGCCGAATGGTCTGTATTTAGTCGATGTCGATTACCCAGAGCAATGGCAAATACCGTCGACACCACTTGGTCCTTTATTCTTACCAGATACTGAGATTGAGTAATTTTAAAGCGAAAGCTTGGGTTAGTTAATGAATTATGGCGGCTTATTTAAGACTTATACGACCAGTTTTTTATACCTTTGTCTAATAAATCATGGTTTAATGACTTCAGTTTGTCTGAATGAATACAGACGCCACAACACAGAATTAGCATAAGAGAATTGCAAATGAGTTGGTTAGAAAAAATCTTACCTAGAACCACCAAATCATCAGGTAATAACAAAAAAGAAGTCCCAGAAGGTGTTTGGGCAAAATGTTCATCATGTGATGCAATTTTGTATAAAGCAGAATTAGAAAAATCACACAATGTATGTCCTAAGTGTGATCACCACATGCGTATAAGCGCACGTCAGCGCCTTGAAATGTTTTTAGACGATGCTGATCGTAAAGAAATTGGCGTCGAGCACGAGCCGAAAGATGTGCTTAAATTTAAAGACTCTAAAAAATACTCTGACAGAATTACAGCTGCGCAAAAAGTCAGTGGCGAAAAAGATGCACTTGTTGCGATGACGGGTCGTCTTAAAGGTATGCCGGTTGCTGCTGTTGCTTTTGAATTCTCATTCATGGGTGGTTCAATGGCATCAGTGGTAGGTGCGCGTTTTGTTGATGCCGTAAACGAATGTTTAGAGCACAACATGCCATTAGTATGTTTCTCCGCATCAGGTGGTGCGCGTATGCAAGAAGCACTTATGTCATTGATGCAAATGGCTAAAACCAGTGCAGCACTGGCTAAAATGAGTGAAAAAGGTTTACCATTTATCTCAGTGATGACCGACCCTACAATGGGTGGTGTATCTGCTTCACTGGCAATGCTTGGTGATATCAATGTTGCTGAGCCTAAAGCGCTTATCGGTTTCGCAGGTCCTCGTGTAATTGAGCAAACTGTTCGTGAAACATTACCTGAAGGTTTCCAACGTTCAGAGTTCTTACTAGAGCACGGTGCAATCGACATGATTGTTGACCGTCGTGAAATGCGTGACACTTTAGCACGTAATTTAGCGAAGTTTATGGACTTGCCATCTACTGAACAAGAGCATAGAGTAGCGTAAATTTTTTAATTTAAGCTGTTTTTATGTCACAAAATATACCTTGCCAATCATCAAGTCTTGATGATTGGCTTTGTTATTTAGAGCGTGTGCATCCTGCCAATATCGAAATGGGCTTGGAGCGCATCAAACAAGTTGCCGACTCGGTTAATCTTCTCAATTCTTCTTCAAAAATCATCATGATTGCTGGTACTAACGGTAAAGGTACCACAGCACGTTGCTTAGAAAGCTTGTTACTCGCTCAGGGTTACTCAGTAGGCACGTATGCTTCACCACATTTAATTCGTTATAACGAACGTGTTCGTGTAAATGGTAAAGAGTTAGACGACCAATATCATGTCGATGCTTTTGACTTGTTAGAAAAAGGCCGAGGCGAAACACCACTGACTTATTTTGAGTTTGGTACGCTAGGCGCTTTGGCGATTTTTAAGCGCTTTGAAGTCGATTATGTGCTACTTGAAGTGGGTTTGGGCGGTCGTTTTGATGCCACTAATATTGTTGAGCCGATCGCAAGCGTTATTACAACTATCGACCTTGACCATAAAGAGTACTTAGGCGATACGCGTGAATTAGTTGGCTATGACAAAGCCGGTATTTTCCGCGCAGATAAACCGGCGATAGTGGGAGACTTAAATATTCCACATACGGTTACAGAGTATGGTGATGAGATTTCGGCTGAGCTGATACTCTCTAAGCGAGATTTTTTCTTTGAACCAAAACAGTCATCGTTTGTTTGGCGTTATAAATCGCACGAGTTTGAGTTTGAAAAGCCAAGTATTCCAGCACAAAATGTCGCCACAGCTTTGACATTACTGGCACGTTTAGAGTTGCTCCCTGAGCTATCAGTAATTGAAAAATGTTTAGCTGATTTAAAAGTCGAAGGGCGCTTTCAAAAGCTAAGTGACTCACCAAAAGTATTTACTGATGTTGCACATAACCCTGAATCAGCTCGCTACTTAAAGCAAAAATTAGTAGAGTTGAAGCAGCAAGGGTTTAAAATCCATGCATTAATCGCTATGCTTGCTGATAAAGATAAAGCCAGTGTAATCAATGAAGTGTCTGAACTAATTGATTATTGGTCATTAGCGTCTTTAGATGGTCCACGTGCAGAGCAAGCATCTAATTTGTTACCTCTGCTAACACAAGCGCAACAGCAAAGCGCAAATATGTTCGATTCGGTCCATATGGCACTCGACAGTCAGTTATCGCGACTTGATAATCAGACGGCAATGATTGTATTTGGCTCCTTCTTTACTGTTGCAGAAGCAATTCAGTATTGGCAAAAATAGAGAGATAAGCTGTGAACTCAGGATTTTTAAACCGTTTAGTGGGTACTAGTATTGTGGTGGTCGCTGCCATCATTTTCATACCGAATATTCTTGATGGTGAAAAGGTTCACTTTAAAGACGGTTTTAAAGCTATTCCGGAGCGCCCTGAGTTCACTACAATTGAAATTCAGCAAGAGATTGACGCAAAAGCTGAGCTTGCCCTTGAGATTAAGCCTGAAGCTTTGCATGATGAGATTGCACTTGACGCTGAGCCTGCGTCTACAGAAAAAGCTGATGGCTCAGAAACTAAAGAAGTTGTGAACACCGCACGAAACGATTCAAGCTCACAACCAATACAAGTTGTTGAAGAGGCAAAACCAGAGGTTGAAGTGGTAAAACCTCAACAGCAAGTGGTAGAGGCAGAAATAGCGCCTTTGCAACGTTCAGAAGAATCTAACTTAACCAGCATGGCGTACGTCATACAGCTCGGTAGTTTTTCTCATAAAGCCAATGTTGAAGCATTGATGAAAAAACTAAAGAATGCAGGTTTTACTGCATTTACACGACCTATTAAAACGCGAAATGGCGAATTAACAAAAGTATTCGTTGGCCCTCAGTTAGATAAGGCCGATTTAGAACAAAAATTGCCAGAGTTAGAAAAGCTTACAAAACTAAAAGGCCGACTAACCCAATTCGATATAACAAAATGATCTGGTAATTGACCCTTGGCTCTTATAGAATGCGCCCCAAATTAACGACTTGTTGGTTATTATGAACTGGGTTGATTACGCGATTCTCGGTATAGTTGGTCTTTCCACCTTATTCGGACTAATGCGAGGCTTTGTAAAAGAAGCAATGTCATTGGTTGTATGGATCAGCGCATTCTTCATTTCTAGTTTATTCTATCAATATCTAGCAACCTTCCTTACATCCATTTCAGAACCCCTTTTAAGAAATGCGGCCGCAATTGCCATATTATTTTTTGCGACCATACTGTTGGGTGGGCTTGTTAATTATATTCTGTCAGAACTTGTACAACGTACAGGCCTGTCAGGCACCGACCGTATCATAGGTATTGTGTTTGGTGCACTTCGAGGTGTATTAGTCGTGAGCGCCTTACTGTTTTTTCTGGATGCGTTTACCGGTGCACCAGATGCACCTTGGTGGACAGCATCAACTTTGATCCCTGAATTTAGTTTTGTTATTGAGTGGTTTTTTTCTTACTTAGAAGACAACTCTAGCTTTTTAAATTCAGTGAACCGTTAATCGGAAACCGTTAATCGGCGAGGAAAAATTTAATGTGTGGTATCGTTGGTATAGTCGCAACATCTCCTGTTAATCAGGCTTTGTATGACGGCTTAACTGTTTTGCAACACCGTGGGCAAGATGCAGCAGGCATCATCACAATCGATAACAATACGTTTAGCTTAAGAAAAGCAAATGGTCTTGTTAAAGATGTGTTTCATACCCGCCATATGAAGCGCCTTCAAGGCAATATTGGTATCGGCCATGTGCGTTACCCAACTGCAGGCTCTTCAAGTTCTGCAGAAGCACAGCCATTTTATGTAAACTCTCCATTTGGTATTGCCTTAGCGCACAATGGTAATTTAACAAACGCAGAAGCGCTTAAAGAGTTATTATTCAGCCAAGCTCGCCGTCATGTAAACACCACTTCAGATTCTGAAATTCTTTTAAACATCTTAGCGCATCAACTTTGCAAATCAGGTAAGTTAAAGCTTGAAGCTGAAGATATGTTCAGTGCAATCTCAAATGTGAATGAGCTAGTTGTTGGTGGTTACGCAAGTATTGCGATGATCATTGGTCACGGTATTGTGGCTTTCCGTGATCCGAAAGGCATTCGCCCACTTGTTTATGGTAAGCGTGAAACAGAAAGCGGCACTGAATATATGTTTGCTTCTGAAAGCGTAGCACTTAAAGCTGACGGCTTTGAATTTGTGCGCGATGTAGCACCTGGTGAAGCAATTTACGTGACTGAAGATGGCCAACTATTCTCACAAATGTGTGCTGTTAATACACAACATGCACCATGTATTTTTGAGTTTGTATACTTCGCACGTCCTGACTCTGTAATCGATAACATGTCAGTTTACGCGACACGTGTAAATATGGGTACGAAGCTAGGTGAGAAGATTGCACGTGAATGGGCTGATAAAGACATTGATGTGGTTATTCCAATCCCTGAAACGTCATGTGATGTTGCGCTAGAGATTGCAACGGTTTTAGACAAGCCTTACCGTCAAGGTTTTGTGAAGAACCGTTATATAGGCCGTACATTCATTATGCCAGGTCAAGAAATGCGTAAGAAATCTGTACGTCGTAAATTAAATGCGATCGACAGAGAATTCGAAGGTAAAAACGTATTACTTGTAGATGACTCAATTGTACGTGGTACAACTTCAGCTCAGATCGTTGAGATGGCACGTGAAGCAGGCGCGAAAAACGTTTACTTTGCTTCAGCAGCACCAGAAGTTCGTTTCCCTAACGTTTATGGTATCGACATGCCATCAGCTGCAGAGCTAATTGCACATGGTCGTGAAGTAGATGATATCAACCAGAGCATTGGCTCAGACGGCTTAATCTATCAATCTATTGAAGATCTAATCGCTGCAGTTCGTCAAGAAAACCCTGATGTAACAGAGTTCGAAACATCTGTATTTGATGGTCAGTATATCACGGGTGATATCGATCAAGATTATCTAAACCGTATCGATGCACTACGTAACGACTCTGCAAAGTCTACACGTGAGCAGGCAATGTCAGCTTCACTTGAGTTACATAACCAAGAAGAGTCAGAAGGCGAGTAATTACTCCTTCAACAAAGCATATAAAAAAGGAGCGATGATTCGCTCCTTTTAACTTTTGGATAAAAGCAAAAATTTAGGGGCTATTTAAAGCACCCTAACTAAAGGTAGGGCTAATTATGCCATTAGTCCATAAAATAGCCGTTCCAGCCATAATAATTACAATTAAGACCAATCCACAAGTCACTACAGAGCTGGCATAGATAAAGCCTCGCTCCTCTGGGATGTGCATTAAAATAGGCACACCGGTATAAAGTAAGTAAACAGAGTAAGCCAGTGCGGCCATACCGACAGTCACTACAAACCACAACTCAGGAAAAACAGCAGAAACAGCTGACATAAATAATGGTGTTGCTGTATAAGCTGCGAGCTCTAAAGTTTGCGTATACGTTGGCTTAGCCCCAAATGTAACCGCCATCCAGTGTGCTAAATAGGCTAGAGCAAATACCCCCATAATCAGTGCAAAATACATAGCGACACCAATCAATAGGGCACTTTCATGTGTTAGAAACGCGACGTCAGATGTGCCGATACGCCAGCCAATGTGTACAGAAGAAATATATCCCATAATACTTGGGATTAATGCGATAAGCGCGATATGAGATAAACTATACTTCATGCTCTCATGACGATTATCTATGGTTTGCCACTCTTCGAGTGGGTGAGCGTACAAGCCCCATAAATGATTTAAAATCATAAGGCCTCCTTATCAGAATTTGGCAAAGGGTGTGTGTTTTTTATACATCTTTCATAGTTATTTATGCGTAAGAAGCATTTCTTTGTCAAGAAATGGTTAAACTTTCGTCTAATTGAAAAGTTTTGAATTCTTTGAACGCAATAATCTTCCTTTGATCCAATGCATTAGCCTGAGCCAGTTTTATGATACAATTTCCGGTAATTTTTATTAGAGCCACCTTGAGAGTCAGCCTTGGATAAGCTTTTAGAGCCAATAAATCAATTCTTGCAATGCGAAACCCCAATTAGTTGGATTGAAGCCGCAAAAGACCCTAAAAACCTACCAGTCATTTTAATTGACCATATGGTCTGCGAATTAAAAGCAGCACAATCTGCTATGTATTTGATTCGTAAATACGCAGTAGATAAAGACAGTGGCACGGCGCTTCTAGAGTGGCTTAAGCCTTATGAAGATTTTACTTATCGAAAAATTGGCAGTTGGCAAGAGCTAGCAGATTGCAATAAGCTGAATAAATCAATGGTGCCTAAAGCACAGACTGCTTATGGGCAAGATTTGATAGATAAAATGGTCTTGCTTATCAAAGAAGAGTTACATCACTTTTATCAAGTATTAGAGATCATGCATGACTGTGGCGTTGAATACGAATATTGTGCATCAAGTCGTTACGCAAGTGGGCTACTTAAACATGTTCGCACGTATGAGCCAGAAAAACTCATTGATAAGTTGATTTGTGGCGCTTATATCGAAGCCCGCTCTTGTGAGCGATTTGCAAAGCTAGCACCACATGTAGATAAAAAGCTTGGTGATTTTTATGTGTCGTTACTGCGCTCTGAAGCGCGTCATTATCAGGACTACCTGACGCTGGCAGAAGAAATTGCAGGGAAAGACATATCTGAGCGCGTCGCATTTTTTGGTGAGGTAGAAGCTGAACTAATAGCCTCTCCAGATGTAGACTTCAAGTTTCACTCAGGTGCGCCAACTCAACTCTAAGATACACAGACGTCTTCAAAAATAAAGGCACCGAGGGTGCCTTCTTTATTCAACATACGCAATTCTTGTCTCCAAATTAAGTTGAATTATATTTTATAAAGAAGCTTTGCTAGCTGGAGCGATGTTTAGTTTCTGTGCTAGTGTAAATATGTATATGAACTTATGTTGATACCAATGAGTGGTGTTTGAGAAATTAGTGCATAAGTTCGATGGGGTTCGGTGATTAACTTTGTTTATTTTTAAGCTGGTTATTCAGAACATCCGTACTACATACATAGCAGTTTTATAAGGAATAGGCACTATGAATGACGCATCAATGTTTGAGTTTTCTGAATCTGACTCCGCGCCAAGCCGTGAGCAACAAAAGTGGAAAATCTTAACCGTTGAAGACGACCCAAGCTATCAGCAGGCACTTATTCAGACAATAAAAGCAGTTTCAGTAAGAGACAACCTCGAAATAGAAATATTATCAGCGAGCTGTGTTTCTGAGGCTGCATATGTACTTTCTCAACATAAAGACATTGCAATTGTTTTCATTGATGTTGTCATGGAAACAGACGATGCCGGTTTAAGACTTGTCGATACAATTAGAAACGTCGTTGGTAATAGTCAAATTCGCATTGTATTACTCACCGGTCAGCCTAGTTTTTCGCCACAAAAAGATGTGATGAAATTACTCGATATTGATGAGTATTGGAACAAAGCAGATCTTTCTGCTGAAAAACTGCATTCTGTCATAAACAGTAACCTACGTACGTTTAAATATATTCAACAAATTGAAAATGCCAAGCAGGGGTTGCAGCTCATACTGGATGCAGCCCGAAGCATAAATGGCAAAAATGACATCGTGTCATTTTCTCAAGCTGTTTTACACGAAATAGCCAAAATTATTCAAGTCACGGATGGTGGCGGAATTTTGTTTTCGGGAAAAAGCCAAGCCGATAGTTTACCTGTTTTGTCTACCAGTGGTTGCTTTAAAAATTTTGAAGGTCATGAAGTATCAGAAGAGGTTGTTGGTTCTGAGATTTTTAATGATATCCAATTAAGTCAAAAGTCTAAAAGCCATCGTATTACAGAACATTACTCGATCTTCTTTTTTGATACTCACCATATTGATTTCAAGCACTATATTATCTTGGTCAAAACAGATACGCCGTTATCTGAACAAAGTGCCGCTTTATTACAAGTTTTTAGCGAAAATGTCGGCAGTGGCTTTTCAAATATTGCTTTGTTGAACCGCTTAACCGAACTTGCATACACCAATATTTCACTGAATTTACCGAATAGGAATTGGCTGCAAAGAGAAATCGAAAAAATGAATTCTATTGAGATTAATCAAGCTCAACTTATTATTTTTGAGATTCAAGACTTTGATGAAAAAGCTTATGCACTTGGTTTTCAATTCTGTAAGAAAATTCTGCTGCGCTTAGTTGCCAATATCCAAAAATCCTATAAAGAATTAAACCCAAGAGTTTCATTATTCAAAGATGACAGTATTGCAGTAATTCTGCCCAACAAAACTGAGCTAAACGAACAAAAGGTCGCACAATTAAAAAGGCAGGTGTTTGAAATTAATAACGTCGAGCAATTTATTGATGTGAGAGTGTTAGTATTGAATTTAAGTCAGTTACGAAACTTGTCATCAGAGAAAATGCTCAATCTTGCGGAGTCAGCTCTAAGTAACGTTGATCCACAAGAAAATGAAATTATTTTCTTTACTTCTCAGCATGCCGATGAGATCTCATCTCGTTTTGAGTTAATGCAAAAATTACGTCATGCCATTGCAGACAAAGACATAACAGTCGCTTTTCAGCCAAAAATTGACCTTGTTAGTCACCAAGTAGTGGGTTTTGAAGCGCTAGCTCGATGGAAATTAAAAGACGGTTCTTTTGTGAGCCCTGACGAATTTATTTCCTTGGCTGAGACGTCTGGGCTGATCACCGAACTAGACAACCTTATTTTTACGAAAATTCTCGATGCAATTAAGGTCTTAAATAAGGTCATAGTTAGTGACTATCGAGTGGCGTTTAATGTATCAATTCTTGATTTAGTTTCAGATAATTATATTTCAGAAATTAATAATAAGGTGACTAATTCGGGCCTTGAAACCTGTCAACTTGAATTAGAAGTGACTGAAACACAGGCAATCCATAATTATGAGAGAGTAAACCGTTGTTTAGAAAAGTTTGTTGAATTGGGCTTTCATATCAGTATTGATGATTTTGGAACCGGATATTCTTCTCTCGAACATATTTCTGAAATACCTGCCTCTACCCTCAAAATAGACCGCTGCTTTGTTAATAAACTAGAAGTTGATTCGTCGAGCCAACATATCGTTAATATGATAATGATGCTAGCCGATACTTTTGAATTTGATGTGGTTGCTGAAGGGGTAGAAACGGCAGAGCAAGCGCAGTGGTTGGCTAATATTGGCTGTAAATTTGCACAAGGCTACTATTTTGCTAAGCCAATGTTTATTGATGAGCTCATTGTTTGGTTAGAGCACAGGCATGCATAACGGCTTTGATTTAGTAAAAACACAAAGCAAAATAAAGAAGCAGTTTGTTGTTACTGCGTGTTTATTGATGGCTGCAGTACTTTTCTGCAGTATCTTGGCGTTTTATTGGCTATCGCAATCTGACTTAAAAAAGGTCAAAGAACAACAAAATGATGCTTTGCTACAAGCAAGTTTAGTCATAAACAAAGAGCTATCAAGTGTTAGAGAAATCGTTAAGTTGCTTGTTGCAGACAAAACGCTGTTTCAAGATAAACAGAGTGACAGCCTAAATTTAACCGCTTTGAGTGAGCACTTTTCAGAATTCGGCAGTGTTATAAATAACATTTCTCAAATACGCTGGATAGACTCGCAAGGGCAAGAGCAAATAAGAGTTAACTTTAATCAGGGATTGCCAGAAATTGTTGCCAGTGACGCGTTACAAAATAAAGGAGGTCGTTATTACTTTAGCCAAGGTATGGCAAGTGCAGCACCGGATGTTTACATTTCTAGGCTCGATCTAAATGTTGAATATGGTGAGATTGTAGAGCCCTTTGAACCGACAATTCGCGCTTCCTATCGCACTTCATCAGATGACTATCTTTTAGATGGCTTAGTTGTCGTAAACTTTAATCTAGCAAAAACATTTAACTTGCTAAAGGAAATGAAGACAAGTGCAGCGAAAATACAAATTTTAAATGAGACTGGGCAATGGCTACTTCATGAAAACCCCGAATTAGAGTGGGCGTTTATGTTGGATCCTAAAGCGAATAAAACAACAATTAATCCCCAACATTGGCAATTTATAAAGCACTCTGAAGTTAAAAAAATACGGCATTTCGACCAAGGGCAATTTTTTAGTGTACTAAAACTCAACCTACAAGCTGAAGGAAGCACTTCTAAAAATGAAGCGCTTTACTTGTTAAGTAAAGCTGAAATGCAGTCTATCAACCAAGTTTATAGGCGCGCATTTATGCAAGCAGGCATATTATTTATTGCGTTTGTCATTATTGGATATTTTTACCTGTCCAATGATATTAAGTTGAAATTGGCACTGCTTACAATATCAAAGCAACTTGTTGACGAGAAAGAAAAGCTAGCGGATTTAAATGTTCAATTAGAAGAGCGAGTTCAGCAACTAAAGCTACTTCAAAATGATTTAGTTGAGGCACAAAAGTTAAGCTCTTTAGGCATGCTTGCAGCTGGTGTTGCTCATGAGATGAATACCCCAATTGGCGGGGCGATAATGTCGATTTCAAATGCACAATTATTGAGCATGGATTTGGCAAAGAAAATTGATACCGGATTTAGCAAACAGTATTTACAAAATTGTTTAGAGCAGTTTGAAGCTAATCTGAGCTTATCTCGAGAAAATTTAAATAAAGCTGCTGAACATGTGAAAAGCTTTAAAAGGATGGCAATAGAAAGAGGAGATGAGAGTAAGGATGCGATTTTCTTTGAATCATTGTTTGAAGATTTATGTCGAGTTTTACATCCAAGATTTAAAAACACAAGAATAGAGTTAAAAACTCAGGTATCAATTTATAACGAAATACGAGCTTACCCTGGTGTTATTTCAAGGATAATTGAAAATCTCGTGTTAAATGCGTTAGAGCATGGCTTTGGTGAAGGGGCAATCGGCTTAATTATTGTCAAAGCCGAGCAAAAGAAAAAGGATAGCGTTATTCTGCGAGTACAGGATACAGGCAGAGGAATAGAAGAACACCAATCGAAAAATATTTTTGACCCATTTTATACTGGCGCCAGAAGTAAAGGGCATACAGGGTTAGGTTTATTTATGGTGAATCAGTGGGTGACTAAAGTACTTGATGGAACCCTAAGTTTAACAAAGCTCGAAGCCCTACCTGAAGGCATCTCTACGGAGTTTGTTATTGAGTTTCCAACCACTGAAAGTTAGTTTTTGTCACTTAAAATCATGATTACAAAGAGTTTGAGTTGTTTCAGTAGCCACTAAATAAGAACTCTGTGAATACCAATCACCAAGTACCGTTCTGGTTAGGGTCTCCCCATCTTTTTCAATTGTATGCACATTTGGTCTGTGTGTATGACCGTGGATCATGTGCTTCACATGGTGCTTTGCAAACATGGCTAACACAGCGTCAGAGGTGACATCTAAAATATCTAATGGTTTGCCTTTTTGGCTTTCAATACTTTTTTGGCGTGCTTGTTTGGCAACTTTTCTTCTATAACTAAGTGGCATGGCGAGCATCAGTTTTGGCCACCACCAGCCTCGACTCTTCTTGCGAAACTTTTGATAGGCAATGTCTTGGGTGCACATTTCGTCGCCGTGCAGAATGACTGTAGGTGTACCGTATAAATCAATGACTTTTTGTTCAGGCAATAAAGTCATGCCTGCTTGCTTGGCATATTTTTTCCCAAGTAAAAAATCTCGATTACCATGAGTAAAAAATACTTGAATGCCTCTGTTTGACACAGACTTTAACAGCGAAGCTACCTCGTCAGTCAGCGCAGTATGACCATCATCGCCTATCCATACTTCAAAAAAATCTCCAAGAATATATAAAGCATCGACGTCATCAGTCATGTGCGTTTCAAGAAAAAGCTTGAATGCATTGGTGATGTCTGTGCGGTCTTCGGTTAAATGTAAGTCAGAGATAAAGTAGGTTTTGCGAGATGCCATTCAAAAAGCCTAGAAAGAAAATGAATAGTGAGTATGAAAAAGACAAGGCTAGGTGCATACCTAGCCTTAATTGCTTAGCACTCAGATTTAAGCAACCGTCACTTTCTCGATGATCACATCTTCAAGTGGAACGTCTTGGTGGAAGCCCGCAGAACCAGTAGCAACAGATTTGATCTTGTTTACTACGTCCATGCCTTCTACTACTTCACCGAATACACAGTAACCCCAACCTTGCGATGTTTCGCTTGAGAAGTTTAAGAAGTCATTGTCGTTCACGTTAATGAAGAACTGAGCCGTTGCTGAGTGAGGATCTGGTGTACGTGCCATAGCAAGTGTACCAGTTTTGTTGCTCAGACCGTTGTTTGCTTCATTTTGAATTGGTGCTTGAACAGACTTTTGTTCCATACCTTGAGCGAAACCACCACCTTGAACCATGAAACCGTCGATTACGCGGTGGAAGATAGTGCCGTCATAAAAACCTGACTTTGCATAGTTTAAAAAGTTTTCAACTGTTGCAGGCGCTTCTTCTGCAAAAAGGTTTACTTTGATTTCACCAAAGTTTGTTTGAAGTACAACCATTGTGGTTACCTATTCGATATGTGTTTATTAAAGGAATGTATTTTATAGCAGAATATAAATCGGTTAAAGCTTTGTGTTAATGGCGTATTTATCGGGAAATAGCTGCAATCGGGTATAGAGCAGGGCGAATTCAAGTGTTATGATTGCGGCTTATGTCTATTATTGGATTAGGAAACAGACTCAATGTTGCAGATATACAACACACTTACTCGTGAAAAAGCGCCGTTTAAACCTCTTGTCGAAGGCAAAGTCGACATGTATGTGTGTGGTATCACCATTTATGATTTCTGCCACGTGGGTCATGCGCGTACTTACGTTTCATTCGATGTGATGAATCGCTACCTTCGCTATTTAGGCTTTGATGTTACCTATGTGCGTAATATCACCGATGTAGACGACAAAATTATCAAGCGTGCTGCTGAAAACAATGAAGAAATAAAGGACTTAACGGTTCGTATGACTAAATCAATGCACGAAGACTTTGAAGCATTGAATATGTTGCCGGCTGATATCGAGCCGACGGTAACGGGTCACATGAATGAGATCATCGACATGATCGAACGCCTTGTTGAGAAGAAACACGCCTATGTTGCACAAAACGGTGACGTACTATTTGATGTCTCTACATTTGAACAATACGGTCAATTGTCTCAGCAAGATTTAGATATGCTGCAAGCAGGTGCACGAGTTGAAGTGGCTGAAGGCAAAGATGATCCTCTAGATTTCGTACTTTGGAAAAAAGCCAAAGCAGGCGAACCTTCTTGGTCATCACCTTGGGGCGAAGGTCGTCCTGGCTGGCACATCGAATGTAGTGCAATGAGCCAAAAACATTTAGGTGAGCACTTCGATATTCATGGTGGTGGTTCAGACTTACAGTTCCCGCACCATGAGAATGAAATTGCCCAGTCATGCTGCGCTAATAATGGTAACTACGTAAATACTTGGATCCACACGGGTATGGTACAAGTAAATAAAGAGAAGATGTCTAAATCATTAGGCAATTTCTTTACAGTGCGTGAAGTATTAAAGCAGTACGACCGCGAAACAGTGCGTTACTTCTTAATTAACGGTCACTACCGCAGCCAGCTTAACTACTCACAAGAAAACCTAGATCAAGCACGTTCTTCTCTTGAGCGTATTTACACCGCATTACGTGGTGTTGAGCTCGTTGAATTTGATTACAAGCAAACTGAGTTTGCTAAGCGTTTTGAAACAGCAATGAACGATGACTTCAATACGCCAGAAGCGCTGCCAGTTATCTTTGAATTAGCAAAAGAAGTGAACTTGCTAAAAGAAAAGGATGCAAAAGCGGCGGGCGAGCACGCGTTTATTCTTGTGAAGCTTGCAGAAGTGCTAGGTATTGCACAGCAACAGCCAGAGCAATTCTTACAAGGCGACCAAGACGATGATGAAGTCGCTAAGATTGAAGCGTTAATTGAGCAGCGTTTAACAGCGCGTGCGAATAAAGATTGGGCTGCTGCGGATGCAGCGCGTGATGCGTTAACGGCGATGGGTGTAGTACTAGAAGATAGTGCTGGAAAAACGACTTGGCGCAAAGCATAAATCAGCTTTAAGTTAAAAGTTTATACAGAGGCTCGATGTTGAATTATCGGGCCTTTTTTATGATTGTTTCTTAGTTAAGTCGAGCGGGCTTTTTTCTTAACATCACAAATCTTGCTTACTATGCCTAATAAAGAACCAAAAAGAGTGTTTCACTTATGAAACGGCTCTGTTATTATGCTGTAAATTTTTAGTCATGTATGACTCAACTTAATAAGACAGTTTTATTGAAAAAGCTAAGGATATAGCTTTTCTTGGAAAGGAAATAATGAAAGCAACCGAGCGCAAAAGGAAGACTTTTAGCTTCAAGGTTGAAGCACAGCGATTTATTCGCCAAATCAGGCAAGAACTAGGCTTAAGCCAAGCTGAGCTTGCTAAGCGTATGATATCTGAGTGCGACCAATCAACTATCTCAAATTGGGAAAGCGGTAAAAACGAAATCCCTCTCAGCAAATTTATCGACATACTGTTGATCAGTGGTCGCGATCCTGCCTCATACTTTGATATTTTTGGTAAGAAAAATGACAAAGAAAATAAGAATAATAAAGATGTTGAAGAGGTGAAAGAATGAGTTCTTATTTATTGGATTATTTAATTCCATTTACATTGATAATCTCTCTGTTTTTTTCATGGAAAGATATTAATGCTAGGTTCTTAGTATTAACTTTTCTTTTTGTAGAGTTTATAAGTCTATTAACCGTAGAATGGGCATTAGAAATGCCAATTGGTTTTTATGTATGGTCAATGCTAATTTATTCAACATTTTTGATTTTTGTATTCGGCAGGAGATTTTGGGCTTCAAAACTTAGTTCAATAAATTTATTTAATCTAATTTATGATAACCACAGATATACACCTCAAGAAGCTATTCTTGTTATTATTTTCGGTTTTTCAGTAGTTATAAATCTAGTGACTTTAATTGAGGTTTATTTATATCAAATTTACCTAATTGATAATGCATTTTTTAAGTTATACATCCGAGATAACTTACAGCATTTTTTACTATTTTTAGCTGCATTTTTATGTTTGTCGTTTGGTCTTAAAGTTTTCTCTAGAAAAAGCAAATTATCGGCAAGAACGGAAGTTTAATCTTATTAAGGGTTTAAAATGATTTTAGATAATGAAGTTGTAAAGATGGTCGTTGGTGGGCTAGGAACTGGTAGAAGCCCAGAACTTCCTCCAAGGGAAGAGCAAGCAGCAGAACAGCAAAAAGTTGAATTATCTTCAACTGATCCAATTGCTCCTGTAGAACCACCTAAGCCTTAACTTAAGTTGTTCTAGAGTAAAATACAAAAAAGCCGTTCTTTTCGAACGGCTTTTTTATGTCTTCTTGAGCATCGAATAATTATAAAAATTTGATTAACCTAGAACTTCGATCTCTAGTTTTGATTCTTTATCGTCACCACACGTTGCGGGAACGGTATTTCAACATCAGCGGCTTTAATCTGTGCATAGATTTGTTGGTTAATGTCGAGCTTAGTATCAATCAGCTCGGTAGTGGGTGCCCAGTAGCGGTAGCTAATAATCACCGCGCTATCATCGAAGCGTTCTATGCCAATTTTAGCGTGCGGCTCGTTGGCGACTTTGTCATGAGATGAGAGAATATTTTTAATAACGTTAATGGCTTTATCGCTGTCAGCGCTATAAGCAATGCCGATTTCGCCCATCACCAATGAGTTGTTAAATGAGTTATGCAATACTTCTCCAACGATATGCTTGTTAGGAATGGTGATCTCGACGTTTTCTTCATTGATTAAAATGGTATGGCCCAGCTCTATCATTTTAACCTGACCTGACTCACCCTTTACAGAAATCGTATCACCGACAACAAATGGGCGCGTAGCAATTATCGCAAGGCCCGACCCATAGTTTGAAAGCATTCCCTGTAAAGCCAAGCCCGCACCGAGTGAGGCTGCACCTATGGCTGCAACAAACGGCGTAATACTGATCCCGAGTTTTCCGAGGGCAATCACCACAAACATCACAATAAGCAGCACTTTCACCACATTGGCAATAAAGTTGGTTAATGCAATATCAATATTATGCTTTAGTAATAAACGTTCTACCGTTTTAGAGAGCTTCTTAGAAACCCACAAACCTATTATGAGGATTAAGATTGCAGCAGCCACTTGCATGCTGTAGTTGACTAAATAGTCTTTAATAATGGTGTAGTAACGTTCAACTTGTTCTATTTCTTGTTGGATCACGGTCAATACCTAATAAATTTAAAACAAATAATGGAGTTAATCAGAGGTTAGCATAAGAAATAAAATAACCCATTGTTTTATAATACTTATGAGTTGCTTTATTCGTTAAATAAATCAACCACCACTTAGTTGCGTCAATATAGCATAAAGCGTGGGCACCCAAATTGCGGTGATCAATGCACTGATTATCATGGCAGCCGAAGCAAAAGCACCAGCCTGAGGGTGGTGTTCAATCGCAGCTGCGGTGCCGATACCATGGCATACCACACCAAGAGCAAGGCCTTTTACTCTTTGATCTTTAACTTTGAATAGATGTAGTAAAGACAACCCAAACACAGCACCAAACATGCCGATCAAGATAACCATAAAGGCGGCGATAGCTGGAATGCCGTTTAATCCGTCAGTGATAATGAGTGTTATTGGAGTGGTTACTGAGAGCGCCATTAAAGAGTTTAACAGCTCATCAGGTACAGCAAAGAGTTTGCATAGTATGAAGGCAATTAATGTGGCACTGGTGACACCTATAAAACCACTTAGTAATAGCAAGCCCAAGCTGCGCTTAATTTCATGCACTTGTTTATAGAGTGGGTAGGCGAGTGCGACAACTGCCACTTCTAGAAAGAAATGAATGGGATAACTGGCTTTAGAAAAATCTTTATAATTAATATCTGCAAAAATCAGTACTGCACTCAGCATTACAATACAAAGCAGTAGAGGGTTCAGTAGAGGTGAGGGGAACTGACTATTCAGCCTTCTGGTAACTAAAAATAGCCCAGTAATGAACGCACAAACAAACATTGTGATAAGCAAGTCAGTTAGCATGCTTGCCTCTTAAACTAGTAATGAATGAAATCAAGACAAGCCCTATCAAAGGCACCAGCAGCAATACCAGCAACAATAATGACCAATGAGTCGTAAAGACATCTATATGCTCAACTAACCCAACACCCGCAGGTATAAAAAACAACGCCATATACTTCAAAATAGGCTGGCAAGCAGGTGCAAGCCAAGATTCTTTCACGATATCCGTCATTAATAATACAAACACAATCAACATAGCCAATAACGCGCTAGGAAAAGCAATTTGAAAATATGAGGTAGTTAGCTTTGAGATAAACAAAAAGCCAATAAGTAGCATCAAACTGGCGCTGAATTTAAACCAAGCTAAAAGGTATGTTTTAGTATTTTTCATAGCCCAAGTATAAAGAGTCAGTAAGGTGTGTCGATGCGACCTTCTTACCATTTTCCTCTTTGATTATATGGTTTGGCTTCGTCCTTAGTCGCATTATACATGGCGATACGCGTATTTTTACTTAATAACAGTTTGATTTGGGACCAAGTTTCTTTTGCGAGAATGCGTCTGCGGTTAAAATGAAAACTTGCTTGATGTATCAGTTTAATTGCAGCGAGTGCATCTGGAGAGCGTGTTTTGAGTTGCTCTATGATCTCATCACAGCGCTTTTCAGGGTCTTCGACTATTTCTGTGATCAAACCAAGTTTAAAGGCCTGCAGGGCATCAATTGGTTCTCCTTGGCTACTAAGCAATAAAGCTTTGTCGTATTGCGTTAACCCAAGTAATAAAGGTGAGCTGCCCATGTCAGGGCACAAGCCCCAGCGTGATTCCATAATGGCAACTTGTGTGCTGCTTTTGGCGATGCGCATATCTGCACCTAGCGCAATATGAAGGCCCCCACCAAAACTATTACCTTGCATGAGAGCAATAACAGGTACAGGGATAGTGTGCCAGCCAAGTACGACCCTCTGCACAAGGTTCGCGTTTCCTGGTAGCCATTTAAAAAGTAACTTAACGATATTCAGAGGTTTAGCCATGACAGACTTCACATCTAGCCCTGAGCAAAAATGCGCGCCCGCTCCGCGAATAACAACAGCGCGAATTTCACGCTGTTTTTTGATTTTTTTAATGCATTTATCAAGCTGAATAAACATTTCAACACTTAATGCGTTTTGTTTATCAGGGCGGTTCAGGGTGACGTAAGCAACATTGTTTATTATTTCGAGTGAAACCATAGGGAACCTGTTTTTATTATAGTTTTAGAGTTAACACTCTATATGGCTTTGTTTACCATGTAAATTCATCAATTCGACTCAAGACCATAGCCAAGTAATTGACGGTTTTGTATGATAGCCACAATATTTGTTAGTGAGACCTTCTATGCCAGCACGTCTTTGTAGTATTGAAGAAGCAACCCATCAAGCTTATGAAATTTTTCAAGAGTTAGCACCACAAAATTTATCAGAGTTAGATATTGCTGAATTTAACCAACATCATGAAGAGTTTGGTTTTATTGAAGACAGTGAACCTGATGATAGCTGGCAAGAATTTGTATCTCTTGAAAGTGATCTTGAAGATTTTGTACAAGTTTTAGTGGGCATTGAATACGAAGATGGTGATGAAGTGCTTGCTAAAATTCTTATCAGTCGCGACTTGGATGCGCCGTTCTGTCATGTGTTATGGAAGCAAGAAGCCGAAGAAAACATTCAATAGATAAGCATGTTAATAAAAAAAATAAAAATACCGGCACTCATAGTCGGTCTCTGCTTTGCTACTTTCAGCAACCCTACCTACGCGGTAGATCCATTTGAAGATTTCCATGAATACGGAGAGCTATCAGATGAAGAAATACATGAACTTCACAAAGGTGAGTTTTTATATGGCGATACTGAGTTTGGTTTGATCATCAACAAAGGTAACGCTGAAAATACTGCGTTTAAGTTGAAGGGCAATTTGTATCAAGATTTCACCCACTGGCGAAATCACTTTAAGTTTGATGGTCTTTACCGTGAAGACACTGATGCAGAGACTGGGACTGAAACGGTATCAGCGGAGCGTTACTTTGTGTCAATGCAAGGTAACTATAAAATTGGTGAAGATAATGAGTCGTTGTTTTTATACGCTGACTACGAAGACGACGAATTTAACGGTAAAGAATATACCGCCACCTTTGCACTCGGATATGGCACGCGTTTATTTGAGGGTAGAAAGAACACCTTTGATTTAGATGTAGGTCCAGGTTTATCAATAACGCGAACCAGTGATGAAATTGATCTATTCGAGGGTGCAGATCGTGTCCAGCAAGGCCAATTATTACGTTTGGCATTACAGTGGGAGCGCAAAGTCTCTGAGAGAACGCGCTTTAATCAAGATATCAGTATTGAGCGTTCACTATCAGGGTTAAATACCCGAGTTTTGAGCGAAACGGCACTGGTTACACAAGTGTTAGGTGGCATTGGTTTTAAAGTGGCTTATACCTATAGACACAATTCACAGCCTGAAGAGAATAAGCTTAAAAAAGACACTGAAATCAGCGCGACATTGATTTACAGCTTTAGTGGTGGACTGCAAGACTTCAAGCGTCCAACCCCAGTTAAAATTGAAGATTAATTAAAGAGAGTTTATGTACAAGCATACACAATTTGCATGGGTGATTTGGGCAATTTTATTGTGGATCAGTAGCTTTTTAGCCGTTGCTGCACAATTAATCGGGTTTAATGCGGGCATCGTTGGGTTTGCTGGAATACTTGTTTTGGTTGCCATTTCTTTTTATGGCCTGACTGTTGAAGTGAACCAAAGCCGCCACTCAGTCAGTTTTTGGTTTGGCCCAGGCGTTGGCAAGAAAACACTAAATTTTGATGATATAGAGTCTGTGAGAGCGGTCCGTAACTCGTTACGTCATGGCGTCGGAATGCGTATTAGTCATGATGGGTGGGTGTATGCAGCTGCTGGTTTCTCTGCTATCGAAATCCTGATAAAGGATGGCACTAAGTATCGTATTGGTACCAATGATCAAGAAAGCTTACTTGCTAGTTTTCCTGAAGCGTTAAAGCATGTTCCTGAAGCGATTAATACGTCTGAACAAGCAGACATTGATGAAGACGATGAAGAACATGAGCCAGTTAAAAAGCGCAAAGATCCATTTGATTTTAGTTAGACATAGTTAGCTCATTTAGCCTAAATAAAAAAATAGCGCCGAACATAACATTGGCGCTATTTTTTTGCTTACAGCTTACAGCTTACAGCTTATAGCTTACAGCTTACAGCTGAATTAGTGATCGTGACCACAGCCGCCTTCTGCATGAACATGACCATGCTCTAGTTCTTCAGCCGTTGCTTTACGCACATCAACAATTTCAACGTCAAAAGTCAGCGTTAAACCAGATAGCGGGTGATTGCCATCGATCACCACTTCATCACCTTCAATGCCAATGATGATCACAGTGTGCTCACCTTCGTCTGTGGTCGCTCTGAATTGCATACCCACATCAATGTCCATACCTTCGAACATTGACTTCTCAACGATCTGCGTTAAGTTGTCGTGACGCTCACCATAGCCTTGATCTGGCTCAATAGTCACAGAGAAAGTGTCGCCAGCCTGTTTGTCCGCAATAGCTGCTTCTAAGCCAGGTACTAAGTAACCGTGACCTGAGATGATCTCAAGTGGCTCACCGTCGTAAGTGTTATCTATGGTATTTTGCTCGTCATCCATTACAGAGAAGTGCAATTTTACAACGGCGTCTTTAGTGATTTTCATAATAGGATCCAATTATTGATCTTCAAGAGAATAAGGAAGCGGTTGGATTGAAACCAACTGCTCTGGAGATTGTTTTAACCTAAGTGTAGCATCTGATTGTGTATCATTTGGTAATACAGCCAGTGCAGAATAGGTGTTTGAGTTGGCATTGAACACTTGGCAAATGATTTTGCCAGCACGACGCCAGTTGTCTTCAAGCTGAATTTCTAAATCTGTGTCTTCAACGGCTTGAGAAGCATCGCCTTGTACTATGTACATAGCGCGCTTGTTTTTACCTAAATAGCGCATACGAGCAACGGTTTCTTGACCTGTGTAGCAGCCTTTTTTAAAGCTAATACCACCGATTGCTTGAAGGTTGATCATTTGTGGTACAAACTCTTCAATGTAGTCACTGCTCAGAGCAGGCTCTCCGGCTAAAATGGCAGCTTCTGCAAACTCAGTTGCATCGTTTTCAAGCGTAATGCCATTAGGTAATTCTGCGTCATCATTTAATAAAACAATCAAACGAGTTTCATCGAGTTTCAGTGCAATACCGCCTGCAAACTCACAACTATTGTTTTCATCTGAGAATGTGATCTCAAATTGCGCACAGGTTGCAGAAAAGTCGTTAGTTAAAAGCCCGAATAGTTTTGGACTTTCGTGAAGTTCTATTTCTACCTTTGCGAAAACACCATATTTCTTAAGTTCTTTCGCTGAGGCTTCGCATTCAGCAGGGCTGCCTAATAAATAAAACTTTGATTGATGTTTAAATAGCTTAAATGCACCCCAAAGCTTGCCCTTAGGTGAGCAATGACCTGCCCATAGAAATTGCTGTTCATTGATTAAATTCAAATCTTGTGTCAGTTGGCCATGTAAATAGTTAAGCTGATCTTGGCCTGAGACTGAAATGAGATGTTGGTTCAAAGGAAAAGCACGTGTGTGCGACATAGTATTCATCCCTATGAAATGATTTGTGTTAATGGTAGCGCATTTGAGAATATGCTTAAATGGCTATAACTTAAAAGCTGCAAATTAGCCCAAGATTATATGCGGTACGAAGCGGCTCAGATCTTGTGTGATTAAAGAGCTGTCTTCTCGAATACTCATAGCCACAGCTTCATCTTTTACCATCCAACTGCCAATTAAAGGGTAGTAGCCATCAAAATTAGGTAATGCATGAAAAGCTTGATAAATAAAACCTTCATCACCATAGTCGCCGCCAGAGCGAGCGAGTGTTTTACCTGCTTTGGTAATTTCTATGTTTGCCCCTTCACGAGAAAAAAGCGGCTTCTTAACAATACCAGCGGCCGTATCGAGTTTGTGTTTATCTTTTGAAAAATAAGCTGGTAATAGGTTTGGGTGGCCTTCATACATTTGCCAAAGCAAAGGTAGAATCGCTTTGTTCGAGATAATTGCTTTCCAAGCTGGTTCTAACCACTGCATTTTTAAATTCGATAACGCTGGTGCGAACTCATCAGTAAACATAAACTCCCAAGGATAGAGTTTAAACATCCAACTCATGGGGTTATTGTTCAAGTCGGTTAATTGGTTGGCGTTATTGAGGCCAATGTCTTCGACAAAACAAAAGCCTGTTTTTAAACCCGCCTCCATGGCACAGCTGCGCATGTATTCTACTGTGCCTAGGTCTTCTTCTGTGTCTTTGCAGCACGAGAAATATAAACGTTGGGCACGATGGAACCGATGTAGCTGTCGAAAATGTTTTATCAGTGCTTCTTGTAAGGCATTAAATTGGTCGCTTTGTCTTGGCAGATGTCCAGCATCAACCATATCTTCGAGCCAACGCCATTGGAAATAGCCAGCTTCAAATAATGATGTGGGCGTATCAAAATTTGCTTCGAGTAATTTGGCAGGGCCATTGCCATTGTAACTAAAATCAAAACGGCCGTATAAATGCGGATCCCGTCTAAACCAAGAACGACGAATTAAATCCCATTGCTGTTCGGGGATAGCAAATAACTGCATCAGTTCGTCGTCGTCACAGACCTTAGAAACTAACTCTAGTAGCATTTGATTGAGCTCGACACTCGGATCTTCTATGTCTTGCTCTATTTGTTGCAGAGTAAATTGGTAATAAACACTTTCATCCCAATAAGTCTCACCGTGCATGGTATGAAAGTTAAAGCCAGTTTCTTTGGCGAGTTGTTGCCAGTTTGGGCGAGGTTGGGATGATCTTCTAAACATAATGTGAAACTAGAGGTTAAGCTTTCGCTTAACCTCCCCAGCTACTTCTTGAAGCACTACGACCAAACCCCCCCCGTTTTCGAGTAACGGGTTTTCGTTTTGCTTTGTAGTTCACTTTACTTGATTTGACGAGCGTAGAACCACTGCTGCTCGCACTGGCCACATAGTCATTGTTTGAATTACGATAGCTAAAGAAATCGTCACGGCTACGGTATAAAGGTTTGGCACCTGAATAGTATTTTCCGCCTAACATTGCACGCTTATGCTTGCGTTTTTTCTTTAATGCATCGAGCCCTTCGTCAACGGCTTCAGCGACTAAGCCAATCATGAAGCCTGCCATTAAAGGCTGCCAAATACCGCCATTTGACTCGCATCTATCGAAACCAAAATCACCTTCACACAATTGCTCGGTGGCGTAACGCGGTGCTTCATTTAAATGTTGTTCAAGTGCTTGTTGATACTCAGCTTGGCAGGTTTCTAATTCAATACCAAAAGAGTTACATTCCATCGTATCTTGGAATAATAAAGCAGACTCTTCAGTATCACCACAGCCGGCTAATGAGCCTGTGGCGCCCATGAGTAAAGTCAGTTTAATGCGTTTGCTACGTTTCATCAGGCCTCCTAGTATGTCATACAGGCGGCGTTTAAAACTCCCGTAGCCAGTGAGGCTGCACCTAAAAATAAACCGGCACTCAAATGTTGTGCTTCAATTTTTTCCGACAGCTTTGGCATATATAAGCGAACGGTAAAGAAAGTAACTAGCTGCATAACGCCCGCAATCACACCCCAAACAGTAAAATCTATAAGTGACACAGCATTCACTGCTGCACTGGCGATAGGTAAAATAAAACCAATTAATGTACCGCAGAATGCGACCGCAGCAGCAGGGTTGTTTTCTTTCATTAAACGCCACTCACAGTGCGGCGTTATGAAGGTGTATACAAACAAAAAGCACAAAGTAATTGCATAGCCAATTACGAAATAACTAATAAAAGGCAAAAATCCTTGTAAAGATTCCAAAATCATTTTTTATCTCTTCTTATATCTGATAGTTAATTTTTAAGTTGTTTAAGTGTTTTTAAAGGCAAGTTGTTCGATTTCTCGATGAAGAACAGCATCGTCACCCACATTGAGTTCAATTAAGCGTTTAAGGTGAGTCACACTTTCAAGGTCGATTTGATTACAGTGAAGGCCTAAATATTCACTCTCGACATGTCTTACTTCGACTTCCATTGAAATCAGTACATCACTGTCTGGTAAATGAAACTTTAGGTTAGCGGCTTCACCTTGAAGGGGAACATAGCCTACAGGCAAGGTAATCAATGCGCCTTTTAATGAAAGGTCGAGTACTTGGCAATTGTAATCACCACTGGCAGTCATCAAGGTCGCCGGGTTTGAAAACAAAATACGCGTAAAACGTCTACGTTCTTCCATCATCATTCTCTCAATATTCTAGATAATCTAAGCATAGATAGTAATACACTTAGGCTCCAGTGTAAAAAAAGCCCTGCATAAAAAGGGCTTTTAATATCAATGATTTGCAAAAATTAGCTAATGTGTGGGTTATTTAGCCAATTTTTTTGTACTTAATACGCTTAGGCTCGGCAGCTTGTGCACCGTAAGTCTTTTTCAACCAAGCCTCATACTCTGTATAGTTACCATCGAAGAAGTTCACTTGGCCTTCGTCACGATAATCAAGAATATGAGTAGCAATACGGTCTAAGAACCAACGGTCGTGCGAGATACACATTACACAGCCTGGGAATTCTAAAATCGCATTCTCAAGGGCACGAAGCGTTTCAACGTCTAGGTCGTTGGTTGGCTCATCCAGAAGTAATACGTTGCCGCCAGCTTTTAGAAGCTTAGCTAGGTGAAGACGATTGCGCTCACCACCAGATAGCTCTTTTACAAACTTTTGCTGGTCGTTACCTTTGAAGTTAAAGCGGCCAACATAGGCACGGCTTGGGATCTCAAAGTTACCAATTTTTAGTACGTCTTGACCGTTAGAGATCTCTTGGAAAACAGTGTTGCTGTCGTCCATGTTGTCACGGAACTGGTCAACTGCAGCGAGTTCTACAGTTTCACCAACATCAACAGTACCAGCATCTGCTTTTTCTTGACCTGAGATCATTTTGAATAACGTTGATTTACCTGCACCGTTAGCACCGATAATACCGACGATTGCACCTTTAGGTACACTGAAGCTTAGGTTATCGATAAGTACACGATCGCCATAGCCTTTAGTTAGGCCATTAACTTCAATTACTTTATCACCTAGGCGAGGACCAGGTGGAATGAATAGCTCATTTGTTTCGTTACGCTTTTGGTAATCACTTTGCTGAAGCTCAGAGAACTGTGCCATACGCGCTTTAGATTTAGCTTGGCGACCCTTCGGGTTTGAACGCACCCATTCAAGTTCTTGAGCAATTGATTTTTGACGTGCTTTTTCAGATTTTTCTTCTTGCTTAAGACGTGCATCTTTTTGCTCAAGCCAAGAAGAGTAGTTACCTTCCCAAGGAATACCATGGCCACGGTCAAGTTCTAAGATCCAACCAGCAACGTTGTCTAAGAAGTAACGGTCGTGGGTAATAGCCACAACAGTCCCTTCATAGTCATGTAAGAAACGCTCTAACCATGCAACAGATTCAGCATCTAAGTGGTTGGTTGGTTCGTCTAGTAAAAGCATATCTGGCTTTTCTAGAAGTAAACGACAGATAGCAACACGGCGACGCTCACCACCAGATAAGTGCTCAATTTTTGCATCCCACTCAGGTAGGCGAAGTGCATCAGCGGCGCGCTCTAGAGCGTTATCCAGGTTATGACCATCATGCGCTTGAATAATAGCTTCTAATTGACCTTGCTCTTTTGCTAGAGCGTCAAAATCAGCACCATCCATTGCGTATTCAGCATAGACTTCATCAAGGCGCGCAAGGGCGTTTTTAACTTCGCTTACAGCTTCTTCAACAGTTTCACGAACTGTTTTGTTTTCGTCTAATTGAGGTTCCTGAGGAAGATAGCCGATTTTAGTACCAGCAAGTGCATTCGCCTCACCTTCAAACTCTTTATCAACACCCGCCATGATGCGTAAAAGAGTCGATTTACCTGCGCCGTTTAGACCAAGTACACCAATTTTCGCACCAGGGAAGAAAGATAATGAAATATCTTTTAAAATCGTACGTTTAGGTGGCACCACTTTGCTAACGCGGTGCATTGAATAAATAAACTTATCTGGCAATGCCATAGATGAAACCTTTCATGTTCAAAATTAACTAGCATATTGTAGAGTTTACCTAGCGATTTCGTCAATCAAACAGCAAGTTATCTCTTTTTTAAACTCATGAAATTAACTCAAAACCAACAACGCCACACCTGAAAAAGCAATTAACCCACCCAATATCATATTTCTTGTCATGGGCTCTTTGCGTAGGGCACCAATGGTCATCACCATCAGTGGGGCGGTTGCGAAGATAGTTTGTGCGATAGCCGGATCGGTGTGTTTGACTGAAATAAGCTGCAACCAAAGGCCAATAAAGGTGCCAAAAAACACCGCGACAAAAAGCCATTGCTTTTGACTTATGCCATTCAAGGTAATGGCTTGTTTGAGATTTTGTTCTTTTAGACATGCGACAACGCAAGCGACAGCCAGTGTGCCTGAAAATAAACGAATAAAAGCAGCCCACAAACTACCAATTTGTTCAGCGTTCATGGCGCCTTTTGACATCACCATGCCTGCCGCTTGGCAAGTGGCTGCAAGCAACGCAAAACCAACGCCTTTGATGTAAATGCTGTGCTCAACTTGAGGCAATGGATTTTTAGGTTTAATTGCCAATAAAACGCCTAAAGTTGTGATCACAATACCTAGCCATGCAAGGCCACTCAGCCATACGCCGAGCAATACAATATTTAGTACACCCGCAATGGCTGGCGCGAGTGATTCAATGACCAGAGTTCGTGCAGGGCCAATATTTCTAAGGGCTGCAAAATAGGCACTGTCACCAATGGCAATACCCAAGATGCCGCTGACAATAAGCCAAGCCCAAGAACTGGCTAATTGTGGTAAAGGGCTGGCAGGCATAATTAGCAAAATTAATAACATCAGCGCACACGCAATTATGCCCTTACTGACGTTTAATTGCAGGGGCGATAAATGATGGCTAAAGCGTTTGTATAAAATTGTAGATGACGCCCAGACTATGGCTGCGCTGATTGCGGCAAGTTCACCGATCCCCATTTTTTTCTCTTTTTATAATGATGTTTGACGCGTGAATTATCTAAGTAAATTTTTCAGTTGCAAACAAATGAGTTGAGATTTTAGACATCTAAACATCTAGAGGTTGAATTTTTCGACTTTACGTTCATAATGACACCCATAAATTAAGTTGGGGAGAATTGTATGCCGATCACCGTAAAAGATGAGCTACCTGCCATTGCTACACTCAGACATGAAAATGTCTTCGTGATGCCTAAATCACGGGCAAGAACGCAGGAGATCCGTCCGATGCGCTTGGCGATTCTTAATCTCATGCCCAACAAAGTTGAAACCGAAGTGCAGTTTATTCGTTTACTGGCGAATACACCGCTTCAGGTTAACGTCGATTTATTACGTTTAGATACGCACCGTAGTTCAGAAAATTCTGAGCAACACTTAGATATGTTCTATCGCTATTTTTCTGATGTAAAAGAGGAAAACTACGATGCCATGATCATCACAGGTGCGCCGCTGGCTCATCTGGAATATGACGATGTCATTTACTGGCAAGAACTCAAAGAGCTATTTGATTGGGCTGAAAACCATGTGACCTCAACATTATTTTCTTGTTGGGCAGCTCATGCGGGTTTGTACCATCATTACGGTTTAAAGCGTGAACTTCGTGATGATAAATTATGCGGCGTATTTAAGCACCGTTGTTTGTTTGAGCATGGTGCGCTTACTCGTGGTTTTGACGATGAGTTTTTAGTACCGCATTCTCGCTATGGTCACATTGACCTGGCTAAAATACAAAATACGCCTCAACTTGCGGTGTTAGCTGGCTCTGAAAAGGTTGGTGCTTATTTAATTAAAAACCAGTCGGGCAGTCAGGTGTTTTTAACCGGCCACCCTGAATATGATGCTGATACTTTACAAAAAGAATATTTACGCGACCTAGCCAAAAGCCCAGATGCGCCCAAACCAGAAGGGTATTTCCCGAATAACGATACTGAGCAAAAGCCGAGTAAAACATGGCAAAGTCATGCCTTTTTGTTATTCTCAAATTGGCTGAATTATTATGTTTACCAAACAACCCCATACGATATTAACCTAGTTAGCCAAGATGTAAGGACTAACAACTATGCCGAATAAAAGTGCAGCCTTAAAAGAGGCTTTAAAACAACGTATTCTTATTTTAGATGGCGCCATGGGTACCATGATCCAAGAATATAAATTTGAAGAAGAAGATTATCGCGGCGAGCGCTTTAAAGATTGGCATGTGTTAGTGAAGGGCAATAACGATTTACTAAGCCTAACTCAACCTGATGTCATTGCAGATATTCATCGTAAATATCTAGCTGCAGGTGCTGACATTATTGAAACAAACACCTTTAATGCTACGACTATTTCGATGGAAGATTACGAAATGGGCAGTTTGAGCCGTGAAATCAACCTTGAGTCGGCTAAATTAGCACGTAAAATCTGTGATGAGTTCACTGAGAAAGAGCCGCACAAACCGCGCTATGTTGCAGGTGTATTAGGTCCAACTTCTAAAACGTGTTCAATCTCACCAGATGTAAACGACCCTGGTTATCGTAATATTACCTTCGATGCATTGGTTGAGGCCTATATTGAGTCGACGCTTGCTTTGATTGAAGGAGGTGCAGATTTAATTTTGATTGAAACGATTTTCGACACTTTAAATGCCAAAGCTGCGTCATTTGCTGTAGAAGAAGCGTTTGAACAAGCGGGTATTACGTTGCCAGTAATGATCTCAGGTACTATTACCGATGCTTCTGGTCGAACACTGTCAGGCCAAACAACAGAAGCATTCTATAATTCAATTCGTCACATTAAACCTATTTCAATTGGTTTGAACTGTGCTTTAGGCCCAGACTTATTGCGTCCTTATGTTGAAGAGCTGTCGCGCGTGTGTGAAACCTTTACTTCAGTGCATCCTAATGCGGGTTTACCGAATGAATTTGGTGAGTACGATTTAGAAGCCGATGAAATGTCAGTAGAAATCATCGATTGGGGCAAAGAAGGCTTCATTAACATTGTCGGTGGTTGTTGTGGTACAACACCTGAACATATTAAGGCATTTGCTAATGGCCTTGCGCAAATTAAACCAAGATCTCTGCCTGAGCTAGATGTGCGTATGCGCTTAGCGGGCCTTGAAGCGTGTAACTTGAATTAGGAAGTATCAGATGACGCAACAAAATACCGCAATTTTTACCAACGTTGGAGAGCGAACCAATGTTACCGGTTCTGCAAAGTTCAAACGCCTAATTTTAGAAGAAGATTACGAAACAGCCCTTGATGTTGCGCGTGAACAAGTAGAAAACGGCGCGCAAGTTATCGATATTAACATGGATGAAGCCATGTTAGATTCGAAAGCAGCAATGACTAAATTCTTAAATTTGATTGCTTCTGAACCTGACATTTCTCGCGTGCCTATCATGGTTGATTCGTCTAAATGGGAAGTCATTGAAGCGGGATTAAAGTGTATTCAGGGTAAGGCGATAGTTAACTCGATTTCACTGAAAGAAGGTGAAGAGCCGTTTATTCGTCAGGCTAAAATTATCAAACGCTTTGGTGCTGCAGCTGTCGTTATGGCGTTTGATGAAACAGGGCAAGCCGAAACAGCCGACCGTAAATTTGACATTTGTGAGCGCTCTTACCGTATCTTGGTCGACCAACTAGGTTTCCCACCCGAAGACATCATCTTTGACCCGAATATCTTCGCAGTTGCAACCGGTATCGAAGAGCACGATAACTACGCGGTCGACTTTATCGAAGGCACACGTCGCATCAAGCAAAATTTGCCACACTGTAAAGTGTCGGGTGGTGTATCGAACGTGTCGTTCTCGTTCCGCGGCAATAACCCAGTTCGTGAAGCCATTCACTCAGTGTTCTTATACCATGCTATTCAAGCAGGCATGGACATGGGCATTGTAAATGCCGGTCAGCTGGCGGTTTATGATGATATTCCTCTTGAGCTGCGAAAAGCCGTCGAAGATGTTGTATTAAATACTGACCCTGGCGCGGGTGAGCGACTGGTTGAGTTGGCACCTAAGTACTCTGGTTTAGCGCAAGCTGAAAAAGTGGAAGACTTAGAGTGGCGAACTTGGCCAGTAGAAAAGCGTTTAGAGCATGCCCTAGTAAAAGGCATTACCGAATATATTGAAGAAGATACCGAAGAATGTCGCGCCTCGATGGATAAGCCTATTCAAGTCATTGAAGGCCCATTGATGGATGGCATGAATGTCGTAGGTGATTTATTCGGTGCCGGTAAAATGTTCTTACCTCAGGTTGTAAAATCAGCCCGAGTGATGAAACGTGCGGTTGCTTACCTTGACCCGTATATCGAAGCGGAGAAAGAAGAGGGGGCTACTAACGGTAAAATCATCATGGCAACGGTTAAAGGCGACGTACACGACATTGGTAAAAACATTGTGGGTGTTGTACTTCAGTGTAACAACTATGAAGTGGTCGATTTAGGCGTGATGGTACCTGCTGAGAAAATTTTACAAACTGCCATAGACGAAAAAGCTGATGCTATTGGTCTATCGGGCCTTATTACGCCATCGCTCGATGAAATGGTACATGTTGCGAAAGAAATGACCCGTCGTGGTTTTGATATTCCATTATTAATTGGTGGTGCAACGACATCTAAAGCTCACACTGCGGTTAAAATTGAGCCTCAGTACGACAAAGGCGTAGTGTATGTGAATAATGCCAGCCGTGCAGTAGGTGTGGTATCAAGCCTATTAAGTAAAACACAAAAGCCAGAGTTTTTAGCTAAGACTACCGCTGAGTATGTAAAAGTGCGTGAGCAACAAGCGCGTAAAAAGCCACGCAATAAACCTGTTACTATCCAGCGTGCCCGTGATAATGCCGCAAAACTTGATTGGGATAACTACACCCCGCCTGTGCCGAAAAAGCTGGGTGTCACAGAGTTTAGAGATGTCAGTATCAAAACATTACGTGAATACATCGACTGGACACCTTACTTCATGACTTGGTCATTGGCTGGTAAATTCCCTCGTATTCTTGATGACGAGATTGTCGGTGAAGAAGCGAAAAAGCTTTATCACGATGCTAATGCGATGCTTGATGAGTTTGAAAAAACACAAGCGCTGAAACCACTTGGCGTGATTGGTTTATTCCCAGCAAACCGTGTAGGTGATGACATTGAAATCTACACAGATGAAACTCGCTCTGAAGTATTAGCGTTAAGTTGTCACTTACGTCAGCAAACGGAGAAAACAGACTTTCCAAATTACTGTTTAGCCGACTATGTCGCGCCGAAAGGCACACCTGACTACTTTGGTGCATTTGCTGTAACTGGTGGCCTAGAAGAAGACGACTTAGCTGAAGCGTTCGATGCACAGCAAGATGACTACAACAAGATCATGGTTAAAGCGGTTGCTGACCGTTTAGCCGAAGCGTTTGCTGAATATCTTCATGAGCAAGTTCGTAAAGAGTACTGGGGTTATGCAGCCGATGAAAACCTCAGTAATGAAGAGCTTATTCGCGAAAACTATCAAGGTATTCGTCCTGCTCCAGGGTATCCAGCATGCCCTGAGCACACAGAGAAGAAAAAGATCTGGTCGTTACTGCAAACTGAAGAACGTATCGGTATGCAGCTTACTAGCTCATATGCAATGTGGCCAGGTGCTGCTGTATCGGGCTGGTATTTCTCTCACCCTGATTCTAAATATTATGCGGTGGCGCAAATCCAAAAGGATCAGGTTGAAGACTACGCGCAGCGAACCAATATGAGCCTTGAAGAGGCAGAGCGCTGGTTGTCACCAAATCTTGGATACGAGCCTGAATAGGCGTTCAAGCTAAAATCAAACCATTCTAAAAAGCACTTACTTAGTTAAGTGCTTTTTTATGCCTGGTTAATTAAGTAACGGAGTTTAATACAGCTTACTGAGCCTTTAATTAAAGGCCAAGATTACTTTTGTACGAAAACTTCATATAATTAGTTAGATGTGAAATTAAATATTCATGGCGCTTTTATCTATTTCTTTATTTTTTCAGTTTAAAGCGTGCAACTTAAATTGATATTTTTACTTATAGATAAAAGCTTTTCTTAGCGAAATAAAAGGTGTTCCATGCTCGGACAACAAGCAAAATTTAACAAGGCGGTGTTTTACCCAGCCTCTTTGGTGATCCTCTTATTGATGATTATCACTGTTTCAGCCCCAAATATGGCAAAGTCATTATTTGCAGATATTCAAAACGCTATTACAGTCAATGGCAGTTGGTTTTATGTGCTTACCGTCGCCATCATTTTGGGCTTTGTCTTATATTTAAGTTTATCGAGATTTGGCTCGGTAAAACTAGGGCCTGACCATGCAACTCCCGATTACTCTTTAGGTACTTGGATCTCCATGCTCTTTGCTGCAGGAATGGGGATTGGCTTAATGTTTTTTGGGGTGGCAGAACCAATTATGCACTATTTGTCACCGCCAACGGCAGAGCAGGGCTCACTAGAAGCAATCAAAGAAGCAATGAAGATTACCTTTTTCCATTGGGGCTTTCATGCTTGGGCGATTTACGCCATCGTTGCTTTGGTTTTGGCTTACTTTAGTTATCGTCATAAGCTACCTTTAACATTACGCTCTGCGCTTCATCCAATCATTGGCGATAAAATCTATGGCTGGCAAGGGCACTTAGTGGATATCTTTGCGGTTGTCAGTACAGTTTTTGGTGTGGCGACTTCTTTGGGGTTAGGTGCAAGTCAGGTAAATGCTGGGCTTAATTATTTATTCGAATTTGATGTAACCCAAACCAATCAAGTTATTATTATGGTGGTCATCACTGCATTGGCGTCAGTGTCGGTTGCAACGGGGTTGGATAAAGGCATTAAAATACTCTCTGAAGCGAATATGCTCTTGGCGATAGCGTTACTTGCATTTATCTTCATACTTGGTCCCAGCGTATTCTTACTTCAAGCCTATGTGCAAAACGTCGGCGCTTACCTTTCAGAAATTGTCTCGAACACATTTAACTTATTTGCTTATGAGAAAAAAAGCTGGATTGGCGGTTGGACTATTTTCTATTGGGGCTGGTGGTTAGCTTGGGCACCATTTGTAGGTTTATTCATAGCGCGGATATCAAAAGGTAGAACTATTCGAGAGTTCGTATTAGGCGTGATGGTAGTGCCTACTGCATTTACACTGCTTTGGATGACCGTATTTGGTAACAGTGCGATTTACATGGTAGTTGAACAGGGCGCTCAGCAAGTTGCAAATATGGTAAGCGAGAACTCTTCGGTGGCATTATTTGTGTTCTTAGAGCAGTTTCCTTGGTCAACGATATTGACTGTATTATCTGTTGCTATGATTGTTATTTTCTTCGTCACATCTTGTGATTCGGGCGCTATGGTAATCGATATGCTGTGTTCGAATGGTGAAAGCGATACGCCGGTCTGGCAGCGCCTATTCTGGGCGATTAGTGTTGGAGTTGTTGCTGCAACATTGAGTTTGGTAGGTGGTTTAGAAGCCTTACAAACCATGACGATTGCCAGTGCCTTACCTTTCTCTCTAGTTCTACTGTTCTCATGCTTTGGTTTAGTAAAAGCCTTAGAAGTTGAAAGCGCGAAACGTGAAAGTTTACAACATCATGCGGTGCTAAACATGAGCAGTGAAGAAACCTCCGACTGGAAAGAAAAGCTGAATAACATAGTGTCAACGCCTGATAAAAAAGACATCAATCAGTTTTTAAACAAAGAAGTGAAACGTGCGTTTAAAGCATTAAAAGCTCAGTTTGAACTAAACGATATTGAAGTAGAAATTAAAACTTCAGACAAGAGTATTTCTCTTGTCGTTAACCATGGAGAAGAACACGACTTTATCTATGGTGTGTATAAGAAAGAACATGTGCAACCAAGCTTTAGTCATGATCAAGAAGAAGGCTGTGAAAGTTATTATCGTGCGGAGGTGCATTTACTTGAAGGCGGGCAAGATTATGACATTATGGGCTGGTCAGAAACTGCAGTGATCAATGATGTGATAAATCAATATCAAAAACATATGCACTTTTTACATATCCTTCGTGATGAAGGGCCTGTCTTATAGAATCTGAGTCTTTATCAGAATATAGCACTAACAAATTAAAAACCGCCGTTTGGCGGTTTTTTTGTATTAAAAATTTTACACTCGTCATAACCTTTACGTTAACGTAAGCTCCTTATGTCGCTTGAGTAACTATTTTTAACTTAAGCAAATATTTACTGGTTTCAATTTAACTATAATTTTCGTTGATTTTGCTTTTGTTGAATTAAAATTGTCAATTAAGATAATTGTAGGGGATGATTGCCTCAATTTATAGAGAATTTGAAAATATAGTGATAGAGTCAGAGCAGTTTCAGCGCTATGCCCGGCTATTGGGTAAAAATTTCGGAGAACTATAAAGTGGCTGTATTTAACCAAGTTGAATTTGATAACCATGAACAAGTGGTATTTTGCTCTGATAAAGAGTCTGGCTTAAAAGCAATTATTGCTGTTCATAGCACAAAATTAGGTCCTGCAGTGGGTGGCTGTCGCATGTGGGATTATGCAAAAGATGAAGATGCTGTTTATGACGTATTGCGTCTATCTAAGGGCATGACTTATAAAAATGCGGTTGCTCGTTTACCATTTGGTGGTGGCAAGTCTGTGATCATTGGCGATGCGAAAACAATTAAATCAGAAGCTTTATTTAGAGCATTTGGTAAGCAACTTGAGCGTTTAGGCGGTACTTATTACTCAGCAGAAGATGTGAACATCACAACTGGTGATGTAATGACGATGCACAAAGAAACAAATTATGTCATGGGCTTAGAAGGAAAAAGTGGTAATCCTTCGCCATTTACTGCGCTTGGTACATTCCTTGGTATTAAAGCTGCGTTTAAACACAAGCACGGCCATGAAGATTTAAACGGTGTTAAAGTATCTGTTCAAGGTCTAGGAGCAGTAGCTTACACATTATGTAAATACTTACATGAAGCAGGCGCACAGTTATTCGTTACGGACATCAATCAAGAGTCTGTGGACAGAGTAGTAAATGATTTTTCTGCAACAGCAGTTAATATCGACGAGATTTATGACTTAGACGTTGATGTATATGCACCTTGTGCGCTGGGTGCAACGGTGAATGACGAAACAATTCCACGTTTGAAAGCACAAATCATTGCTGGTTGTGCAAACAATCAGTTAGCAGAGTCTCGTCATGGTGAGATTTTACGTGAAAAAGGCGTTTTATACGCACCAGATTATGTGATTAATGCCGGTGGTATTATTAACGTTTACTACGAAACTAAGCCGGCTGGTTATAATGAAGCAGATGCGACTAAGCATGTGGAAGGCATTTATGACACACTGGCTGAAATCTTCAAGCGTTCAGAAGAAGAACAAAAGTCGACACATATTATTGCAGATGAATTAGCACAAGAAATTATCGCAAACGGTCTATAATTCCTTTGCTTTAAATAATGTAATTGTTCTAATAGAGGGATGTAATCAAACATCCCTTTTTTTATGAAAAAAATTGATCTCGACACTTGGCCTAGAGCCGAGCACTTCAAGTTCTTCTTACCTTTCTCACAACCCTACTTTAATGTTGTTATTGACCTTGAAATGAAAGCGCTGTTTAAGTTTGCAAAATCACAGCAATTGAGTTTCACAGCCTGCTACTTATATTGCTTACATGAATCGGTGGAGCGTTATGCGCCAATAAGGTATAGAATAGTTGACAGTAAGCCTGTTGAAGTAACAGGTATTACCTTGAGCACAGTATTTTTGCGCTCAGATGAGAGTTTTAGATTCGTTCCGTTAGAAACACAAAATTCATTATTAGAATATTGTGAACATTACACACAGCAAAAACAGACCTTTTTAGATAAACCGTTGTTAAACCATTCTTTTATTGAAGGTGCCGATAAAATAACGCAAATGTATATTTCAATTTTGCCTTGGTTTAAATTCTCAGGCTTTAAACACGCAGAGCATACCCCGATTGCTTCGGGCATTCCGAAAATTGTATTTGGACAATATCAAAAAGAGCAAGGAACATTACCCGTTTCAATTGAAGTACATCATGCATTAATGGATGGATTGCATATATCGCAGTTCATCGATGTTTTTAATCAAGTCGTCGCAGAAATTTGTACAGAAAACTGAGTCGTTTAAATGTAATTTTACTATCACAAGTAAAAAAAACACAAAAAAACAAAGATTAATAAAAACTCATTAAAAACATAGGTTTAAATTTAAAGTCCGGTATTTTAAAACTTCAGTTACAGGATGTTTTTACCCTGTAACAAAATGTAAAAACAATGTGTGCTTTGTCCGTTTTTTATAGGCAAAATGCTTCGGTGAATGATTTGTGATGTTAATATTATGTTTTATATAAAAAATATTAATCCATTTTCAAAAAATTAGTTTTGCCTATGAAGTTGACACATGGCCTTGCATTTAGCATTATTGGAAAGTTGATATCTATAGAAAGATATCAGGGTAGCTCTACTATAAAGAGCAAAAAATTATAAAAGTAACATTACTTAATTGGTTGGGAACTATGTCTGTTAAAATCAGAAAGAGTCTTGTAGCTACAGCACTTCTAGGTGCAACAGCTTTCGCAAGCAGCAACGTGATTGCAGATCCTTTGAATGACATACAGAAAGTAGGTCAGCAAACTCAAACGGCTGCAAAAAAATCACAAGAAAAAATTGATAACATTTATGGTCAAACTCAAGAGATGATCGGTGAGTACCGCAGTGTTGTTGATGAAACAGAATTATTAAAAGTTTATAACGACCACGTAGCACGTTTGGTAGCTGACCAAAATGCTAGCATCGAGTCACTTAATCGTCAGATCGGTACGATTGAGAAAACTAAACAGGACGTTGTGCCTCTGATGTATCGCATGATCGATACGCTTGAGCAATTCATCAAAGCGGACGTTCCGTTTGACACTGAAACTCGTTTAGGTCGTGTTGAAAAATTACGTGATCTTCTTTCTAACTCTAAAGTAACGACTTCAGAGAAATTCCGTCAGGTTCTTGAAGCATACACAATTGAGACTGATTACAGCTCAACGATGGTTGCATCTCAAGGCTCACTAGAAATCAACGGTAAAAACATCAACGTTGACTTCGCACGTATTGGCCGTGTTGCATTTGTTGCTCAATCATTCGACCTTAAGCACGCTTGGGTTTGGAACAACAGCGCAAAACAGTGGGATGAGCTAGGCGAAGAGTACATCAAGCCAGTTAAAACTTTCATCCGTATCGCACGTGGTCAGGCAGCTCCTGAACTACTAGCACTTCCAATCTTTGGCGCGGAGTAATAAATAATGAAGAAATTATTTAAAGGTTTTGCAGTAGCGGCTGCTCTATCTGTTTCAGCTGGTGCAGCTTTAAACGCGCACGCAAACACTGAAACTCTAGACAAAATCCTTCAAGAAGTTAAACAAAACCGTATTTCTGAAGGTAAAATCAACAAGCAACGTGAGCAAGAGTTCCTTTCTGCTCGTGCTGACAAGCAAGCACTTCTTAATAAAGCTAAGCGTGATTTAGCAAACGAGAAGGCTCGTGGTGAGCGTTTAAACAACCAGTTTAAACAAAATGAAATCACACTTGCTGAAAAAGAAGTTGAGCTTCAAAACGCAACTGGTACTTTAGGTGAGATGTTCGGTGTTGTTCGTCGTTCAGCTTCTGAAGCGATCGGTTCAATCGAAGCATCACTAGTAAGTGCTCAAAAACCAGGTCGTGCAGAAGTTCTTCGTTCATTAGCAGCTGCTAAAGAACTACCGACTACTCGCGAACTAGAAGAGCTTTGGATTGCATTCCAAACTGAAATGACTGAATCTGCAAAAGTATCTACTTTCGAAGCACAAGTTGCTGAGCTAAGTGGTGAAATCAATACTAAGCAGGTTACTCGTGTTGGTAACTTCAACTTAATCACAAAAGACGGCTACGTAGTATACGATGCAGCTAACAAAGCTATCGTTCCACTAGGTAAGCAGCCAGACGGTCACATCTTCAACACTGTTGCTGACCTTCTAAATACACAAGCTGGTTCATACACTAAGTTCTATGTTGACCCTGCGCGTGGCGGTATCCTTCGTCTAAACACTCAACGTGCAACTGTTGAAGAACGTTGGCACCAGGGTGACACAGTTGGTTACATCATCACTGCATTACTTGCAATTGGTGCGTTACTAGCGTTAGTTCGTTTCCTAGACCTACTTATGGTTAGTGCAAAAATCAAAGCACAGGTTAAGAACATCAACACGCCAAACGAAAACAACCCACTTGGTCGTATTCTTAAAGTTTACCATGACAACAAAAACCAAGACGTTGAAAACCTTGAGCTTAAGTTAGATGAAGCAATTCTACGTGAAACGCCTCGTATCGAAGCTGGTATCAACATCATCAAGATCTTAGCTGCTATCGCACCGCTACTAGGTCTACTTGGTACAGTTGTTGGTATGATCTTAACGTTCGAATCAATCACACTATTCGGTACTGGTGATCCGAAGATCATGGCAGGTAACATCTCTCTAGCGCTTGTAACAACAGCTCTAGGTCTGATTGCTGCACTACCACTAATCCTATTACACGCAATCGTTTCAGGTCGTAGTAAAGCAGTTCTACATATCCTAGACGAGCAGAGTGCAGGTATTGTTGCTGCGCATGCGGAGAAGGAGAAAGCCTAATGCTAGTCCTGATGGAGATTTGGGAATCTATCAGGGATTTTGTTGGCACAGGCGGCCAGGTATTATACGTGGTCGCGATAGCACTCTTTCTAATGTGGGTATTAATGATTGAGCGCTATTGGTTCCTACTCGCCGAGTATCCGAAAATGAAAGCGGATATCGTAGCGAAGTGGGACGCCCGCCAAGACACTACGTCTTGGTACGCACACAGAATCCGCGATGCATGGATTTCTGAAGCGTCTGAAAAATTAGAAGCGCGCATGTTGATTATCAAAACATTGGTAGCCATGTGTCCATTAATCGGCCTACTAGGTACTGTAACGGGTATGATCAGCGTTTTCGAAACGATGGCTACTCAAGGTACTGGTAACGCTCGTCTAATGGCATCGGGTATTTCAATGGCAACGATACCAACAATGGCAGGAATGGTTGCGGCACTATCTGGTGTATTCTTCAGCACTCGCCTAGAAGCTAGAGCGAAAATGGCTAAAGAAAAGCTAGTAGATAGTTTGCCTCATCACTAAAGAGAGATATTAATATGGCACGTAAACAACGTTTTCGTGAGGAAGAAGAAGCAGCAGTAGATATGACACCGATGCTAGACATCGTATTCATCATGCTTATCTTCTTCATCGTAACAACTTCTTTCGTGAAAGAAGCTGGTATTGAAGTACAAAAGCCAAAGGCTGCACAAGCTCAAACTAAGAAAAATGCGAACGTATTCATCGCTATCCGTGAAAACGGTGAAATCTGGATGGATAAGCGCGCAGTTGATGTTGAGCGTGTTAGTGCAAACCTTGAGAGCATCCTAGCTGAGCAACCAACAGAAACTATCATTATTCAAGCTGATAAAGGCGCGAAGCATGGTGTGGTTGTTAAAGTTATGGACCAAATCAAGGCGACTGACGATCAACTAAAAATCTCAATCGCTGGAGCTAAGTAATGATTCGTTTTCTGTTTTCACTTGTAACAGGTGGGGCAGTTACTTTCGGCTTATTTTATTTTATGGCATTTCTGATCTCTGGCGGAGCAGATAGAGCTGAAAATGAAAAAGAAGAAATTGTAGTCGAAATTTTGACGAATCCACCTGAATCTGAGGTTCAAGAGCGCAGACGTGTTCCGCCTCCACCTCCGCCGCCGCCGCAGCAGCCGCCTAAACCGCAGCCGCCGCAGCCTGACAATGCTAACCCAAATCCGGGTGCTATTGGCTTTAACATGCCTAGCATCGACATTGGTGGTACTGCAGGTGGCCTAAGTGGGCCTGGTGAATTTGGTCGTGATGGTGATGCAACACCTATCGTACGTATTGAGCCAAAATATCCGACTCAAGCGGCACGTGATGGTAAAGAAGGTTGGGTACAACTTTCATTCACTATTAACGAGCTTGGTGGTGTTGAAGATGTAAAAGTTATTGATGCTGAACCAAAGCGTGTTTTCAACCGTGAAGCGATGAGAGCATTACGTAAGTGGAAATATCGCCCGAAAATCATCGATGGCAAACCACAAAAGCAACCTGGTCTTACTGTACAGTTAGACTTTAAACTTAACCAAGATTAATAAGGAGCGAAGAAATGAAGCAATTACATAAAGCAACAGCTCTTGCGCTACTTATGACGCTTACAGGTGTATGCAGCAACGCTGTTGCTGCACCTGACCCAGCTAAAATCGAAGCTCGTAAAAAAGCTAAGACAAAGATCATGGGCGAGCGTACTGGTAAGAAAGTTGTTAAAGCATTTGAACTTTACAACAACGACCAACTTGATGAAGCAATTGCTTTAATGGAAGAGTTAGACCCGTCTAATGATTTCGACAAAGCAACTGTAGATAGGTACTTAGGTAACTTCTATGCTCAAAAAGAAGATTATACTAAGGCCCTTGATTTCGTTAAGCGTGCTGTAGAAAAAGATGTTCTAAACTTCAAAGATCAGGCTGATACCCTAAAATTTGTTGCAGACCTTTACTTTGGCCAGCAAAAGTATGTTGAGGGTGTTAAAGCCTACAACGACTGGATGGACTTTACTGGCGAAGAAGATGACAAGGTATATGCGAAAATTGCTCAGGCTTACTTTGAGTTAAAGCAATTTAGCAAAGTTATCGAACCAGCAGACAAAGCAATTAAATTGGCAAAAGAGCCAAATAAAAATTACTTCATGCTGAAGGTCGGTTCATACTTTGAACTTAAGCAGTTTAATAAAGTTGTAGAAGTTGGTGAGACTCTAGTTAAGTTGTTCCCTGATGACAAACAAAACTGGACTCGTCTAGGTTCTTTCTACATGTCTACCGAGCAGTTCACTAAAGGTCAGACAATTATGGAAGTAGCTTACAGAAAAGGCTATTTCGAGAAAGAGAACCACTACAAAATTTTAAGCAGCTATTACTCGCTAAACGATATTCCTTATAAAGCAGCCATCGTTATGGAAAAAGCTTTAAAGGAAGATAAAGTTAAGCGTACTAAGCAAAACGTTACAGCTGTTGCGAGTTACTTCCACCAAGCGAAGCATCTTGTAACTGCAGCTAAATACTATGAAGAAGCAGCTAAGTTTGATGACGACGCAGATCTTTTTAGAAAGGCAGGTAACTTATTACTTACTGAGCAAAAGTACAGTGCTGCAGTCGAGCGTTTAAATAAAGCGCTTGAGTTAGGTACTGACAAGAAGGGGTCGACTTACTCTGACTTAGCTGAAGCTTACTTATACCAAGAGAAGTATAAGCAAGCCTATAGAGCGATTGTCAAAGCACAAGAAGATCCACGTACTCGTAAGTTTGCTAGAGGTTGGGCAACGTTCATTAAGGACAAAGCACAACGTAAAGGCATAAGCTTATAAATAGAAAGCCCCGAAAGGGGCTTTTTTTATAGTTGGAAGTGAAGGTGAAAAATAAATTTTATTTAATATTACTCCCCATTCTGATTTTGTTATCCGCATGTACAGAGCAGCAGAAACTTAGTTCTTTTGAAGAAGTGCAATCACAACTTAAAAATATCAATGCTGTTTTATTGTCCAAGAGTAAAGGTGAACTGTCTGAAGTTTTACCATTCAGTGAAGTTTATTTAAAGCAAAGGCATACAGCTTTAAACTCTGCTGATCTGGAGTTACTTAATGACTCCCAAGTAAATGAACTGCAATATTTGATAATTCAAGAACGTTACCCAGAGAGGTATTTACCTTGGCCTGCAGCGGTAAATGTTGCATTGAATCTCAGTGAAGCACAAAAACAGAAATGGCAAAACCTAGTTCTGACTAGGTTAGAAGATGCGAAACAAAGCAAGATACTTTATAACAGGTATGAACTGGAAAAGTTAAAAACGTATTCTGAATCTGAATCACTAACTGATCTAACTGACTACTTCAAAACATACAAGCCAAGAAGCCGTTTAGGCATTTACCAGCTACCTAACGGTAAAGAGTGGTATCAAAGTAAGGTGAATCACTATTTAGGTAGTGTAAAAGATCCTCAGGTTGTTTTAGCCAATATTCAAGCTTTAACAAATGAGTATGATAATCATGAAAATGATTTAGAAACACTAAACTTAGTTGAGATTGCACAGAAACACTGTTCAATTATCGAAGGTTTAAACTGGCAGCATACGTTTGTTAACTTACATGCGACTTTCGAGCAGTGTGAAAAACAGAAGCTAGTAGCCTATAAACATCTAATATTAGTATTGGCTGAGATAGATTTGGGCATTCACTTTCAGGCTTGGTCAGAACAACAAGCCATGGTGGTATTAAATCAAAAGTTATCACTGCAACCAGAACAAGCAATAGATTTCTTAGATTATATCGTCATGAAACCCGCGGCTGTTTTATCTTTAGCTAGGATTTATTTTTAGAGTGCAGCTGTGAGTGATAGACAATTAAAAGGCCTTTTCTTACTAAGGCCTTTTCAATCAGTTATGTGCTTTTTTTCGCTTTTTCTCTTCACAAATCGAGCAACGTTGTTTAGCCGGATCTTTTGAAAGCTCCAGAAGATCAAGTTTTGCCTCACAATCACAGCAATAACCAAATTGGCCAATATCTATTTGGCACAAAGCAGCTTCTAGCTCCATAAGCCGCTGAAAGCGGGGAAACTGATTTGGGTTAATTTTAGTGACCGCTAGGTCAATCCACTCTCCTGGTGTTGAGTTTTCTAACATTGAAGCCAATTCGCCAGTAAACTCATGTCGTGCGTCTTTAAGCTCATTTAAAAACTCACATCGAACAGAGTCTAATTCAATTTTTAGCTTGCTTTGAAAGTCTTTAGTTTGATTTGCATTCATGATCGCTCTCCTATGAGCAATCATTATGGTACTTCTAGGCGAAATCGTTATGATTTGAATCAATGCTAGGACACTTTGCATATTTCTCTAGCACAGAGACAACCTCGTCTTTATTTTTAAGTTTTCTAATTTCGTCAAAAAGATCATTGGCTTGTGGATATTGCAGTTTGAGATACCCGAGCCACTGTTTAGTTCTCGATGAAAAGTATTTTTCACTTACAGAAGGATCTTGGTGCATAGATGAATGTAAAATATGGTAAATCACATTTTCCCAAGATAAAGGTGTGTAAGGCTGATTTTCTCGATGTGCTTTAATTTTTGCAGCTAAGTCTGGTGTTGCCAATGCTCCTCGTCCAAGCATTAAATCTGAACATCCACTGCGTTCTTGACAGCGATAAGCATCTTCGACTTGCCAAATCTCGCCGTTTGCAACAATGGGCATTGTCACTCGCTCAAGTAGAGGTTTTATTTTCTCCCAGTAAGCAGGTGGCTTATAGCCATCTCGCTTGGTTCTCGCATGAATTGCCAAGCTTGAAGCCCCCGCACTTTGAACTGCATCGACAATTTCGGCGGTATTACTGTCATCATCAAAACCTAAACGTATTTTGGCGCTGACTTCATGCTCGGCTGGAACGCCTTCTCTTACCGCTTTTATAATTTGATACATGAGTTCAGGCTCTTTTAACAGCACCGCACCACCTTTACTTTTATTCACTGTTTTTGCAGGGCAGCCAAAGTTAAGGTCGATACCATGTGAGCCAAGCATGACGGCTTTACGTGCATTTGCAGCAAGCGCATGGGGAACTTGACCCAGAAGCTGAATGCGAACAGGTGTGCCAGACTCGGTATAGCCATTATTTAATAGTTCAGGGCAAGTTTTGATAAACACTCTACGTGGAAAGGTTAGATCGACAACGCGAATAAACTCAGTTACACATAAATCAAAGCCACCAAGGTTTGTTAAAAGCTGGCGCATTTTAAAATCTACAACGCCTTCCATTGGTGCCAAAATTAGTTTCATAACTTGCTCTATACTGCTTAAAGGGCGCTTATTTTAAACGAGAGACTCATTGTTGCTAAGCTAAAATTGAATTTTTTTAGATTTTCTGAAATATTCTTTTTTGAAGTAGGGTCTACTAAATGAATTGAACGAAATATCCCAAAGGGTCGAGTATGAAAAATTTAAAAACAAAATCAATCGCTGCTACGTTAGGTGCTGTTGTTGTTGGTACTGCGAGTTTAACTGCATCAGCAGAAGTAAATGCTAACCCATTTGCATTCACCACTATGTCTTCTGGTTATCAATTAGATGCTTCAGAAGGTAAGTGCGGAGAAGGCAAGTGTGGCGGTAAAGCTGAAAAAGAAGGTAAGTGCGGCGAAGGTAAATGTGGCGGTAAAGCTAAAAAAGAAGGTAAGTGCGGCGAAGGTAAATGTGGCGGCAAAGCTAAAAAAGAAGGCAAGTGCGGCGAAGGTAAATGCGGTGGCAAGGCTAAAAAAGAAGGCAAGTGCGGCGAAGGTAAATGTGGCGGAAAAGCTAAAAAAGAAGGCAAGTGCGGCGAAGGTAAATGTGGCGGCAAAGCTAAAAAAGAAGGCAAGTGCGGCGAAGGTAAATGTGGCGGCAAAGCTAAAAAAGAAGGTAAGTGCGGTGAAGGTAAATGTGGTGGCGCTCACTAATTCTTAGTTTTCTTCTTTGAGGCAGATTATCTGCCTCAAACTTCTTAGCAAAATTTCCTCTTATTTTAATACAAGCCATGAACTCAAAGGTATTAATATGGTAGTTAATGACATAGGCATGGTCGGTTTAGGCCTCAGACGAGAAATGTTGGATGACTTTCTTGAGTCTCCACCGAGTCAAGTCGATTTTCTAGAAGTGGCGCCCGAAAATTGGTTAAAAATGGGCGGGAAATTTGGTAAGCAGTTTAAGCAACTTACCGATAAGCATACATTTATTTGCCACGGCTTATCGCTCTCATTAGGCTCTCCAGAACCACTTGATATAGAATTTGTAAAGTCTCTTAAAAGCTTCTTCAAAACTCACAATATTAAACTCTATAGTGAGCATTTGAGCTACTGCTCGGGTACAGGTCATATGTATGATCTGATGCCAATTCCATTTACTGAAGATGCAATTAAACACGTAGCTGGTCGAATTAAACAAGTACAAGATATTTTAGAGCAGCGGATCGCTGTCGAAAATGTTTCTTATTATGCCGCACCCGGTCAAGAAATATCAGAGCAAGAATTTACGCTCGAAGTTTTAAAGCAAGCCGACTGTGACTTACTACTTGATGTAAATAATATTTATGTAAACAGTGTCAACCACGGTTACGATGCAATCGGGTTTTTACATGCCATGCCAAGTGAACGTATTGTGTATGGTCATGTTGCAGGGCATTATGAAGAAAGTACTTCTCTGCTAGTCGATACACATGGTGCGGATGTATGTGACCCAGTTTGGGATTTACTCTCAAAAGCCTATGATTATCACGGTTTGTTTCCTACTTTACTCGAACGTGACTTTAATATTCCGAGCATGCCAGAAGTGCTGAGCGAAGTAGACATCATTAAAAAACTTCAGTCTGAGTTTTTAGCAAAAAGTAAAGGGGTTGCCTAGTGTCATTCATCGATGTTCAAAATGCATTTATGGCTTATATTCGTGATCCCGATAATGTAAAAAAGCCTCATGATGTAACTGAAGAGAGAATGACAGTTTATAAAGAACTGTTTTTTAATAACGTTGAAGGGTTTGTTAGCTCAGCTTTTCCAGTGCTTAAAAGCTTATACTGTGAATCACATTGGCAGACACTTATCCGCACCTTTTTTGTTAGCCACGATTGTTCATCTCCGTATTTTTTAGACATCAGCGCAGAATTTTTAGCTTTTCTTCAGCATGAATATACTATGCAAGCAAACGACCCCGTATTTATGTTAGAGCTCGCACATTACGAGTGGGTTGAATTAGATGTCTCGGTTTGTTTTGAAGATGAAATGCAAAAACAGCTTACAAACATAGATAATCAACCTTTGTATCTGTCAAACACCGCGCGTAACCTGTCTTATCAATACCCAGTTCATCAAATTAGTGAAGACTTTCAACCAACTGAACCCAGTGAACAACCCCATTATTTTGTTGTGTATCGCGACGAAGAGGATGATGTAGGCTTTATCGCTTCAAACCCAATGACCGCGATTTTGTTAGAGCATCTAGATGATAACCCGGGTATTAGCTTGTTAGAACTTGTTTCAAAAGTGCATGAAATTATTCCACAATTTAGTGAAGAGCAGCTTATAGGTGGTGCAACTCAAACATTAAACGCTTTGGCAGAGTTGGGCGTTGTAGTCACCAAATAACCTTTTTGTGTAACCAGCTTAGCGATTTTTTGCACTTCTCACTTTAACGCATAGCTCGGATCGTCTATTATGAGCGCCGTTTTTTCGTGCTTAAAAATTTATAGGTGTACTATGTCAAAGGGTGATTTTAAAGATCCGTTTAACGCTAAATACTTCATTGCTTTCTTAGCTGTTTTTGTAGGTATTGGCTGTCTAAATGCAATTCTTGGTTTAGCAACGGCTTTTGCAGCTTAATCATCAAAGGAACAAAAGAGATTTTGTTTTGACTAAAGGCTACGTTATGTAGCCTTTTGCCGTTTTATTGCGCAAACAAGCTAAAAACATGGCTTTGTGATTTCTCAAAGTTTCAACTTTTCTCATTCTTGTTATAATCACTTTCTTTACAAAATAGAAAGCTTCATTATGACACAAGCTAATCTCACGCTGATCAAAGACAGTATCGCTACGGTACCTAACTATCCTAAAGAAGGTATTATGTTCCGTGACGTAACCACTTTACTTGCTGATCCTAAAGCGTTTAAAGAAACGATTGATGCATTCATTACAGCATACAAAGATCAAGGCTTCACTAAAATTATTGGTACAGAGTCGCGCGGCTTCATCTTTGGCGCACCTTTATCTTATGCGTTAGGTATTCCTTTTATTCCAGTGCGCAAGCCAGGTAAATTACCTCGTGAAGTGATAAGCCAGTCTTACCAGTTAGAGTATGGCGAAGACGTGCTTGAGTTACACACTGATGCAATTGTTGAAGGTGACAAAGTATTGTTAGTTGACGACTTACTTGCAACAGGTGGTACCATTGAAGCAACAGCTAAGCTTGTGCAAAAGCTTGGCGGTAATGCAACAGACGCAGCTTTTGTTGTATCGCTACCGGAGCTAGGCGGTGAGCAACGTGTTGCAGACTTAGGTATTAATATTCTTAAGTTAGTTGAGTTCGAAGGCGAATAATATGAGTTATCAAGTCCTAGCACGGAAGTGGCGTCCGCAAACCTTTCACCAACTTGTCGGCCAAGAGCATGTTAAACAGGCGCTCGTAAATGCCCTCAATGAGCAAAGGTTGCACCACGCTTATCTTTTCACTGGGACTCGGGGCGTTGGTAAAACCACCATCGCCCGCATATTCGCGAAAAGTCTGAACTGCGATGAAGGGATCACTTCAAACCCGTGTGGAAAGTGCCAAAGCTGTTTAGATATAGAAGCGGGTAAATTTATTGATTTAATAGAAATCGATGCTGCTTCTAGAACGAAAGTTGAAGATACGCGAGAGATCCTCGACAACGTTCAATATGCGCCGACTCGCGGTCGCTATAAAGTGTACCTCATCGATGAAGTGCACATGTTGTCAAAGCACAGTTTTAACGCGCTTTTAAAAACACTTGAAGAGCCGCCTGAGCATGTAAAGTTTTTATTGGCGACGACAGATCCACAAAAACTACCGATCACTATTTTGTCACGTTGCTTACAGTTTAATTTGAATGCAATGTCGCAATCGCAAATTGTATCGCAGCTGACTCATATTCTGCCGCAAGAGCAAATTCAGTTTGAAGAGCCTGCCTTAAAGGCACTGGCGAAAGCCGCTGATGGCAGTATGCGTGATGCGTTGAGCTTAACTGATCAAGCCATAGCACAAACCAATGCTCAACTTACTCTAGCTGCTGTTCAAGATATGCTTGGTTTGATGGATATTAGTCATGCCGTGAGTATTTTAGCTTCTGTACTTTGTCAAGATGCACCCGCAGTCTTAGAAGAAGTAGAGCAAATTGCGGTTAAGAATGGAAATTATCTTGCCGTACTGGACGATTTAATTGCACTCCTACATGCTATCCAGCTCACGCAACTGGTGCCACAGGCAGCAAAAATATCGGCATTTTCAGAGTCTGATATTGCAACGCTCAGTGAACAGATTAACCCGCAGCAAGTACAGCTGTTTTATCAATTGTTGTTAAATGGTAAAAAAGATCTTCAGTGGGCGCCAGAGCAAAAACTTGGCTTTGAGATGGTGTTGCTGCGTTTAATTGCGTTTGAGCATGCAGATAGTCAACCTTCTGCCACGTCTAATGTTCAAGCTGGCTCGGCATCAAACAGCTCTGCTCAAGCACAAGCAGCACCTACTGCGTCACCAAGACAAGGTTTGCAAGATATACGCGCTCGCTTAAAGCAAAATAATGCTTCAGTAGGTGGCAGTACCACTCAGCAACCTGATGCTACATCTGAGATACCTGTACAATCAGCAACGCCTCAGATTGAAGCAGAAGCTGTGCAAGTTGAACCAATTCAAGCGGAACCTATTCAGGCCGAACCTATTCAGGCCGAACCTATTCAGGCCGAACCTAGCCAGCAGTCGGTGGTAGAACATAGTGTTACTAATCAGCATTCAGAATTAACTCAATCGGTTGCACAAAGTTCACAAGTACATTCGCCTGATGAACAGCAACACAATCAACTGAATGTTGAAAGCAATGCGTTTAATCAGCAAGCTCAGCAAAATCCGCAAGCACTAGCGCAACAAGAATATGCGCCAGAGCCTCAAGAGCAAGAATTAGCTGCGCAATATGAGCAAGTGATGCATGATGCACAAGAGCAAGGCTATACGCCGGCTTATGAACCTCAGGCTACACAAGAGGTGCAGCAAGACGCTAGCTCTCAAAACTCAGAGTCAGCTTCTGCACGCTTACAAGCTCAACAAGGGCAAGCACAATCTGCCATTGCTCGTATTTTGCAGAATCGAAATATCTCAGGGGCTGGGCAGTTATTATCTGCTCGAGGAGATGAGCCAAAAAAGTCTGAGGCGCAAAACGCGCCCGACTCACATGTGGCGCCAGTAACACCGAAAAAAAAACCAGTCCCATTTAGCGAACGGCATAAAGCGGACGAAAGCAAACTAGCGCCTGAGTTGTTAGAGCAAATTGCACCGCAAACTTCTCAAGCGCAAGAAACGCCTAAAGAAGAAGCTGTGCCTGTGCCTGAAGGCTTTGCGAGCCCAATCAGTGAAATTCGTTTTGCCCATCAGCAAGATGACTGGGCGAAGTTGATTGAGAAAATGGCACTCGGTGGTCGTATGCGTCAATTTGCGCTGCATTCGATTTACCACTACGAGAATAACCAAGCCAACATTCAAGTTGATATCAGTCAGCGTCATTTAGACAGTGCTGTTTTAAGACAAAAGCTTCAAGCAGCGTTGAACGATATGTACGGCTCAGAGGTTGAACTTATCGTTGAATTTGCTGAAGGGGTGATAGACTCACCGTATCTAATTCAACAAAAAATAGATGCACATAGGCATCAACAAGCGATAGAAACAATTAATCAAGATCCTATTGTATTACAACTTATCGAGCAATTTAGTGCCGAGGTCGATGAAAATACCATACAGGCATTGTAATCGAGTACAATAGACCTTATCTTTTAGCCAAATAAAATATATGTAAGAGAGCGTATTATGTTTAAAGGTGGAATGGGCAATATCATGAAGCAGGCTCAGCAGATGCAAGAGCGCATGGAAAAAGCCCAAGAAGAGATCAAAACTCTAGAAGTAACAGGCGAAGCAGGTGCAGGCCTAGTTAAAGTAACTATGCTAGGTAGCCACAACGTTAAGCGCGTTGAGATTGACGAAAGCTTAATGGAAGACGACAAAGACATGATTGAAGACCTTCTAGCTGCTGCTGTAAACGATGCTGTGCGTCGTGTAGGTGAAGAGTCAGCTAAGCGTATGTCTGATGTTACTGGCGGTATGCAGATGCCTCCAGGCTTCAAAATGCCGTTCTAATCTTAAAGCTATGAATTAAAAGGTTTTTATTCTATTTATCCCCGCGCGGGGACAAATGGGGGACAAAAACTAATGAAAGCTCAGGCAATAAATCGCCTGAGCTTTTTTATTTTTTATGGGAAAAATAAATATTTAACTCCCGCTAATACTAAACAGTAATATTTGTAGCATCTAGAAAAGCTAGGAACATTAATGTACTGATCAAAGGCTGACAGCAAACCTAATACTATTAACCTTGCAAAAACATCATTTCATAGTGTTCGGAAACGAACTTATAGTTTTAGTGTTTTATGCTTAATAGCCTGTCATCAATTAAGTGATGTTACTAACTCAATTCTTAAGCTATGAGAAAATAGGACAGAACTACAACCGTCAATCTAAATATCATTGAGCCTTGTTTAAGGCTTGCCCAAGTTTGTTTCGAACCTAGCGGCCGGATTGAATGCATCAGCCCTAATTCGTTGCAGATCTTCGAGGTTAGGAGTATTAGACTTGCTTTATTTGCTTTAATTTAAAAAGCGCACGTCTCAATAACTCATTTATGCCCCAAAATGAGTTAGAGCAATTGGTCCATTGATGTCACTTTTTCACAATTTTGCATAACATAATTTATGAGATATCTGGATTAGGGTTGATGAAGTTAAAGTTCCAAACTCTATGGTTTCACAGTTACTCTAGTTGTGCAAACATCAGCATATTGCTAGTCTATTCACCTTAAAAACAGTAGCCTACTGAGATTTCTACTTTTGTAAAGTCAGAACAGGTACGTTTTGAAATCATCCGTTTTTTATGATGACGGTATAATTTGTTAGCATTTAAAGGTAGATAAAAATGGAACCAATTACATTGGCAATTGGTGGGGCGTCATACTACGTTGCTGTCAAGTTTGTAGACCAATTTATATCTCAGGAGGGATATGGCTGGTTTCGAAAGCAGCTTTTTCCTAAGGAAAGGTATGTAGACAGGCTCTATCAGCTTATCGAGGAAACCGCTTTAGAGTTTGAAGTTGAATATCCAACAGATTCAGACAAGGTTCCGTTCTATCAATCTCAGCCATTATTTGACGTGCTAAACGAATATACTTTGTTTAAAGAGTTTCCTGATAAAGCTGAGGTAGTGAATAAGTTTAGTGATTGTCCTAATGTGCTTCCTCCAACTCAAAAACAACTTGAACGTTTTTATGCGATTCTAGCGCTTAAAATAAACAAGTGTACAACGTTAAAAAAGCTCCATATCGAAGAAAGTTATAAGGAAAAGATATTCGATATCAATGAAGAGCTGATTCAAATGAAACTTCTATTACGCTCTATAGACGAGAAGCTCACGTTTCACCTAAGTGATGATTGGTTAAATGAGAAAAACAGACAGGCAATAGCTGATTTAGGTGGACGATACACACCTGAATTAAACTTAAAGTTAGAAATAGCAAAGATCTTTGAGGGTCTTGGGAGAACTCAAGATTTTTCAGAACTCTTTTTTTCACATATAGATAGCTTTCTGATTAAAGGAAACAAGCTCTGTAGGTGTGATGAAATATCCTCACAGCAATCTGTAATATCTAAATCTCTAACTGAAATTACAACCTTATACCAAGCAATTGATTTTTCTATATTAACTAAAATACCAACAGATGAACTTTGTAACAGTATTACTTCCTGCAACAATGCAGTAGCAGAATCTGAATCGGTACTGTGGAAACTGCGTGAAGAAGCAAAAGCAGCCGGAGAGTCTAATTATTACAGTGATAAATACTCATCAATTTTAAGGGAACTTAGGGATTTTGATTATGAGTGTAACAAGTTAAGTACTTTCTTAAACTCCATAACAGTAAACTTGTCGAACAATCCGTTTTTACTTCTTGAAGGGGAAGCTGGCATTGGTAAGTCTCACTTACTTGCCGATGTTGTTGAAACAAGAATTAAAACTGGTTCTCCATCTCTTTTCTTATTAGGGCAACAGCTCACTTCTGATGAATCTCCTTGGGTGCAAATTTTTAAAAGGTTACAGGTCGATACCACATCCAATGATTTTCTAGAAAAGCTTAATTTATATGCTCAAAAAAATAATAAGAGAGTTTTGATATTTATCGATGCGATCAATGAAGGGAATGGCAATAAGTTTTGGGATGATAATATAAATAGTTTTGTTGATGAGATTAAACAATTTGATTGGCTTGGTTTAATAATGTCAGTTAGGTCAACGTATAAAAATATTACCATTTCTGATGAGAATGTATCACGCAATAACTTTGAAACTCATGAACATATTGGATTTAAAAACATTGAACTGGAAGCTGTTAATTTATTCTATGACAATTACAATATAGAGAGACCCTCTTCTCCCAACTTAAACCCAGAGTTCAAAAACCCATTATTTTTGAAATTACTATGCGATGGAGTTAAGAAAAGTGGATTAAGTAAAGTTCCAGTAGGTTTTCATGGGATATCTAAAATTCTCAGTTTTTTCATTACTGGTGTCAACAAGTCGCTTGCATCACCTAAAAAGTACAGTTTCGATTCCAGCTTTCCATTGGTTAATGACGCATTAAATGAATTAATCAAGCTTAAGGTGGGCTCCGGGGCTAAGAGTATACCTCTTAAAAATGCGCATGTTGCCGTCCAATCTGTTGTTCGAGACTATGTCAACGATAAAACTTTTCTTAACGCATTAATAGATGAAGGGTTGTTAACAAAAGGAATTACTCGAAATGACGAAAACGTTGTTGAAGAGGTAGTATATATATCTTTTGAAAGGTTTGATGACCATTTAACAGTAAACTACTTACTTGACGGCGTTGAAAATATTGAAGATGAGTTTAAGGCGGGAGGCCGTCTAAGAAGTTACTTTAAAGAAGAGTATGACTTTTACTACAACCAAGGAATTGTTGAGGCTCTTTCGATTCAATTGCCTGAAAAATACGGAAAAGAACTCTATGAGTTACTGCCAGAGTTCAGTGAGCATGATTACTTAATAAATTCTTTTATTGATAGTTTAGTTTGGAGAGAAATTTCTGCGATAGATTTCGAAAAACTTAAACCGTTTATAAATAACAACGTGCTTCAGTTTAGGCGTACATTTAGCCACTTTTTAGAAATACTGATTTCAATTTCAGGTATTGAAGGACACCCATTTAATGCTAATTTCTTACATTATTGGTTATCTAAGCATTCCTTGCCAAACAGAGATGCATTTTGGACTACTCAATTAAAATATAAGTATAGTGAAGACTCTACGTTCAGGCATTTAATAGATTGGGCTTGGGATGACTTTGATAAGAGTTACATATCTGATGATTCAATTGAGTTAGTTGCTACTGCGCTTTGTTGGATTTTCACTTCAACCAATCGAGAATTGAGGGATTGTTCAACTAAAGCTTTAGTTAACTTGTTAGAAAATAGAATTCCAGTATTGGTTAGGATAATCGATAAATTTGATGCCGTAGATGATCCTTATGTTTGGGAGAGAGTGTTAGCTGTTGCCTTAGGTTGTGTACTGCGAACAAAGGATCATCATGAGCTAGGCGCTGTAGCTGAAATAGTTTATACAAAGGTCTTTGATACAGAGGATGTATATCCACATATCCTCTTAAGAGACTACGCAAGAGAGATTATAGAGTATGTTTCACACCTTGGATTGATAACAGAAAAGATTGAATTGTCCAAAACTAAGCCCCCATACAAAAGTGAATGGCCTGATGACATACCAACTAAAGATGAGCTGAAAAGTCTTTATGATCAGAAAGACTACCGGGAATTGTGGAGTTCAGTTATGGGGGGGGACTTCTCTAGGTACACCATAGGCACTAACTCTAATCATTCAGATTGGTCTGGGTGTAGATTTGGCCAATCCCCTGTAAATAGGAAAGAAATATTTAAAAAATTTAAGAGCGACTTATCGGAAGAACAGCTTGAGTTATTTAGTTCATTAGACCCTATTATTTATGCTGAAGACTCTGATGATTTGGTTATAGGTGAAACTATAATCCGAATGGGAGTCGCTTTAGGCAGAAAAACAGAAGAAGAGCTACTTTCGAATAAATTAGCTTTTAAAAATGCTTTACCAGAAAACACTTTAACTATTTATGAAAGAGATATTGAACCATACCTTGATCATAACAACAATTTATTAGATACAGATACTCATTTTGATCTTAGGCTAGCTGAATGTTTTATTTTTAATCGCGTAATAGATCTAGGTTGGTCTCCTGATAAGCATGGTGATTTTGATAAAAGCATTGGCACAGGCAGGGGACGGCATGAATCCCATCAAGAACGAATAGGTAAAAAATACCAATGGATTTCATTTCATGAATTTATAGCAAGACTTTCAGATAATTACATCCGCTATGAGGGATACGGCGATGAGCGAAAAGAGTCTCCTTACCTAGGCCCTTGGGAACCCTATGAAAGGGATATAGATCCAACAATTCTGCTTAAAAATACAGGAGATAAATGCATACCTCTTGAAGATAAGTGGTGGGTTAGTAAAGAATCTTTTCAGTGGGATTGTACTTTTGAAAATTGGGTAAAGGATTCTTCTACGTTGGATAACCCGCAGGGGTTGATTGAAGTAAAAGACAATAATGGTGCTGACTGGCTTGTTCTGGAAAGTTATCCGTCTTGGAAAGAGCCTAAAGAAGTAGGTAAGGAAGACTGGGGACACCCACGGAAAGAGGTTTGGTGTCATCTTAGAAGTTACTTAGTTAAGTCATCTGAATATGAACATTTTAAAAACTGGGCTGAAAGCCAACATTATATGGGGCGATGGATGCCTGAAAGTACAGATAGATATCAGTTGTTTAATAGGGAGTATTACTGGTCAGAGGCTTTTAAGTTCTTTAAATCTGATTACTATAGCGGCGCGGACTGGGTAACAGTTACAGACAAAAAGATAGGGACTAAGATTGCTGATGTTGGTGTTACTACTATCGGTTATCGTTGGGAAGAAGAGTTCGATCAATCAAAGGCTGAAACTTTAAGTTTTCTTAAACCTAGCTCTCTAATTTTTGACAATATGAAATTAAAACATGGTTCTCAAGAAGGTAGCTATATCGATGAGGCTAACAATGTTGTTTGTTTTGCTGCTGAAGCTCTACACGATACAAAAGCACATTTATTGGTAAAAAAAGAACCATTTTTGAAGATGCTAAAGGATAATGATTTGGAGGTTGTTTGGACTTTGTTAGGTGAAAAAGGTGTGATTGGTGGCTCTTTTTCTTCGAACCATAATTATGGATGTATAGAGTTTAGCGGTGCTTTTTACATTAATGAAGATCACATTGAAGGAAAGCATAAGATTATCACTACAACCTGTAGTGGATAAGAGAATGTGGCCAGCCACATTTAGGCTGGCCACATGGCAGCAATACCAAAAGCAATCCGAAAAGTCAGAGTGCTTTATTGTTCGTAACTCGGAATTGTCCAATAATGAGCTAGCTAGAACGTCCGTTATTTTAAATTTATTAGTTGAATATAAAACTAACTGAAGACTCTAAGTAGAAAGTTTATGACGGTTCTCCTTAATTGAACCCTATCGTGCGAATTGACTGGCAAACTAAAACTTGTTCAACTATTTCTAAGAGGCCTGAAAGCTCTTTTTAAGTGCATTACAGGCTTCTAAGTTGTTGTACTCTAATATGACTGTCCTAACCCTGCGGCTAGCTGCTCCATAAATTCAGGCTCATCATCAGCAATCCATTTACCGTAGATCTTGAAAATCATGCTTGTATCTGAGTGTCCCATTTGCCGCGCAAGCCACGTTGGTGGAACTCTTTGCATTAGCATACGGCTTGCATAGGTATGTCTTAACTGGTACGCAGGCCTGTGTGAAATACCAGCCTTAATTAACCAGTTAGCCCATTGTTTGGGTGTTGTTGTGAGTTCTGGTCGCTTGTACGGCTTGTTTTCTCTACTTAGAAAAACCCGCCTTCTTTTTTCAATAATTGTTTTTTTGTTGTTAAAAAATACAGTTTCAGTGATGGCTGGTAAGTGGTATGTCTCTTCTTTTATCTGATTCAGAGCTTCAACTGCTGCAGGCAACAGATCGATAGTTCTCTTTGATGCTCTTGTTTTAACTGGTTTTAATGCCCCTTGGCGGTCTAAATTTAATCTGAGATGGATCTGACGTCTCTCCAAATCAATGTCTTCCCATGCCAGTGCTTTTAGTTCTCCAGGTCTCATTCCCGTCCATGCCAGCATCTGCACCATTAATCTAATTTTTGGTACATGTATCGTTTCTAGCAAATTGGTTAGTTCCTCCCTGCTGAATGGATTAACATCCTCGTCATGCATATGCAGCGCGAAATTATCCACTGCTAATTTTTTTAATCCTTGTGCGGGGTTCTTTGTTATGTATTTCTGTTCAACGGCGAAATCCAGAACTGATTTCAGGTTAATTGTGTAATCCTCAATTGTAGATTTTGCACACCCAACAAATACAATAGGGTGATCTTTGAAATAGTTTTTCTTGAGTATTTCCAGTTCTGAATTATCAATAAAATCCAGTGCATTTTCACCATAATCCATTTGAAAATTTCTTTCAAATGCTATCTCTCGTGCAAAAAATAGCTCTTGTCTGCTTCCACTAACAGAGCTTTGTCTCATTTGATTGAGTTGGCTAGCAGTAATGCTAGCAATGTCGTCAACCCCAACATTGTAGTATAGAGCCCAGTTTAGGCATGTGTTCAGTTTGTTTTTTATTGAACTGGTAATATAGTTAACATGTGCGATGGAATACTCATGAAATAATTTTTCTATGCCGATGTTTGATTGGAGATGTGTCGTATCTAGTGGGAAATTCTTTCGCCAGAACATATCATTCTTATGCTCGTAAAATCCGTTTGTAATATCCAATTTGATTGATTCGAGGATATAACTGGCTTTTTTGATGTTTTTTACCGATACGTTTAATCCTGTTGATTTCTTTTTGGGTTTTATTCTATCTGGCAGTTTAAATTGTACATACAATTTGTTTCTTTTTACGAACACGCCAGGAGCCGCTTTCAGAGCATTTTTTATCTCCAGTTGAGGATTCTTTTTTGTCATCACATATGCTCCCTGAATGCACGCAGATTCACGTATATCGGAGCAAATTTGGAATGTTGTTTCCAAACAATACCTTCAGGCATTGGTTGCTTTTTGTGTTTTATCTTTTGTCGAATAGCTGCAACAGTTTTCCCTAATTGTTGAGATGCTTGCTCGAGAGTCATCCAACCGTCATGATTTTGTAGGTCATGTTGAGATTCTAAATATTGAATTCTCCTATCTAAAATTTTTATTTGTTGTTTCGCTAAGAAGGCTGCTTCAACAGCTTCGGTGATTGCTCTAATACTCATGTGTTTATTTGTTTCTGAATCGCTTAATTGGTTTAGATTGCCATTCGCATCAAACCTGTCAAAAAGTGACAATTGTGTTTTTTTATTATTGTTTCCCATTGTGGTGCCCTTTATTTAAGGTACTGCCCATTATTGACACATATCGTTTGCACTCAATTATGAGTAAATTCAGAATAAACAACGGAGCTTTCTCCGAACGCATAAAGAGAAAGAGAAGTTTCGTTTTCAGGAGATATTAAACACGCTATGAAACAGTTCTAGTTGTGTAGCAATGACATTAATTATTTGAGGCCTTGTTTTGAATTGATAACAACGATAGAAAAAGATCTTTCTTTTATCATTAGATCTTTATTCATTACGCTGAAAATTAACATTGATTTATCTAAGAAAAATTCAAATATCGGTTACAAATACATTGAGATTGGGAAACAAAAACTATGAGTTTCTATACATTTCGGATTACTGATTTAGTGAGTTTGGGTTACAAATGTAATAGAAAAACCTCTAACAAAAGTAATTTGTAGCCGAACTACTTTTGTTAGCGCTAATTTTTGTAGCGCTACAAAACTAAGAGCTGCTACATAAATCAGATAGTTAAATTAGAGGGAATGTATCTCTACTGATATTGATAGACAGAGTTTAGGAAAGTTATTTTTAGGTAATGTGTGCTTTTCTTATGTTGTTACAAATAATTGAGAAGCTAATACTAAAAAATCCCCAATTTCAGAAAATTGATTTGTACTCAATTAAATATTTCTTCTTAATTTTCTGGCAAAGAGTATCGAAAATATTTTTCAGAAAATTGAAAACACAATCAGCTTTGTACATCAATTATAAAAGTTCCTTAGAAAACTTCGATTGATTGAGGTTGGAGTGTATTAGTTTTAATTCCACAAAAAAATACCTAGTCATGCAATAGAGGTTATTTTTTTCGAAACATATCTCCAAAATAACTCGTTTATGAGGTGGGGATGATAGAACTGGGGATTGAGCTGAAATCGTCCCCAAAAAATAAAAGTGATGATTCATAGAATAATCACTACTAATTTTTAATAACTCAATTTTTACCAATTTTGTGATGATGTGAGGGAGGGGCTTGGCTTCTATATTCTGACGAAAGTTTTAAATTGAAAATCAAATTTAGCCTGAAAAGTTCAATTAATGAACTCGGCTGAAGTTTGGGGTGATTTAGCAGCTTCCAGCAGCCTGCGAGACTATCGCAGAGCAACAGGTAACCTCACTTAACACGGTTTTCAAGAACAAGTAACTCTCTGCAAGGTATTGCAGACTGTGGTTTAAGTACCTCTATGAAGCAAGCCCAGCCATAAAGCTAATTTGCCCCATTTCCTGCAATATCATGCAGAAACTCTTTTACTAGCTTTTATGCCGCTTATAGCAGGATGACAGACTTCCTGCGAGGAATAATAAGCAGAGAAGAATTAAACAAAATATTCGGAGTAGATACGGTTACTAAAAAGGGAAATGCGTTGGCAATGAAAATTTGCCAACGCATAAGATTAATTACCTGTTTGATTGTGCAATTAATGGTTCTAGTAAGTGCGCAACAGCTCTAAAAACAGGAACCACAACAGAGTTGCCGAATTGCTTGTAGGCTTTGTTATCAGCACATACTATTCTAAACTCTTTATCGTATTCATCATTTCTATACTGAGGCGGCTTTTCAAATCCCATTAGTCTGGCGCATTCTTGTGGAGTAAGTCGTCTTGGAGTTTTATATGTAGCATCAAACTGTGCGGCATATCGGCCAAACTTATCATCATATATAGCCTCAGCTTCTTTAGTTAAAGATTTTATGACTTCTTTGTCTTCAGCGGAGCTTTTTTCAATATGCGTGGAAATATAGTTTAAACAAAACTCTTCTCGTTCGAGGTTTTTTTCAATAGCTGGTTGCTTTCTAGAATCTAAATATTCTGCTTCTAAATTATGTTGATTTACTAAAATTTCAGAACCATCTTTATAATAACGTGCAGAGAGAGTTCGAGTCGTTGCGTTCTTATCGTTTGGGTTTACTAAACCAAAACCGAAACCATTGCCTTTTGTTTGATGCTTTAAGGCATAGTGGTACAGATAGCTCCACAAATTATTTGTAAGTGTGTATTTTCTCCTAGCATCATCATCTAGATCACATAAGATTTCTTGTAGTGTATATCTTTTCTCAGGGTAAAATTGTTCAACATTTTTTAATGAGAAATCTACAAAACTTGGATTGCTCTCAAGTAAATCATTGCGAATACCAACAATAACGACTCTTTCTCTGTGCTGGGGAGTAAATTTTGCACCATTTAAAATAATTGGTTCAGGTTTTCGTTTTTTTACTTTGCTAATAGCTTCTTCGATATCGCCACCAGCGTCAGAAATATCCGCAATAAAATATCCCAAATTATGTAAAGCACGAATGATGGTGGCAAAAGTTTTACCCTTATCATGACTCTTCAAATTTTTTACATTTTCTAAGACAAAGAATTTAGGAGTTCTAGCTTCAATAATTTTTTCAACATCAAAAAAAAGAGTCCCTTGAGTTTCACATTCAAAGCCATGTGAACGACCTAAGCTATTTTTTTTCGAAACACCTGCCAAAGAAAAGGGTTGACATGGAAAGCCGGCGAGCAGTACGTCGTGTTCAGGAATATGCTTTAAAATGTGTTCTTTTTTTTCTTCTGAGCTTATAGACTCATTCCCGCTTAGAGTAATTTTAGTGATGTCCATTAAGCTAGAGTTTTTATCAGAATTATCTTCCTCTGAGTCTATAAAGTAAGGGAGTTCTGCTTCATCAACATAGTGGTTCGATAAATACGTTTTTCTAGCGTCGGCATCCCACTCCGAAGTAAATACACATTTACCACCGATCTCCTCAAACCCTTTTCTTATGCCACCAATACCGGCAAAAAGATCTATAAATTTAAATGATGGGTTATCCCAGTGACTAGGCTTTTGCGGTAATAGTGCTTGCTTTATCTTTTCAATGGTATTTTCGCTTATGATGATATTACTTTCGGCCGGTGCCTTTTTCCATTGGTTGAGTTTCTCCCTAGTAACTTCTTTTATGTTTAAACCAAGTTTTTCATCATTTAACTTTTGGGCAAGTGACTTTTGATCATAAATAGTAAGCAACAGCTTGAGAAGTCTATCAGTATCTTGCTTTTGCTGGTGGATTCTATTTTCAGCTTCTTTATCAGCAAGCATAATTTCTTTGTGGTACATCTTAAGGAGAATCTAAAAAGGGAGTGAATAGTGTAAATCTATCACACATTTTTCCCTTTTTACATAACAACTGTTTAGATAGACAGTATTAAAGATCTACTAGCTCTACTTCATCATAGAGTTTAGGCGCATCTCTGTAGATGTCATTTATTCTCCATTGTGAGCGCCTCTTATTTAGCTTGGGATTACTTTCAACGTATTTTGGTGCTGGGTCTAAAATAATTGTACCGTCATGAATAGAATTAAAAAGTCTCGATATCTGAGTTCTTTGACACCATATAGCTTTAGTATCAAATTCAACTAAGAACTTATAGCCTTGTTCAATTTGAGATAGATTATCGTTTGTGAGCTTTTTCACTGGATAATAAACAGTTTCATTGTGTTTGACGCCCCAGCTATTTAACAGTCGCTCAAAAGACCATGCAGCCGCTTCTTGGCCTTCATCGTCAACTAATGCCACTCTTAAATTTCTAGACTGAGCGTCAATGCTTCGATTAGGGTCGTAATCAGACAATATAAACTCTTCTTTACTCTTACCTTTTTCTAAGTATAGGATTTTTAAAGTGAGCTTTGATTTTTCATTGCGGATGTTTGCTCTATGAATACCAGTAAAGCGATATTCATCATCTCCTTTGACATATCCATACTTTTTCATAAATTCTGGAAAGCTCTGCTGGTAAAGGCCTCCATCAGGTTCAGGTGTGAATAAAGTCACTTTTTTCTGTGAAATAGCTTTTAGTTCTATTCCAAAAATATCACCATCCTTATCTGCATTTGGTTTAATGCCCAGCGCATGTTCTAACGTATATCCACATACTTGAGTTCCAGTAAATGGAATTGTATTGCCTTCTTTATCTAATCTACAGCCTAGTAAGGTTTTACCGGAGATGTTTTGAATTAATAAGGTCTTTAAATCATTTGTACGATCATCAGCTTTGCCTAGTGATGCACTTTTAATGACCCCAGAACTGACAGCATTTTCTAACTGTTTAAAATCATTTGAAAACTGCTCAGATGGGCCAACAATCATCATTGCTATGGCTTCGCCGGAGCGAGTTGCACCAATAACTAAGTATCTATCAGGTATATTTGCTAATTTCGTGTACTCGACTGACATTGAGCGTGGCATTTCATTTTCTATAGTCTGAAAGCCTGATAGACGAGTTTCAGGATATTGTGCATATAAAATTGCACGGCAAGCTTTTACTTTGTGTAGGGTGTTGTATGTCGACAGCCAAGAGAAATCTGTAAAAACAGCTTCGGGGATTCTTTTTCCTGGTTTGGATGCTTTCTTAGTTATGCTTGAAGATTCATCCCGCTCTTTAAATTTTAAGTCAAAAATTGAGTTAAAAACACTGATGCTTTTATGAATGTAGACTTGGTTTTTATCGTTATTATTTTTTGATAGTTTTTTTAAAACTAGAGATTCGCATTGATGTGCTTTTAGGCGAGTAAATACATCATCTATAGACTGCACATCATTTAAGTCTAGATGGTTCAAAGTTAAATCCATGAACAGCTCCATCTTATGGTTTTTTGTCAAAAATTATCACACTGAACACCTTAAGTCATTAGTTATAAATACCTGTTTATAATGATGAATCCATTAAAACCTATTTGTTTTTCTGCTGCTTTTGACAAATAAGCATTTAATTAAGTAGTAAGTTTGAGGCAATAGAAAATTTGGTAGGGAATGTAAGTAATGACTTTAACTCGCACACAAAAGATCCTTTGGGGCGCACTAATAATGACTGAGGCCGTTAAGCCGGAAGAGCTAGAAGTATTTGGATTAAGTGAAGATCAAGCGAAGCTTTATGCCTTCTGTGTTTCTCAATTTATTAGAGAAAGGAATCAGTCTGATGACATAACAAAACATGACAGTCTTGTTGTAGTGATGAAAGATTACAAACTATTTGGAGTCTTGAGTGATGATCCTAGGGATACTGTTTTGCTTTAGTAAAATATTAAAACGACATTATGAATTTAGAGGTTAAGAAATTTTTCAGCAAAATAGAATAGGTAAGTTTCGAAGCTTACCTATTATTTGAATTAGTCTCGACTTGATCTGACATTTCGATTTGAAAAATTGAGAGTTACCCGTTTTGATAAAGGTGTCGAATCTTTTAATCAAAACAACCAAAAGGTGGTAACTCTCATGTTACATACTAACAACCCAATCATTAAACACAAAACTGGTTTACTTAATCTTGCTGAAGAATTAGGTAACGTTTCTAAAGCCTGTAAAGTCATGGGCGTTTCCAGAGACACGTTTTATCGATATCAAGAGCTTGTCGAAGATGGCGGCTTGGATGCATTAATTGATAAAAGTCGCAGGTCTCCAAACATCAAAAACAGAGTCGATGAAGAAACTGAACAAGCCGTGGTTAAGTACGCTATTGACTACCCAGCTCACGGCCAGCATAGAACAAGCAACGAACTTAGGAAGCAAGGTGTGTTTGTATCTGGCAGCGGTGTTCGCTCGATTTGGTTACGCCATGACTTAGAGAACTTTAAAAAGCGTCTGAAAGCTTTAGAAGATAAAGTTGCTAGCGAAGGTATTATCTTAACTGACAGCCAAATCGCTGCGCTTGAAAAAAAGAAAAGTGATGATGAAGCTTGTGGTGAAATTGAAACCGCACATCCAGGTTATCTAGGCTCCCAAGACACGTTCTATGTTGGCAACCTGAAAGGTGTAGGCCGTATTTATCAGCAGACATTTGTTGATACCTATAGCAAAGTGGCGTTTGCAAAGCTGTACACCACCAAAACACCGATTACAGCGGCTGACATACTTAATGATAAGGTTTTACCTTATTTCGAACAGCATGAGCTGCCAATGCTACGAATTCTGACTGACCGAGGTACAGAGTATTGTGGCAAGGTTGAACATCATGACTACCAACTTTATCTGGCAATTAACGATATAGACCATACGAAAACTAAAGCGATGTCGCCTCAAACCAACGGTATCTGTGAGCGATTCCACAAAACGATACTTAACGAGTTTTATCAAATTACATTCCGTAAGAAGCTGTATAGCTCACTAGAAGAATTGCAAAAGGATCTGGACGAATGGATGGTTTATTACAATAATGACCGAACACATCAAGGAAAAATGTGCTGTGGTAGAACGCCACTTGAGACCTTAGAAGACGGAAAACGTATTTGGGCAGAAAAGAATTTAGCTCAAATCTAAGCTGACAGTCACCGATAAAAAACGGGTAACTGTCAGATCAAGTCTGAGCTAGTACATATTATTAGGTATCAAATATTTTAAAAATACACTATGAGGTTAAACTTCAGTTGCAAAATCTTCATATATTATTTCAATTTTGTTTAGTAGCAAAGCAAGTAACTCTCGCCACTCATCATCAGTTAAAACTTGCTCATTATCAGTCTGGTGAACTAGATTATTACGAAGCAGATAAATCTTTTCTGAAATTTTACTAGAGTTTATATTTGTTATGGAGTTTAGGTATGAAGTACTGCTTATAATACCTTGTAATTGGAGTTTTGGGAGCGTATGTTCAAACAATTTCTTTAATGAAGCCTCCTCTTTTCTTCTCCACTTCAACTTATTTACGCATTTCCTAGCTAACGTAATTGCTTTTCCAGAATAACTAATTTCCGTTTTCAACTCTATACCATAAGGTAAAATATATAGACCTTCGATACACCTGTAGAGCTCTAAAAAGGCGTGCTTCCAATGCGTAGAAGTTAATGACATAAAAATATTTTGTACAGGCTGATTCTTTTTGTTAGCCAGCAGTTCAATATACTTATCTCCGACTTCGTTTATAGGTAAAGGGATAAGGGAATTAACACTGCTCAGTATGAAGTAAGAAAGTCTTTCAATTTCAAAGCTTGAAGATACATGTTCCCTTGGAATTTGGATAATACAAAAGTTATCAAAGTAAGGTATAAGCTCTTTTAAAGAATGCCCCTCATATTCTGAAGATTGAGGTTGGTATAGAACTTCTTCTAGTAAAACTTCTTCAGTGATAACTGACTTTACTTCAAGTTCGAGAGTTTTGACTACATAAAGAAAATCAGCTTCAGAAATTTCCTGCTCAAACATTCCAGTATATATTTGGTTATCTAGTGCAATTTCATTGAGATTTACCGCGAAAAACAGTGTTTCCCCAGATTTAAAAGAGCAAGCTTTTAAATTTGGTAAAGGTTTGAAATTACTTAAACTATTAAAACTCCTAAACTTTTTTTGTTCATCTGGTTCAGCAACTTGAGGCCTGAATTTCCCCTTGTCGGATTTAACCTTCTGGTCAGAAGTTCTTCCAATCAATGTATCAAAAATATATTCAACGTGTTCATTGATATTAGCCATGCTTATTTAGCCATCCAGCATGGCTTCATGTCAGTTTTAGTAATCTTATCGGTGTATTTAAAAAGAACTTCAAATGCTTTGAGGAAATACTCACGTTCAAAAGTCCCAACTTTACCGGATTTTATTGAAATCTTCTCATTTAGGAGATCTAGTTGAAGAAACTCTTGGATTTTTTCTTTATCCATCTTCTCTAATTCGGTTGCTAAAGGTGAAATTTTTTCTACCCACTCATTACATTTTGACTCTATGCTACTGTCATCTTCAAGATCAAAACCTGGTGGTCCAAAAATGTATTGCGCTGCTGCAGCTACAAACCCCGCTCCGGCTGTAACACTCGTAAAAATATCCTGACCTTTTTTAAACTTAGCACCCTGATCCGAGTCTAAAATTACTCTCGAAAAACATTTATCTAACTTAATAAATATTTCTATTACAGAAATAAAATGCTCTAAAAGCTTTTTATTAGCTGTAGCTGAGATAGCATCCATACGAGCAAAGTCTTCAGCAACTTTTTCTTTAATATCAACTTCAGGCTTTCTGGATGTAAAACATAAAAAATACTCAATTAGTTTACTGCTTTGATGCTGTCCAGCTAATTTTCTTCGTTCTGAGTCATCTAAAAGTTTTATGTCTAATTCTGGAACTTTTTGCCCTAATACTTTCACGATAGGATCATAGATAGTATTTAGCTGTCTTTTCATATCCCAAGGTACTTGACCAGTATTTAAAACTAACATTCGATAAATTAAGCTATTCAAAGAGGTTGAGACCCAAAATTCAATACGTAGTTCACGGGTATCGATAGTTGGATCTTTTTCAATAGCCTCTAATATTGCTGTTGTTCTTTGAATACCATCAATAATAGAAACACTAGCTTTCGTCAGAAAATGATCGTTATCAACTTCTTGATTTGTGAACTTAATTATTTCATTACTCAGGCTATCTAGTTGCTTAACTTCATCGTAATGTTCGGGCTTAACTTCAAGACCAATAACTAGAGGTGGAAGTACAGCACCATCGACTATATCTGTAACCATGCGCTCTCTGATGGTTTGAGCGGTCTTCGTTTTTAGGGGGGCTCTCTGACCCTTTATGCCACCTTCTTTCGAGCTGTAGACATTTTTAATAAACTTCAAATAGTCGGTTACTTGAATTGTTTCTAGTATAGATAAACAATCAATTTTTTTGTCTTCTAAATAGTTAGCCATATTATTCCTTTTTTAATGTTTTAATGGATGTTAATTGATAGATTTTAAAAATGAAACTAGTTGATATTAATTTGATTACTATTTTTTTGACAAAATTCGCAGCCGTGGATAATAGATGACTCGATATATAATTATACGGAGTCTTAGCATTGAAATTCAGTGACTTTCTTTTGGTTTGGCCAGCCTATCTGGCTTTTAACATCTTTATCTTAGCAGTCGTTTTGTATTTTGCGCTTGGTCCGGTTTTAGAACTTGTAAAAGGTCAAGATGTGACTGTGAGCTTTATTCAAGCAGTGTGCTGTTCGACACTTATTTACGGTGCTAGGGGATTGTTTGCAATGAAAATTGAAGGGTAGCTATTTATTATTGTTAGGGCTGTGAGAGATTTTGCAGCCTTTCATTACAATACTGTCCTGGCAAGACATACATATGAAGCCACTCAGTGACTTTAGTTAGCTTCTTTCGCTTTTAATATATTCCTCACTGTAGCTGGGTAAAACTGTTTACCTGTACGGCTTTTAAAGCCTAGCTTATTGAGTTCGTTAGCTATAGCTGCAAGTGTAGTTATATCTCTTTCTTGAATACTCTTAATCACTGGGAAAATCGCATTTTGGTATTTCTCAGTGTTCTCAATAAATTTAGCCTGTGCCTTTTTAGAGCACGTATTGCGAACCTTATTTAAGTTTGGGTTACCGAGTTTTTTACCTCTGTTCTTTGCAGCTTGTAACGCTTGCTTTGTTCTTGTCGATATTGATCTTCTTTCTTGTTCTGCGACGGCAGCGAGTACTTGTAAAACTAACGGGCCTGAATTTGGTTGGTCACAGCATATGAACTTAATGTTGCTTTTCATTACTGAGCTTAAAAAATGTAGGTCTCGAGAAAGCCTGTCTAGTTTTGAAACTATTAAAGTAGAATTAGTTAACTGACAATGCTGTAGCGCTTGTGTTAATTGAGGGCGGTTATTGTTTTTGCCTGATTCTATTTCTGTATATTGATGTAGTAGGGTGCCACCTTGTCTCTGAATATAATCAGAGACAATTGATTGTTGCGATTCTAATCCCAGGCCACTTTGTCCCTGACGTTGTGTTGAAACACGATAATATGCAATAAAGTTCAAAATTCATCCTATTTAAAAAGCTGCTATACGTTGGTTTAGCAGGGTTTTATTTATTAAGGCCATGATGATTTATTTTGGAGCTTCGTCAAAAATGCGGCTTCAAGATTGATAGGAGCGTATTCATTCTTTTGATTTTTTAATTGAGCCAATATTGTTCTGTTATGTGCTTTTGATCATTAATTGATGGGGTGTAAAATTTGAAAACTTACATGGTAGGTTTTTTGGCAGGACAACTTTTATAACTATTAATGGGAGTGACTGATATGAAATCGGCAATTAAAAAGATTGAGTATGACAATGTGTTCAAGACTAGGGAGTTGGATAATCCAGGCGTTGATATTGAAAAATCACAAGAAAGAAGAAAGGTTAAGCTGCATAGAATTAAAGATGAGCAGAATGGCAAGGCTTCTACTCCAAAGCAATAACATCAAAAGAGTAAACGACGCTTCTTACAGAAAACCAACTACATAGCCAGCAAAATCAAAGTATCAAAATTAAGTTAGCGTCAATCTTGCACTTTTAAATATGCAAGATGATAATGTTCCTAACATATTGGGAGAAGCTTGATGATAACGGACAATTTTATTGGGGAACGACTGGCAGCGTTTCGTAATAGCAGAGGCATAAAACAATCAGATCTTTCTAAAGCTATGGGCTTTAAGGATAGACAAACACTATCTGCAATCGAAACCGGTGAGCGAAAGATGCAGCCGGCAGAACTGTTATCTGCAATTGAGTTTTTGCACATAACCATGGATGAGTTCTTAGATCCGATTTCCATCATTGGGAAAGCACAGTTTTCTTGGAGGCAGTATGACGCATCTGAGGCTGAGCTAGACGAAACAGAAAAGTACGTCTCTAAGATCATTGCGCTATTTGAACACCTAATAAAAGACAAAGAAGAAAAGCTGGCAATCTTACCGAAGCTGCCGCTAAATAAGCAAAGTACAGTGAGTGACACAGAGTATTATGCAAAACAACTCGCTGCGCACCTAAACCTAGGCAAGTACCCAGCCCAAAACATTCAAAGCATTGTGTCTGAGCAACTCGGTATCAAGACCTTTTATCTCGACCTAAATCCAAATGTGTCTAGTGCTGCGGTAAATATGACGTCTAAAAACTACATCGTAATTAATATAAATGAGGTGTTAGGCAGTAGAAACTTTAACTATGCTCACGAGCTATTTCACAGCTTAACTTGGGACGCGCTCCCCCCATCAAAAGTTAAAAAAGCATATCTCAACGACAAAGGAAAAAAGCCTGTTGTAGAAAAGCTTGCGGACGCATTTGTTTCATCTATCCTGATGCCACAGGACACTATTCGTGCCCATATGAACTTAAACACCAATGATATGGACGAAGACTATGTAAATGAACTCGCAGATAAATTCTTAGTTAACAGTCCTGTCATGCTTGTAAGACTAAAAACACTTGGACTGATCACTCAAGCCCAGTTCGATGGAATGGATAGAAAAAAATTTCAGGAGAGGAGAGGTCTATCCAAAACAATCCAACCATTGAGCTTTAATTTCGAATTTGCAACAGCACTAAACGAGGCTATTGGCGAAGGCAAGATCTCAGTGCGCAAAGCTGCTGAAGATCTAAACATTTCGATAAACAGTCTTAAAGAAGTTTTTGTCAGCCACAATCTGCCTCAAGTTTTTGATCTATAGTGTGTTAGATCTAGTATATGTTCACAAATGCAAACTAGTTGAATTGGTGTTTTCAACTTCTTAAATTCAAACACAATAGGTTTCAATTTAAGACAATGTTTGTGGCTAAAAGTAATGCTTAAGCCATCATGCGATTAGCCTAAGCTTTAATAAATTACTATCGAAGATTGTTACCTAGCGCAATCTAATTAGTAAGTAGTACTCCTCTAGAGAGATTTTTACCTCACGGCCATTACCAACCAATATGTAGTTTGTATTTGGTGTTTCGAAAATGCATTGATTGTGAAGTGCTATTAAAAATGTACTTCTAACCCAGCCACCAGCAGGGACCATAAATGTTGAGTCAGAGATCACGTTGTGTGAATACACAAGGTATATACCGTCTTTAGATAACTCGGGCTGTTGCTCTCTACATAACTGTTCGTCTTCTTCATTCAAACAAAGCTCAAATCGTTTCCAATCTTTTAGCACACGAATAGGCTTATGATTTAGCTTTTCAGCAGTCGCAATCAATTGCTCAAGCTCAGATTCATTACCCCCGGTAATAGGGTTGCCTGTTATACAGTCAATTAAGGATGCGATTGTTGCTAGTTGCTGATTTATATTACTCAATGTTTTTACTCTTTTTGTATAAAGGAGCAACTATTGAATAACAGCTAAAAGATCTGTCAAAAATATGGTTCGATTTATTAGCTAAAAATTGAACGCTTTCAGCTTGATTAAAAAGATAGCTGAGTTATTATGCTGCAAACATTTTTAATGTTTTAATAACAATTATTACAAATGAAATGTTAGTAATAAAGCTAAGGATAAAAGCTTTAAATGGAAAGGAAATTATGAAAACGTGCGAGCGTAAAAAAACGACTTTTAGTTTTAAAGTCGAATCACAGCGATTCATTCGGCAAATAAGGCAAGAGCTAGGACTAAGCCAGGCTGCATTAGCTAAGAAAATGATTTCTGACTGTGACCAATCAACTATCTCCAATTGGGAAAGCGGTAAATGCGAAATCCCACTCAGTAAGTTTATCGATATTTTATTGATCAGCGGTCGCAATCCAAAGTCTTACTTTGGTTTTCTTGGCAATGAAAAAAATAATGAAGCCGAAGAGGTGAAAGAATGACTCTTTATTATTTAAATTTTTTAATCCCCATAGTGTTAGCTATTTCTCTTTTATTGTCTTGGAAAGACGTAAATGCAAGATTCATGATACTTAGCTATGCATTTGTAGAAGTTATAAGCCTCATGACATACAACTGGGCCATAAAAATGGAAGTTGGTTATTATTTATGGTCTATGGGTATATCTCTTATCTTCTTAATATTTGTATTAGGGAGAAGGTATTGGGCCTTTAAGTTAAGCTCGATAGAATTCTTTTCAGAGGCTTATGAAAAGCACAGGTACTCTATTCAAGAAGCGGCATTAGTTACTTTGTTTCTAATAAGTGCTATCGTCAACCTTATTACATTTATCGAAGCTTATGCTTATGTTGAACATTGGTCAGATAGCTTGTATGTAAAAAGGCACATTAGAGATTACGTTCAGTCTGGAGCAAATATCTTAGCTGCATTGATCTGTGTTTCTTTTGCTTTAAATTCATCCAGAAATAATTTAAAGAGCGGACAAGCCGCATAAATTTTAACATGTAACTTTTAAGGAAAATTTAAATGCTACTTACTAAAGAATCATTATCCCAAGTATTTGGTGGTACGGGTGGTACAGACAGCCCGAAAGATCCAACTAGAAAACCAAAAGAAGAGCAAGCATCACCAGAATTAACAGCAAGTTCTTATGATCTATCAGCACCTGTTGCTGTCCCAAAACCTTAAGATTGAGTTATTAGTCAGATTAAGCCGCTTCGAGAAGCGGCTTTTTTATAAGTGATTGTGAAGAACCATTGCTTTGAGGTTTTAATGCTTTTATAAAAATCAAAAGTTGCATATTTATTGGGTACAGAATGGGTCGTATGTGTTGTCTGTAAGGGTTTATTTGAAAAAATACTGAATCAGCGTGTTTAACTTTCAGAAGTATTTTTGCAGATAGTCGAACATCAATTTAACTCGTTTCTGTGCCAAAGTGCGTTAGAGTTTAGGTCTCAATTGAGCGAATTGCAGATACTCGGTTTCTATCCTTTTCGGCTTCTTTGTTACAAGTTTCTCATATAGTCAGTAAAACAAGCGATTTGGTCGTTTTTGTCCCAAAGCAATTTTAGCTTTGAAGGAATAAAGCTATTTATAGCAATGAGTTATCCAGTATGATAAAAAATAATTAAGTAGAAAATCGAGTCGGTTAGCGGCAGAAAAAAGACCGAATCGCTCGAAATTAAATTGTTATGTGCTCAGGGGAGTATCCTAGCTTGAACGAAAATTATAAGTATGCAGCCCATATGATTTTTTGGTTAGAGAAGCTTGGTGTGCCGGAAATCCCTTTGGCTAAAAGTGCATTTTCGCAACTAAAAGATTATTGGTTTGAACATAAAAATCTTAACCTTGAGCAGTTAAAAGAGGATTTGTGGCCTTGGGTTGATAGTAACGATGGCTACAACATATCTGTCCCAGAAGTAGCAAAGATGAGAATTATTTTGTGCTTAGCTTATGAAGATAATCGCGAGTTAGAAGATGTTGGCTATTTTGAAGATTTATTAGTAAATCTTGGCATCTCACATGAAGATGCATACAAGCGCACATAACAAGTGCCTCAACCAAAGGACGCAAAACAGCAGGCTTGTGCTCCTTCGTCGCTAATTTTAGCCTGCTATTTTTCGCCGGTTAGGCAAGCGTTAAGTTTATGGGGTAAAAAATGGATATAGCAAAATGTACGTTGGATGGTAATACATATAATGCGGTAGATTTCTCACTGTTGCCACCAAACGAAATGTCTGAGAAAAGGCAAAATTTGGTATGTACTGAATGTGAAAAAGATGCATTTTTCCGAAAGGCTTCCCGAACGGGTCAAGCAGCTTGTTTTGGAGCGAGACCACATGAAGCTGATTGTTCTTTTGCTTCAGCAGAAACTCAACGAGTGGAAAATGAGGGCGGAGATGAAGACCGTCTTAGAAACCAAGGTCAGAACATTGTCATTGACCTAAATTATGGTGCAGCCCCAAGAGTAAATGTAGATGTTGAACCAAATGATCAGGAGGGAGCTAACGAGGGACGCGGTCGTCATGTTGGCAATAGACCTCGCCCTAATGCCAATATGCAAAGGCGTTTAAGCACTCTTTTGCGAAATCTAATTAACTCAGAAGAATTTAGAAACTCTCAACAACAAATTACATTGGCTGAAAATGAGCCAACCACAGTAGCGAATTTTTTCGTTAACTTTGCCGACGTAGCTGATCAACATGATTGTCAATTTCATGGTTATTGGGGCTTATTGGCTGATGCACGATTGGGAAATAATGGTAATTTGTGGTTGAACTCGGGTGGTCGAGGCAATATCAGTTGTTTAATTCAGGCCGGTGATGTTGATACGTTTTATCAACGACATAATGTCGATGATGTTGAAGATTTTGCTGGTGCATATGTTCTGGTTCTTGGTGAAAAGAATACATCGCAAAATGGTAAGCCTTACGTTGTGGCAAGCGGGTTAGAACGGGTAGCGCTGCAAAAATAAACTTAACAAGAGACTATGGCATTTTGACCATCTGCTTCTGGCGAAGGCTGTGCTACATCTCTAAAAAGTTTCTGCCTAATATGAGTTAGAACGACATATTAATAGCTTATAGCTTTGGATGAATGGCCCTAAATAGCTATTTGAGACAGTCAGGTCAGATAAAATAAAACTAAATGACCTGACAGCAAAAGCCCCGTAAAGCTAAAGCTTACTTACGAGCTATTAGCAAGCTTAAATATTCAGGTACTAATGACTTTCTTTTTATTTCAACCAGCTTATCTATTGCTTCAAGTGTAACTTCACCATGGCCGAGGTTAATTAGGTCAAAAATAAGGTGCTGCTTTAATTTCAGCTCTTTAGCTTCAAAAGAACAATAATAATCTTCAATGTTGTTTACCATTTCAGTCCATAAGCTCTGCATTTGTAAGCCAAGTGCTTTACTGAGCTTGATCATAAATAGTTCTAGCACAGCTTCATCGTTACCGTTGATGTCAAATGGTGAACGGTCAAATGGTTTAGGTAATCCATTTTTCTTTATAACTTGAAACTGACTGGTAAAAGCGACAACTTTGATCGGTTTTAATTTATAAAACAGATGCTCATTAGCTGCAGTGCCAATTTTTAATAGGTGTGCTGGTTTGGCAATTGAGTTTAAGTTCAACGTTTGATGATCTTTCATTGATTTCTTTGAGTTATTCATTTTCTTTCCTATTTGGCTTGTAATTTGAATAACTAAAATCGCATTAATCGAGACTCTGTCAAAAATCTGAGTGGTTAATTAGGATCAGGGTGGGGGCTAAGCTTTAATCGATACCCACAAAAACCCTTTTTTAAACAATCAAAATAATTTCCTCGCAGTTTAAAAGGCTAATAGTTGCTCGTTAGAGCGTGAGTAGAGTAGGGGTAGCAATCTGGTTTTGGTACCAAGCAGCGAGCGACACTGCTGTGCATTTACCAAAGATCTTGTTAGATCTCGTCCATTTTACAGGTTATTGCACTACCATCAGGCTACGTCCATCCATTCCACGAACATAGATAATCAACCATTTTTAGGTATTTCAAGAAAAGTACTTTTGCACCACATTATTTGTGAATTGAAGTTGAGTAGTTGAGTCGGGCTACACGTTATGCCCTAGCATGAATACGGTTTTTACAAAATTATGATGGTATGGTTGTAACCTAATTCAGTGCTAAATTAGTTAAGCGAAAGCAACATTAGAGAACCTCAGCTTCAGTCTTCAGTTGCAAAATCTAATCAGCTTACAAATTGCCTAAATACAGTACATTGGTTCCAAGGTTTTGATGGTCAGTCAAGAAAGCCTAATTCAATAAGACATTAAAACCTATAAATGATGCAACACTAAAACCTATAGATGACAACACATAAAAATTCTTTGCCGAAGAATAAGAAAGAAATGACTAAAACAACCATTAGTCTAGCTAGCAGAAGAAATCCCACACTTTAAAAGAGCTCAAATACTTCATCTCTAGCGGTAAAAGATAAACCCCACTGAAAAGCGGGGTTTATCATCAATCTGAATGTAAAAACTTACATGGTAGGTTTTCAATTTTTAATATTTTTAAAGAAACCACGCCACCAGCTTTTCTGGTAGAAATTCTCTTTATTTAGCTGAACTGCGTAATCAAACGCTTTTTGACTTACCTCGATGAGTAATTCATTTGAGTATTTGGCTCTATTTCTCATTATTCTCTTTTCCCGAGCGAGTTTACCGATTGCCGTCATATCTTCTTAAGGGCCTTATTTAATTTTACCTTTCGTATTGTTTAGCCAAATCCACCACGTCGAAAAAAGTGGATAACGGTAGCTGAGCTGTTGCTAAACTTGCCATTTCAGACTGAAAGGGAACACAGTAAATTAGCTGTGCCTATTTATGGTCTCATTGTTGTTTAGATGAGTTGCCTGCTTGAGGGCGTCACTTGTTTCTGAAGGCAGAGATGTACGGGTTTCTACTTTGGCTATGAGTCGGTACCCTAATTTACGTCTCGTTACTATGTAGCGGGAGTCCTTGGCTGAATCACCGAACATGGCTCTGAGCTCTGAAATCATTTTATTAATAGAGCTATCCGACACCTCATGCCGCCATACCTTTAACACCAGTTCGCGTTTGCTCACCAGTCTGTCATTGTTTTCAACTAGAAATTTCAGTAGCTCGAATGGGGTTGACGTAAGCTCATAGAGCTCACCATTTGGACATTCAACATGTGCCAATTTGGTGTTGAAAAAGAATTCTCCGATTTTGTACAAGTGCGACTCTAAAAAAATACCTTCTATTAGTTCCCATTATCCATGACTCAGAGTTTTGTCAAAAAAACTGTCGCATCGCTACAGGCCTTATATTTAAAGGGGTGGAGTAAAAACAACGAAAATACAATGTTTAGGTAAGGTTTGGGGAATGTTTGGTGTGTCCTTAAATTGGGGTCTAAGTAAGAATGCGCACCACTCGAATACTCGAGTTACTTAAACAATGATTGAGGAGAACTAAAAATGTTTAAGAAAACACTTCCGGCAATGGCTGTAGTAGCTGCTTCTTTATTCGCTGGTGGCTGTGCCACGCATGCAGTTGTAGAGCAAGCTGTCGTGCAGAAAGTGAATAGTGAAAAGTTTCAAAATAAAGCTTTTTCGTATGAAGTGCTTTATAGCCAACCTAAGCCAGGTATGTTCACAGGTGGCGAGCAACTACCATTAACACCAATTGAAGATGCAGAGCTATCTGTTGCGTCTGCAAAAGTGTTAGGCCGACTGAATGAAGTACTTAGAGCAAACTTACCAGATTCTGTAAAGCTAGTAGACGAGCAAGGTGACTTTAGTTTGCATGTGGCGATTACTGCTCGCGACAAAAAGGGACCAGCATTCGCTGATTATGATATGGCCGCATCAATAGGTAAATCTCTACTAACAATGGGGTTAGGCGCGAGTGAGTACACAATTATTGCTGACTTTGATGTTGAGTATTCGCTGCTGAGTGCAAGTAATGAAGTCATTCATAAAAACATATTTAAAGTAAACGAAGAACTAGACCATGAAAAAGGTCAGTGGGAAACCAATCAAGTAGGCGACAAGCTCGCTGAGCAACTGCTTGAAAAGCATATCAACCTAACTCTTCAGCAGTTTTTAAAAGCCGCTGCAACCAAAGCCTAACAACAATAATTAGCCTTATTAAAACAAGGCATTCAAGAAGTAAATTATGTCAAAAATTATAAAAACACTCCCTGCGATTTTATTATCGTGCACTTTGGTTGCATGTGGCGGTGGCTCTGACGACGCTGACTCTTCAACAACCCAAACAAACTCTCAGAATGGCAATAACACTGGTTCAACAGAGTCTAAAGACAATGCGCCGACGATTACTATTAACTCAAGCGAGCGCTCAGTAAATGAATTAGAGCAGCTCACATTATTAATTAAGGTTGAAGACGATAAAGCTGTAAGTGCGGTGACAGCGCTGTCTAGCTCTGAGTCTTTGGTGGTTGAATCTGTTTCTGAATCTGAAATAGCGCTGAGAGCGGGAAAAGTTGAGGCCGATACTAAGATTACTTTAACGATTACCGCAACTGACTCTGGCTCAAACAAAACTGAAGAAAAAGTAGAAATCACCATAACGGATGTGCCTAAAAAATCACTGAGTGATTATGTATGGCAAGAGCAGGCGATTGATTCTGAGTTTTCAATTGCATCTCCTATGATTGCCTCAGCAGGCGAGCTTGGAGTTATGGTTTTGCAAGACTACGCAAGAAGAGGTGTAGGGCGATTTAAACTGGGCACTTTTAGTAATAACGATGTTACTACCTTTAAGGAAGAAGCAGACATCACGCTTGGTGATTACTTCCCTGATAATAAGAGCTACTTCTTTGTTCAAACTATGCCTATGCCAACTTTGGTAGCAAACGTAAAAGGTGAGGCGATTTTTACTTGGTTAGATCGCTTTCTTATTAAACGTGGTGCAGATGGCACATGGACTAAACCAATAGAGTTATTGGCTCACAATGAAGGTGAATTTAAAGCAACCCACATTAATAAAGACGGTGAAACCTCAATTGTCTATGCAACTCCTTACAATTACGAGCAAGGAAAGGGAAGCCTAATGCTTTTAAAGTTAGACAGTGAACTAAACACAGTTAATGCAGCGAGTGAACTGACACATTCAGTGAGTGACGAAGTGGGCATGAGAGATGTTATATTTTCAGCGAATGGCGACTTTAAAATGTTAGTTGATCAGAACCTGTTAGAAGTTGAGGGCAATGAAGTTAGCGTAAAGGCATTGTCAGTGAAGGCAAGACGCTTTTTAGGTGATAATTACATTCTAGCCTTTAACGAAAACGCCGTTAATTCTGAACTAAATTTAGTATATGAGTTGACTGATGGCGAGCCAAAGTTAGTTGCGAAAGGTGGTAAAGAAAAGTTAGGTGCTTTCTCTTTCGCAACGAATGGCAAAATTATGTCATTCATCAACAGAGGCTATAATATGTATTCTGATAAATTGGTGTGGTTAGTAGACCTTGAAACTGGTGAAACAATTTATGATGAGATATTAAATTGGAACTTGAATACTGTCGCTTTAACTATGACTGAGGCAGGTGAAACCATTTTAATTCATGACACACCTACAAGTACGGCTTACGGCCGTATAATTGATGCGAAAGGTGAATTGTTATCGTCTAGAATTGTTGGAGATTATGGTTGGTCTGGTATTGATCACCCGGCGCGTTATGTTGGGTTAATCAATATCAATGGTGAATACATGGCTACCGTAACAAGTGGTGAGGGCGCTTTTGTTTCAGTTTTGAAGCAGGCCGACTAATACTTACTGACTTTTAAATATCTCTTTGAGCTAATGTGTAAGATGCATTAGCTCATTATTATACTTTTAGTAACGTTTTTTGATTGAATTTTAGCCTAATAAACCTTTTTATTACTCATTATTTTCAGTGTAACTATTTTATTTAGAACTATACTTTTCACATGTTTTCTTTTCTGCCACGGTAAATAAGTGCAGGTTAATCAAAATCAATTAGAGCTCGAAAATAAACAACTCAAAGAGCGTCTTTCTGAAATTTCACACGAAAGAGATAAATATAAAAAACTATTTGAGGTTTCAGCCGATGCCTTATCTATCATAGATCTTGATTCAAGAAAGTTTATAGAGTGCAATCAGGCAGCAGTTGATATGCATGGCGTGCAAAGTATTGACTGTTTTTTAGAATTAAGCCCAGCCGATCTATCACCAGAATATCAAGATTGCGGTCGCCGCTCAGATGACATGGCTAGAGAGTACATACAGCAAGCAATAGAAGTGGGCCCACAATTATTTCAATGGACACATTCACGTGCTGATGCAAGTACTTTTCCTTGTTTGGTTTCTCTAACCCCCCTGATTGTTGGTGAAACTCGATTAATCTTAGCAATTGGTAGAGACATTTCTGAGTTAATGAAGGCTGAAGCTAACCTTGAGTCATTATCTTCTAAGAGTAAAGCGCTCGAAGAAGCGGTTTTAGAAGAACAAGAAAAATTCGAAAAATTTGTCAATCTTGCGCCTGTAGGTATAGCAATAAACTCAATGGAAGATGGTAGCTTTGATTTTGTTAATCTTGAATTTAGCAAAATGACAGGTTATTCGGTCGACGAGTTAAATAATATGGATTATTGGGCATTAACACCTAAAAAGTATGAACAGCAAGAAGCAGAACAATTAGAGTCATTACAGACATTTGGTTCTTATGGGCCTTATCAAAAAGAGTATATAAAAAAGAATGGTCAGACTTATCCCGTTCTACTCTCAGGCATAAAAATTACAAATAAGCATGGTCAAGAGTTTATCTGGTCTGTTGTACAAGATATTTCAGAGCAAAAGCGTATTGAGCATGAAATACATGAAGCAAGAGAAAAAGCAGATGCACTGGCTTTACGTCTGCAGTTAGCAAATGACTCGGCTGGTATCGGGGTTTGGGAGTGGGATTTAAAAAGCGGTGAGTTAGTTTGGGATAAATGGATGTACAGTTTGTATGGTATTTCTGAATCGCAGTTCTCTGGTGCCTATGAGGCTTGGGTCAATAGTGTGCACGAAGACGATATAGATGATGCCAAAACACAATTAGATAATGCCATTAAAGGCACTGGAGTATATGAACCTGAATTTAGAGTGACCCACCCTAATGGAGATGTCAAAACGCTCAAGGCAAGTGCCGAGGTACTAAGGGACTCAAAGGGGGAGGTGTTGAAAGTTATAGGTGTTAACTATGATGTAACGGACCGAGTTAAAGCAATGCATACTCTCACAGAAGCAAAGAAAGCGGCAGAAAAAGCCGTAAAAGCAAAAAGCGATTTCTTGGCCAATATGAGTCATGAAATTCGCACACCCATGAATGCAATTTTGGGAGCATTACAATTACTCAAGGGCGCCAAACTACAACCGGACTTAAAAACGGTATTAAGCAACGCTGCTTTTTCTGCACGAAGCTTACTGACGATTATTAATGATATTTTGGATTACTCAAAAATTGAGGCGAATAATCTACAGCTAGAAAACGTGCAGTTTTCAATCACGGAGGCGCTTGAGTCAGTTAAATATGATTTAGACCCTATTGTGAGTCGTAAGCAAATTACCTTCTCGGTGAACAAAGCAAAAGATCTCACTGAATATTGGGTTGGTGATTTAGTTAGAGTGAAACAAATAATCTTAAACCTTACTTCTAACTCAGTAAAATTCACCGAAAAAGGCAGCGTCAACCTCAACGTATCTTGCCAATCTATTAATGAGCAAGATAGTTTATGTATTGAAATTATTGATACAGGTATAGGCATGACTCAAGAGGCGACAAAGCGAGTATTTGAGCGTTTTGAGCAAGCAGATACATCAACCACAAGAAAGTACGGTGGTACAGGGCTTGGGATGTCAATAACCACTAATTTGATTAAAATGATGCAGGGTAAAATAGATATTAAAAGTACTGTAGGTAAAGGTACAACAGTTCATGTCTCATTACCTCTTAAAAAAGTAGCCTTTGTATCTCAAGAGAGAGTAAGGCGCTCATTGTCAGCACCGTGTTTAACGGGTAAATCTATCTTAGTTGCGGAGGATAATGCCATTAATAAAGTACTGATTGAGTCGATGCTTAAGCCGACAAAAGCAGAGGTTATGATTGTTGAAAATGGTAAGCAAGCTTTAGAAATAGCACAGAGTCAGCAATTCGATTTGGTCTTAATGGATATTCATATGCCCGTAATGGATGGCCTCGCAGCGCAATCAATTTTAAAAAAACGTGTTCCACACTTACCTGTGATTGCATTAACCGCGAATGTTATGAAAGAAGATATCGAAAAGTACCTGAATTATGGATTTATTGCGCATATTGCGAAACCCATAGATATGAATGATCTATATGGTACTTTGAAATATCATTTAACATAAACGACTTGCTTTGAATTACTCTCAAAATAAAGGCTTTTGCATCTTCCTGTAAATTTATTGATTTAGTTAACTCTGTTTTTAGAAAAAAACGGGGACAAATAGGGGACAAATAAATACTTATTTGACTCTATAGAAGGTTATGAAACATTCATCTAAGCCAGTAAAAATGGGCTTTAATAAGATTAAATAAGCCTAAATTACCCTGCTGTTATTAGGCTTCAAAATGCCATTCTAAGCTTAATGCTCTGAATTAAAAGATTTGTATTCTATTTATCCCCACAAGGGACAAATAGGGGACAAAAACAAATGAAAGCTCAGGTAATAAATCGCCTGAGCTTTTTTGTATGTAAGAGGTGTTTAAACTAATTTGTAACAATCTGCCTAATAATAAAGTGTATTTTTAGTTATTAAGCTAATACCTGAAATACTTCTGGTGCTGAAGTATATAAAGCGAAACAGGCTATCAGTAATAAGATTGTCCCAGAACATTTATTTATTTTATTTGCAGTGTTTTCTTTTGATACTTTAGTGAAGAAAAAAGAAAGTAAAAATAACACTGCGTAATCTAATATTACCCAAATCGTCAGTAACACAAACATTGAGGCGGTTTTATTGTCTGTGACATTAAAAAATGTCGGAAAGAAAGCAATAAAAAATAAGATATCTTTTGGATTTGAAATACCAATTAAAAAGCCGCTTCTTAACCAAGACTTACTTTTGTTCTGGTCTAAATTTTCTTTCGATATATTAACTTTTGATTTGAGAGTGTCTATAGAAAAGTAAATAAGATACAGCGCGCCAAAAAATGTTAGAAAGGTAAGAGCATGATCATTGGCTGAAAATATACCATTGATCATCAAAAATGATACGGAAATTAAAATAATAGACGCTAAGTTAGTCCCAATGATTGTTTTCATCCCCGCTGATATTCCGCCATTTACGCTGCTATTGGCGACCAACACTGCAACAGGCCCTGGGGTACCTAAGAAAACCACAATTGAGCTTATGTATAATAATATTAGAGTGTAATCAATCAGCATGTTTAGTTTCCTTTCTTGAACTTATTAATGGGCAGCTTGTAACCCATTGGTTGTTTGATGGAAGTAATTGTCGCTTCCATTTCCTTTTGAAAAATCACAAATCCTTTGTGCAAATTTTTTGCATAACAATATCCATCGTAAGTTAAAGAAAAAGAGTGGGGCAAGTGAATTCTAAGAGAGTTAAATTGACTTAAATATAACCAATACGGTCTTAGACTTTAGTGCAGTTTTGTTTATATTGGTTTTCATGTACTTTAAAAGATTTTAGTAAGTCACATGCATTGCGTAGGGCAAAATTATAGCCGCACTTTGATATGAGTGATCCTGCGGTACAGACATGTTTATAACGTATCACTTTTAATTCGGTTACAATTTCATAATCCGGATTTTATCTGTAAATTATTTAGTATGAAAAATATTCAGCAAATGTAGGTTTAATACATATTCAACATAAATGAGGCTTTATAGATTGTTATTTTAACAAGCGAAGGCTTTGTGACACCTCTGGCTAATTTCGCGATAAAATACAAATGCCTCATTCAGTTTATAAATATACTTATGTGACAACATGAGCTCCTTTTGGTTACACGATAAATAAATCTTACATTGAATCAGAGGGAGTGTTTGGAACTTTGATTGTAAGTACTGTTATTGATATATCTATATTATTGGTGCACTAGAAGATCGAAGTAGGTGGAATAATCGCTCTTGATACGTACTTTAAAAGAAATAAAACGGTTTAGCAGTAAGCGTAAATATAAAAGCCCAGCAAAAATGCTGGGCTTTTTAAGTATTAAGCTTGTTGCTTATTACCAGATGCGTACACGCTCTTCAGGTTTAAGATATAACTTATCACCTGGTTTTACGTCGAACGCTTTGTACCATGCATCATGGTTACGAGGTGCAAGCGCACGGAAGCGACCTGGTGCGTGTGTACCTGCACGAAGCTGGTTTAGCATGCTTTGCTCAGTGCGCTTTTCTTTCCAAACTTGTGCCCAAGCTAAGAAGAAACGTTGGTCGCCAGTTAGGCCATCGATAACTGGTGCCTCTTTACCATTTAAGCTCAGCTTGTACGCGTGGTACGCCATTGCTAAACCACCTACGTCACCAATGTTTTCACCAAGGCTGTTTCGGCCGTTTACGAAGTTACCTTCGATTGGCTCGTATTGGCTATACTGAGCTGCAAGTTTGTCAGCTTTTGCTTCGAATGCTGCACGGTCTGAGTCTGTCCACCAGTTACGTTGGATACCTTCAGCGTCAGACTTAGAACCTTGGTCGTCAAAACCGTGACCCATTTCGTGACCGATAACAGCGCCGATGCCACCGTAGTTCACTGCTGCGTCAGCATTTGGATCGAAGAATGGCGGTTGTAAAATTGCGGCTGGGAATACAATTTCATTGAATGAGCTGTTGTAGTATGCGTTTACGCGTTGCGGTGTCATACCCCAACGGTTACGGTCAGTTTTCTCAAGCTCTTTTGATGCGCTGTCATCTCTGAAGAATTGACGAAGATTTTTAACATTGCCTATTAGATCATTGTTTTTAAGTGCCAAGCCATCAAATGACTGCCATACATCTGGGTAACCAATTTTAGGTACGAATGCGGCTAGTTTAGCTTGTGCGTTTACCTTTGTTTCTTCACCCATCCAGTCTAAACCTTCGATGCGCTCGCCAAGGGCTTTACGCAGGTTTTCAACGAGTTCAGACATTTGCTCTTTAGATGACTCAGGGAAGTGCTTATCAACGTACACTTTACCAATTGCAAAGCCTAAAGATTGTGTACCAGACATTTGGCTCACAGCACGCTTCCAACGAGGGCGAGGCTCTTGCTGACCACTCAGGTGCTTACCGTAGAACTCGAAAGATGCGTTGAAGATATCTTCTGAAAGCAGGCTTGCATTGCCACTGATAGCGTGGAAAGTCAGGTAATCTTTCCAAACAGCAAGGTCTTCTTTATTCACAAGGTCAATCATTGCTTTGATTGGCTCAGGCTGAGACATATTTAGCTGAGGTACTTTGTAACCTGTTTGGGCAAAGTATAGATCCCAATTAAAACCAGGGTACTCTTTAGCCAAGTCTTCACGCTTGATTTGGTTTAGTGTCAGGTCGCGGTTACGACGCTTTTCACGTGGCCAGTGGCCTTCAGCCATTTTTGTTTCTAGTGCAAGGATTGCTTGTGCACGCTTGGTTGTATTTTCTAAGCCTGCAAATTTAAGCATGTTTGCGATATGCGCAACATATTCTGCGCGTGTCTTATCAAAACGCTCTGCTTCTTCTAAATAGTATGAACGATCCGGTAAACCTAGACCGCCCGCACCCATAGACATTTCATATTTATTTGGATCAAGGCGGTTAAACCACATGCCACCGCCAATCGGTGAGTTTACGCCTGTTAGCCAAGACTGACCGAATGCTTTTGTTAGGCCGTCAGTATTATCGATGGCTTTGATCTCATCAAGTAGGCCTTGAATTGGTGTGATCCCTAATTTGTTAAGGGTTTCAACATCCATAAATGCGTTGTAGAAATCAGCAATCAATTGCTCTTCTGCATTTAAGTTATCGCGAGAAATAATGTCTTCGATGATGGCGTTAACTTGTTTTTCACTGCGCTCAGCAAGTGACGTGAATGCGCCGTAACGCGTTTTGTCAGCAGGCATTTCGTAGTTTTTATACCAAGTACCGCTTGCATACATGAAGAAGTCGTCACCTGGTTTAACGCTTTCATCACGTGCAGTTAGGTCAACACCGAATGTGCCAAGTTCAGCTTTGCCAGCTGTTTGTTCTACTTGTTGTACTTTTTCAACTTTTGGTTCTGACTCAGAACAGCCAGCTAAAAAGACAGCGGCTAAGGCTGTCGCAATAACAGTTCTTTTCATTGTTATCTTCTCTTTTTAATTGAGTAAAATCTCAATCTATGTTTTAAGTAAGAAATGTTCCTCATTAAACAACAATTGAGGAATAAACCCATTGTCAGCTCACAAACAGTGAAGGGCAAGTTTTTTAGGTAAAAGAGGGAAAAATGCCGTTGAATAGTGAGAGTTCGTGTTAATTTTCTCTAAAAATGACGTAAATTAGATGAATGATGTCTAGCTACAAACTTTTGCAAATAATGAAAGATGCTAAATAGAATGAATGAAAAAAAGCGCACAAAGCTTTTCCCATACAACTTCAGATTATTACTGTTAGCCATGCTGCTCATGCATGTGCTTATGGTAGTGGCATCGTTTTATCCTCCTATTATTTCTAATTTCGGGTTAGTGCCTCAGATCCCTGAACGTTTATACGGTATTTTTACAGCACCTTTCATCCATGCGAGTTGGGGTCACTTAACCGGGAATACCATTGGCTTATTTATTAGCGGATATTTAGCCAGTCTGCAGACTGGGTTTAAACGAGTCACCGTCTTTATCATGATTGTGACTGGGAGCTTGGTCTGGGTATTTGGTGAGTATGGTAATCATATTGGCGCATCGGGCATTGTGATGGGCTATTATGGCTTTTTATTTGGCACAGCTGTGTTCAATCGTAACTTGGTTGGTGCAATTAGTTTTACGGTGTTAGTTGGCGTCACCTATTATATGGATTTTGCTTTTTTGGCGACATTGCTAGACTTTTCTGCTCAAACAAGTAGTTCTAATCATATTTTCGGTTTTGTAAGTGGTTTATTGGGGGCCTATATATTTAGGGGGAAAATAAAAAAGCCTAAATCCGCTAAAAGCGAAAATAGGCTAGTGAGGTAAACGTTATGCTTTTTTGAAGAATCCAGGTGTAATAACCTTTTGCTCTTCAACCATCAGTCGTCCGTTGCTCCAAACATTATGGATTGCTAAGTCTTCTTTTCTTAACAAAACCAAATCAGCATCGCCTGCAACTTTTATCTGTCCTTTAGCTAAGCCAAGTATATGCGCAGGGTTTTGGGTGATAGCCATTAACGCTTGTTCAAGTGGTACGTTAAACTCTAATACAGCTTGTTGAAATGCATGTAAAAGCGATGACTCTTGGCCCACTTCAAAGCCAATCAAGTTATTGTGCGCATCATAAATAGGCAAGCTTGCATGTCCATCCGAACTCATAGTGAGTTGACCCTCAGCGACGCCTTTTTCAAGACAGTAGGCAAGGGCTTCTGCGGCAGCGAGTTCCCCATGTGCTAAATCATAGTCTGTGGTACTGGTGGTGAAATCTATGGTGCCACCGGCTTTGCAGAACTCAATACCAGCCATCAGCAACTCTGAATTACGATTCATATGCGTTGGGTAAAACATATCTAAAGGTAGCTCAGTTGTTTGAGCGACTTCATGCAATCGAGTGAGTTGAGTATCGCCACTACCAACATGAATTGAGACTGTGCCTCTTTTGCCGCTTAGCAACCCTGCAGTGCGTGATTCAGCGGTGACTTCGGCAAGTTGTTGGGCGGTGATTTGGCGTCCGCGATGATCTGCAATGGCGACTTCACCGACACCGATTATTTCATCGATAAACATGATGTCTTTGCTGATCGAATCAGTGAGCGTTTTGATAGGCAAATGATAAGAGCCTGTATGGCAAAAAGCATTTAGGCCTTCTTGTTTTAACCCTTTTGCTTTAGCAACCAAATCAGCATGTGTTCGGCTAATATCGTCAGTGCCAAGCGCGCCCACGACAGTGGTTATACCATTTAAAGTTGCATCAGTGAGGTGCATTTCGGGTGTACGACTGGCAAATCCGGCTTCACCTCCGCCACCAATGAAATGCACCAAAGCGTCAACAAACCCAGGCGTTAATATAAAGCCAGTGCCGTCAACTAGATTGACGAGTGTGTCATGATGAAGCGTAATATTTTCTTCGATGGCAATGATTTTTTCACCGCCAAAGAGCACGTCTTTTTTACCGAGGTGTTGTGGTGCATATACCTCAGCATCTTTTATAAGTGTAAGCATAATTTAATGATAATTTATTAGTTGAGCGAAAATCATGGCAAATGTAGAAAGACCAAAAAGCACCAACATAAAGCGCCAAATGAACTTTGCCCAATCGCCCCAAGATAAGTTAACCACCCCTAAGCAGCCAATAAGACTCGCAGAGGTTGGAATGATGATATTGGTGAGGCCGTCACCAAGTTGAAATGCGAGCACTGCCGTTTGCCTAGAAACGCCGACTAAGTCAGCCAAAGGCGCCATGATTGGCATGGTTATAGCTGCTTGCCCTGAGCCTGAAGAAACAAAAAAATTGAATACAGACTGGAAGACATACATCGACCATGCAGCTATCACATCGGGTATATGTGATATCACACTGGCACAATGATATAGCAAGGTGTTAAGCATAGACGGTGAGTTTAATTCACTGCCACCTAGTAATAAAACCAGCCCTTTTGCTAAGCCAACCAACATAGCAGCCGGTAACAATGCGGCACTACCATGTTTAAATGCGTCGACTGACTCAGATATGGTTTGACGTTTACCAAGTTTGGCAATGATGGTCACAATTAAGCCCAAAATAAAGAACTGTGCTGCAAGTTCAGGAATGTAATAGCCTTTTGCAGTAACACCATAAATGACCCAGATGATCACAGCCAAAAATGCGATGAGTAGTACTTTATCGACCGCGCCGAGTTGAGCATGAGACCCTGATGTTAAGAAGTCTACACTTTGACGAGATTGTTTGGCGTAGCGCATAGTAAACACCAAGCCTGCTGCAATAAAAATAGCAGTTAATGCAATACGCAGCTCTGCACCCGAGAACACCTCAAGCCCAGCAATGCTTTGTGCGATGGCAATACTAAATGGATTCATTGGTGAGGTGGCAAAACCAATTTGTGTTGCAACATAGGTAACTAATACGGTTACATAAGCGTTGTATCCTAGCTTTTGCATAATAGGGTAGAGCACAATACAAAACGCAATGGCTTCTTCCCCCATACCAAAAATGGCGCCACCTAGGCTAAAGGCAATAAATAAACTAGGTATAAATAACCAATCAATTTTTTGTGTGTTATTTATCAGCGACATCACGCCATTATCGATGGCTTTGGTTTGCATAAGCACGCCAAACGCCCCGCCAGTGATTAAAATGAATGCGATAACGCCGATAGCCGCGCCATTTTTGTCACCACTGACTAGCCCTTCAAATAACACGTTAAAGAAGCCGAGAGTCCCACCTTCGCCAAACAGTGCCATCGGGGCAGGTGATGCAATTTGACTAAACTGCGACAGCATGACCGTATTCGTTTGCTCTGGTGTATCAAAAAAACCAGGGAGTACAAAAAAAGAGGCCAGATAACATAGTACGACCATCATCATTAAGATGACGAAGGCATCTGGCATTTTATATTTTTGATGCATGTTAATTTAGAATGGGGTTGCCCCCATTCCTCCATTAGAACTTAGCTGATAAGCCAATTTGATAAGTCGTACCAAACGCATCATGGTTAATTGAATCAAAGCCACGCTTTGAACCAAATACTGCGGGTGGTGCTTTATCAAATAAGTTTTTGATACTGGCTCTAATAAACAGGTTTTCACTCAACTCTAGACCTGCATTGAGATCCATCACAGTCCAGCTATCTACGGTGTGTTGCTGTTCTGTATCGAGCAAGCCTAGTTCGTCAAGCTCATCAATTTCACGGCCTTTTAAACCTTCAATATCATCAAGGTAACTGTCAGTATAGTTGGCAGACAAAGAGATGTAGTAGCTATCAGTGTCTAGTGTGACAGAGAGTCGGCCAACATTTTCAGGGTATCTAAATGTACCTACAAGGGACTCGATTTGATCTGAGCCTGGCTTATTGCGGTCATATTCAAGATAGTGTGTTGCATCTAATGCCAGTTTTAAATCGGCAAAACCCAATTCGAATCTGTGATCGAACTTAATATCTAACCCGCGAATATTCTGAGTGCCGGTATTTTCAAGCTGGATAACATGATCGCGATATAGTTGCAGTGATTGCGAACGAGGGTCAAACTCTGAGATATAAGCACCTAATATTTCAGATAAGTTCGCGCCAGTCTCATCAATTCTAAGTCCTGCATTATCGGTGACACTACACACATCTTCACCATATGAAATGCCCATTTGATTTTGCGGTACGATGCCACAGTGGCGAAGTGAGGCGTCTGAAATGGCGCGATCTAACACTGCAGTCATGTTGGTATCAATGACTTCTTTGTAATCAAACTGCCAATAATCGATCATCAAAGTGGTCTGCCTTGAAGGACTCCATGCAAAGCCAATTGAAAGTGAATCAGATTCTTCAGCGTTTAAGTTTTCATTACCTAACTCTAAGCTGTTTACGCTGACAAGTGTGCCATCGCCTTCACAATATAGGTCTGCAATTGCTTGGTTTGCGCCGCAATCAAAAGATGAAGTAGTAGTACGAAGTTTGACACCTGCTTGCGTTAAAGACGGTGCTCTGAAAGACGTTGCCCAACCCGCGCGAAGTAAGATAGTGTCAGTAGGTCTGTAGCTGATACTGACTTTTGGGTTAAACGTTGAGCCAAAATCATCAAAATGATCGTATCGACCCGCTAATTGCATCTCGACTTGCTCAGTGAGCGGAACATAAAGCTCGGCAAAAGCACCGTATTGCGTACGCTCTGCTTCAGCTATGCTCGAGCCATAACCAAATACATCGACCAAATAGTCATTTTCAGCTTTTGCTACTGCATTTGCAGATGGAATATCGGAAAGCTCTTCCTTACGGGCTTCAAATCCAAATGAAGATTGCACATCAATATCACCGAGCGTGAATAACTCGCCCGAGAAAGTGAGATCGATACCATAGACACGACTTTTCCCTTCGCGCGTTGGCATTGCTTGAGTGAGTGCAAGAATTTCATCATTGTTTGCATCATCGACCAAGAATGGGTTATAAAAATCAAGCAACTGACCGCTGTTACAGGTAACGCCGTTATCACCTAGAGAGCTAATTGAACCATCAGAGCAAAGTTCGCCTGCCAATGCTGCATGGAATTGGTAACGGTTATACACGCCATTAATTGCTTGTTGCTCTGAGCGAGACTCAGAGATCAGCACGCCTGATTGCCAATCCCACTCTCCAAGTTGACCTTCAAGACTAGAAACTAGGCGGAAGTTTTTAGATTCTACCTCAATGGTTCTTGGGTCGTTAAATCGTGCATCAAACCGGAAGCCCCATTGTTCTTGGCCTAAGTAAGTATCGAATGGGTCGATATACATAGCATCTAAGAGGGCGTTATTACCTTGGGCATCATCAAATATAAATAACGCATCTTCTTTCACCCAAGGGCCTTCAGCATCATCAAGCTGATTAATGGCTGCTGGCGTTGAATAGGCGGTTGATTTAGTGGTGCTGTAAAAAAACTCAGTGTTCCAGATTAGGTCATTAAATGCTTTATTAACCATAAAACCTGCTGATAGGCTCTCGAATGGTGCGCTCAATACGTCATCTTGATTACCATAATAGGCGCAAATTTCTTCACCATATTCCGTTGTGACAAGTTCAGTTTTACAGCCTGGCGCGCCTATTTCATTACCATCTTGGCTACTGTAATAATAAATATTAGGGGTATTTTCGAGTTTCGGCAGGTAAGAGTAACTGTTAAGCAAAGACGGCGTGGCAGTGTAATTACGGTCTGAAGCATTAAACTGGTTTTTATCGAAGTAATCAGCAAACACGGTGACATTGCCACCTTCAATTTCGCTGCCCCAGATCAGGTTAAGTTGCTTTTTGCTCTCGTCACTGTCTTCAAAGCTATCTGAAAATGATACATCCAGCTCTGCACCGGTGAAGTCTTTTTTCAGAATGTAATTAATGACGCCAGCAACCGCATCTGCGCCATAAATTGCAGAAGCCCCGGTCGCTAAAATTTCAACTCGCTCAATGGCAGCCAGTGGAATAGCGTTCACATCGACAAAGTTTTGTGTGCCAGCAGCAAAAGAGCTTGGCGCAATTCTTCGTCCATTGATGAGCGTCAATGTGGCCGAAGGCCCCATACCACGTAAGCTGGCAGCTGCTTGACCTGCAGGAGTTGAAGTCGACGTACTGCCACTTTCACTGGTAGTGAAGGTGCCCGCACCACCTTTGAGTTGTGGTAAATCCTGTAAAAGCTCAATGACAGAGGTAGCCCCAGAGCGGCTAATGTCTTCTGAAGAGATAATGGTTACGGGTTGAGTACCTTCTAGGTCAACGCCTTTAATGCGAGAGCCTGTGACTTCAATACGTTCGACTTTTTCTAAACTTGCTTGTTCTGATTGTTGTGCATGAGTGTAGCCACTGCTCAGCAACGCTGCAGCAACACCAAGAAATAACTTGTTGTACATGTTTCACCTAACTTTTGGTTAGCTGCCGACGCAATTTGGGTAAACAGATAGGAGCCTTACCATCCTCAAAGACATTTAACTGAATTAAGAGAGCAGGTAAAAGACGTAACTATCCTGTAAATGGCATTAATCAGCATAAAGCTCGCAAGATGATCAAGGCCTTCGACAGCTAGAATTTATTTTTTATGATTTTTGAGGTGGGTTGCATACCAATAGACAACACCACGGTATTGATACCGTGTGTCTACTCGTCGAACCACTCCGAAAGGTAGTGAGGTGAGTAGAAGTAGCAAACAAGCTTAAACGCTTTTTTATACATAGCTTCATCTCTTCATTTTTGACAATGCAAACTGGCCTGTGCTAGCTTGCTTCCTGCAATGTTCATAAAAGTTATATCACAGCTTTTTTTGTGATGACAAGTCTGATTTTTTAAATTTATGGAAAAGTCCGTATGAACTTTGCTCGTTTTTTGTCCAGTATCAGTCTGGGCTATTTGTTACTTTTTAGCGCGTCATCTATTGCGCAAACCCTTTATCTAATTGGCGGTTCGCTTAAAACTTGCTCAAGTCAAAGTACTCAAAATTGTTCAGAAAAAGTCAATTTTGAAAGTGCTGCTAAGCGCCAACAATTATTTTTTGTTCATGACCTCACGCTCAATGCTGTGAATGAAAAATGGCCAACTCATAACACACAACATAAACATCGAACTAGGAAGTTGCTTAATGCAATTAAATCGAAGACGTTATATTCAAAATCAGCGCTGATAGCTGCAATTAAGCAACAAGATAGCTACTTGTATAAGCGTTGGAGTAATGAAGAATATTACTTTGTTTTTGATATGTTAGAAGTGCCTGTTTTGTATGAACAAAGTAGAGCGAAAGAGCAAGTGCTAACTGAGTTTAATAATGAACTTGCCAGTACTGAGATTTTAAATGACATTGTAAAAACGCTAAAGCTGCAAAACAATAACAAATTACTCTTGAGTACTGCATCTTCTCGCGACCCCTACGAGTCAGCCGATTTCTATCAGGGTCTTTTTAGCGTTTATGGCATAGAGGCAAATTGGTTCGCATTGACTCCAGCTTTAGCTAAAGCAATTAGTAATAACGATTGTGACAACCTAGATATTTACCGAAACAAGCTCAATAACGTGTTTAATCGTGAATTGGTTTACCCCGACTTAACTGCGCAAGAGCTGGCTCTGTGTAAAAAGGGCATCGACAACCTCACTCAAGAAATTAAAACCGCTGGTGGCATGATGTTTAATGGTGGCGATCAGTCTCTTACAAAACAGGTGATGGTTGATGCACAAACAGGCAAGGCGTTTCCTTGGTTGAAGGCGATACAAAATCGCCCAGTTTTGATCGGTACCAGTGCAGGTACAGCGGTGCAGTCTGGTGGCAAGAACACATATGGGCAAGTGCCTATGATAACCAATGGCACAAGCTTAAGCGCGCTTGAGTTAGGGGCATTTGCCGAAGCGCCACCAAAGCAGAATTGTCAGCAACATGGTGGATGTGACGCTTTACCCCATGATGCGTTGACGTATGACAAAAGAGGTGGGTTAGGCAGCTTTCGTTTTGGTATTTTAGATACGCACTTTAGTGAAAGAGGGCGCACACCAAGGCTAGCGGTATTATTAGCTGAAACAGGTCAAAGGTGGGGTTTTGGCGTGGATGAAACCACGGCACTTAAAGTTGAAAATAAATCGGAAAAGTTTTCAGTACTAGGAAAACAAGGGGTAGTGTTAATCGAAAAGCTTTCAGAGCAGTCATTTTTATATAATTTTTACCCGACCGGCAGCAAGTTCGAGTTGCAGCCAAATATGGAAGGTTTTTCAGAGAGAAAAGCAAATGGGCGAGTAGAATATTCAAAGGATTTGATTGTTGACGCTTCAATAAGAGAAAGGTTAAAAGCATTTTGTGCTGAAGACATATCAAGCCTAATTAACAAAGAGCAAGATATAAAAAAGAGGGATCTCATATTTAGAAAATTTGAACTTACTCGGTGCGAAGAATTAGGCCTAAGTATGAAAATTGAAAACCTGTTGATGGAGATTAATTAACTCATACGGGTGTTCACAATACTAAGAAAGCTGAAAGCGGCTGGTTTCATTGGTCGCGTCTAGTAATTTATCAAAGGTTTTGAGATCACCTAATAAATCTTTTTTTATGTCCCGCCAGGCAGGCTGGTGATGACCAAACTGCCTTATCCATTCTGATTGCTCTTTATTACTTGGCTCATAAATAGCTGTGCCATATTTTGAGAGCCCTTTGATACACGCAGTATGAATAGAGTTAAAATTACTGACGTGATGCTCAAATGTCTTTTCTGCTGCAATGCTCACTGCTTCTTTCAAAGTGGCTGGTAACTGTTTTAGCCAAGCTTGGCTGATAACTGTCACCCATGCATCCGGCACACTGTCGATTTTTGTAACATGTTTTAAGTAGCTTTTTAAGCCATCAGGACCTGAATGAAGTCCAACTATACCTGGATCAAGCGCGTCTATTAGACCTAGACGGGCCATTTTAGCTGTTTTACGCCATGGTATTTCGACAATGTTAGCCTGCGTAAGTTTATAAAAGTGAGTGAGCACTTTAGATGCCGGAACGCGTAATGTTACACCGTTAAGATCTTCAGGCATTATGACGCGTTTGTTAGAACGTTTTACCGTTGTTAATGTGCGTGAACCCACAATATGGTGTAAAAGAATTTGAAATTTACCCTGATCCTTTATGGGGGCGAGTACTAAATCGTACCAATGTTTAGAGCTGATCAAATTTAAGTAAGCTTGGTTGCTACTCGTCCAGAAAGGGATGTTTAAGATGTCGAGTAATGGCAGAGCACGGGATAAGTTAGAAACTGAAATTAACGCGGCATCTATACGTTTATGGTTAATGGAGGCCATCAACTCAGTGCCTACACCAAGTTGGCCATTGTCAAACAGTGATACGTATACTTTGCCTTCAGATAATGACTCAATATAAAACTTTAATTCTTGGTGTAGGTGAGGAGTCGTTCTGTATTGGCTGGTTTTATAAGGAGAAGCAAAGTTGAGAATATAGTCAGCTCTACTGCGTTTATCTCGCTCTTCCATTAGGTCATATTCCATTTGAATAGTCTCAACTGGAAGGCACAAAAGCGGGGCACAGTAGTTAAGGGCACCAACACTCAATGCCCCTTTGATAAATAAGCGTCGATTTATCTTCATCATTTCAGTATAGCTTGAAATAAAAAGCTGGCACGAAATGACACTTATCTATGATTTTTCTTTAAGTTATTCAATTATACTTGTGACAGGTTTGTCGCACTTTTATAATCACATTAATCTAACAAGACATACTTAGTACACAATACTAACCCTTCGTAATATTTAATCATTTTGAGGGACTAAAACTGACGCTAACTTCGTTGAAAACATCTTATTTAGAACAACTAAATAGAAAAATTTTCTCCCTGTTATCGACATGTTTCACTTGCCTTAAAATAGATCACTTAATAAAGAGGGTTGGTATAAGTGTTGAGTTTTAAATAAAAAAGAAGCGTTATGCAACTATCTGGAACCTTATCACAACTCATTGAAGCCTTGCGCTGTTTACCTGGCATTGGTCCTAAATCGGCTCAGCGTATTGCTTTTCACCTGCTTGAAAGAGACAGAGATGGCGGCAGCCAGTTAGGGCACAGCCTAACTAAAGCGATGCAAGTTATCGGGCATTGCCAAACTTGTCGCACATTTTGTGAGGAGCCAGAGTGTTCGCTTTGTCAAAATATTAAACGCCAAGATAGTCGCTTATTATGTGTAGTTGAATCACCAACAGATGTGCTTGCTATTGAGCAAACTGGTCAGTACACAGGCTTGTACTTTGTATTAATGGGGCATTTATCACCGTTAGATGGCATAGGACCTAATGAGATTGGTTTAGATGTGTTAGAGCGTCGTCTATCAGAAGGTAATATCGATGAGGTGATTCTCGCCACTAACCCAACTGTAGAAGGTGAAGCAACAGCACATTTTATCTCTGAGCTTTGTCAAAAATATGATGTTCTTGCTTCTCGAATTGCCCATGGCATGCCTGTAGGCGGAGAACTTGACTTGGTCGATGGCATGACGCTTATGCATGCGTTTTCAGGGCGAAAAGCCATTAGCTAAATAAAGTGCACTCTGACCTTTTAAGCATTTAGAAAAGCTAATCATATAACGTGATTAGCTTTTTTATTTTCGTAAATATTAATAATACCTAATCCTTTTGAGGACTAAAACTGACGCTTTATTAAATGTATTGATACGGGATATGTAAATAAACCTTTGACAGGAAGTATCAGGTTAGGGACAATTTACTTACAATAATAGTGCGTAACAGTCTATTTTTAGTCGTTTTTCGATAGGGATATATCACGTGGTAAATTTTGATGAGCAAACAAATTGCTTAAACTGTGGTGCAAAATTAACAACGCGTTTTTGTGGAGAGTGCGGTCAAGAGAAAGCACAACGTATTACTTTTAAAGAGTTATTTAAAACAGCTCAAAGAGCGCTTTTAGAATTTGAGTCACCATTTTTAAAAACATTTATCACAATGACAACCTCTCCTGCTAGAGTGTGTAGAGATTATATTGAAGGCAAGAGAGCAAGCTATTTCAATCCAATTAAATACGCTTTCTGGAGTTTGACATTTTTTATTTTTTTTACTGCTTTAACTGGTCAATCTGTCAGTGAGCTGACAATGAGTGCATTCATAAGCTCTACCTCACCAGAAACTCAACACTTTGGTGAGGTATTAAGCAAAATTATAGAAGGCTCAATGTTGTTTTTAACTTTTATTTACGCAGCAATTTTTGCTCTGTTATTAAGAGTTTTCTTTAGAAAAGAAGGTATTAAATTTACTGAGTTTTACGTATTAGCAATTTTACCATCTGCACATTTAACCTGGTTTTCTTCAATATTAGTTGCTACGAGTTGGTTAGATGCAAAAGTTATAGGATATACTTCCTTGTGTTTATCAATCGTATTTCCTATTTATACTTACACGACTTTTTTTAATAAAAATAAAATAAAAGTATTTTTTAAGTCTTGTGCAGTTATGCTTTTAGGACTACTCATAGTGGGTTATTTAGGTGCATTGCATACATATATTCAGATTGGTTACGAAGATGCAGTTAAACAACACAAATTAGAACAAGCTAAAAGTGAAAAGCAGGTTGAAACTAATAAGCTCTAAGCTTTTTCAAAGAGAATAAAGCCAACCCTTTGGCTTTATTCAGCTTCTTTATATTGAAATACTTCTTCAAGTGGTAAAGAGAAGACTTCTGCAATTTTAAAAGCTACTTCTAAACTTGGTGAGTATTTATTGGCTTCAATGGCCATCACTGTTTGACGAGTCACCCCGATGGCTTCAGCAAGTTGCTTTTGCGTCATCTCATTGTTTAAAAATCTCAACGTTCTAATCGAATTAGTGATAACGCGATCAGTCATAAATCGCTCCTGTGCGGCCTTTAATGAGTTGTACACCATAAAAAACGATTTCAGCTAAGATAAAGGCGACGACCATAATATGTAGTGGTAAATAAGGCATGCTGATTTTATCTGCAAAAAACGGGTTAGCTTCAATTTGATATTGGAAAATGCCTATACCTAAACCTATTTGTAAGATCCAGGCTGAGTATTTGTAGCCGATTAAGTTGATCTGCTTTTCACGCACATCCATGGGTTGCTCTAGTTCTTTGTCACTTGCAAATGCTAAGAGAATATAACTGGCGATCATTAAAACAATACTATAAAAAATTACATTACCAAGTAGCCCTGATAACCAAGTTATATCACTCAACTGTTCAGTACTTGCTAATGACACAGCACGTAAATAATAAAACAAGATGTAGCCACAAATAAGCAAGTCAACGAGTAATGTCACTTCTCGAAAGCTACAGCTATCCAGCCATTCTTTAAATTTTTGCTGTCTAGTCATGTTTGTTTCCTTTTACTTTAGGTTAAATATTTTTAACATGAATAAAATTACGTCAAAATAGTGATTGGGTCAAAGATTTTTTACTTTGAGTTAGCTTTATTTGTCATCTTAAATGTAACGTCTTGTGTTTTTTTGAACAAAAAAATACCTGCAGAAGCAGGTATTAGTTTTTAATTTCATGATGTTAAGGCTATTTTAATTCTTCAGCCACCTCTGCGACTTTCTGTCTGAGCCAAATATGGCTTGCATCGCGGTGTAGCAAAGGGCTCCAGATCATATCTAGCTCGAAAGGTGGAATAGGGAACGGCGGCTCTAAAATAGCCAACTGCGGATCATCTTTGTAAATATTGGCGGCTTTTGAAGGCAGTGTGGCAATCAAGTTTTGTTCTTTTGCGAGGTGAATAGCGACATGATAATTACGGGTAAAGGTAGCTATGTTTCTGTGTTTACCAAAGTGCGCAAGCGCTTCATCAACCCACCCCAGTTTTTGCACATCTTCTGGGTCCATACCAACACCCACACCAAAGCCAGTTTTACTTACCCAAATATGGCGTGCCTTTAAATAAGCATCGAGGTTAAATTTATCGATAATAGGGTTATCAGACTTAATTAAACAGCAGAAACTGTCTTTCCAGATACGTTTATGGTGGAAAGATTGAGGTAGATTTTCAAAACGGTTGATGGCCATATCTACCTTACCATTTTCTACATCATGAAAGGTGACGTCACTTGGCGTTAATATATCTAGTGTGGTGTCAGGTGCTTCTTCATGTAACTTAGTTAATAACTTTGGCGCAAGCGTACTTGCGGCGTAGTCACTTGCCATGATCCTAAATACACGCTTACTTTGACTTGCTTCAAATTCTCGATTTGGTGCAAGGGTTTCTTCAAGCGTCATTAAAATACCGCGAATAACGGGCTGTAACTCTAATGCGCGCTCAGTAGGCACCATGCCATCACTGGTTCGAACTAAAATAGGGTCGTTGAATAAGTTACGCAGTCTCTTTAGGCCATTACTCATGGCTGGTTGCGTAATACTAAGCTGGTTTGCAGCTCTAGTTACATTGCATTCTCGTAATAAGGTGTCGAGATATACTAATAAATTTAAATCTATTTTACTGATATTCACATTAATCTCTTTTGTTTCGCAATGTGGTTAAATCTTTGCTCTGGTGGGTAGGGGTAAATATGTTTACTCACTTTGTTGATAATATCGGCTTGTGCATTTTGCCAATACTCAACGGTTAATAATTCGGGATGCGTCTGCTCAAAGAATGTTTTCAATTTAGGGTTCGTCATCACAAAAGTTAATAACTGCTCAGGAAATACATCTTGTGGTGCAACTGAATATAAATCAGCCCCTGAGTATAAGTCATCTAAACTTGGCTTCGGCAAGGCTCTAAAATTCATTTCTGTTAGGTATTGCACTTCGTCGTAATCATAAAATATCACCCTGTGGTGTTTACTGACACCAAAGTTTTTCAGCAACATATCTCCAGGGAATATATTAGCCTGCAACATCTCTTTGATGGCTAATCCATAATCGTCAATCACTTTAAAACTTTGTTCGTCAGAAGCTTGCTCAATAAAAAGGTTGAGCGGATTCATTCGTCTCTCGATGTATAAATGTTTAATGACTAAATGATCATTCTCTATCTTGATACTGCCAGCAATGGTTGCTTGTAATTGCTTTAGTAATTCAGGGCAGAATCTATTTAGCGGCAGTACAACATCTGAGTATTCAATGGTATCAGCCATTCGACCAACACGGTCGTGATTTTTGACCAATTGATATCGAGCTAATACTGTATCGCGACCAAAAGGCTTACTTTCAGAGAATTTATCTTTAATGATTTTAAAAACATAAGGAAAGTTTGGTAGCGTAAATACCATCATCACCATACCGGGTGTGCCAGGTGCGATCACAAACTGGTCACTGCTGTTGTCTAGGTGGTGTAAAAACTCACGATAGAACTCGGTTTTACCTTGTTTATGAAAGCCTATGGCATTGTATAGTTCAGCAGGTGTTTTATTTGGCATCAGTTGATTTAAGAAATGCACCATAGCTGATGGGGTATTGGTTGAAACCAAAAAGTAAGCCCGTGCAAAGCCAAAAATAACTCGCATCTGTGAAGAGTTTGTCAGTAAGGCATCAATACAAAGCTTGCCATTCTTGTCGTGCAACACAGAAATAATAAAGGGTTGAATGCCACTCTGAGAGACAACACGGCCAATGATATAGGCGCCTTTATTACGATAAAATGGTGAGGGAAGCATATCAAAACGCATCTGATGGTGCTGGTGGTGCGTATCTGGTGCTTGTTGAATAAACGCCTTTACTAATAATCTAATATCTTGTTCTAAATTGGCAAACTCACATTGAAAGTCAAACTCATTGATAATCTGTTTGATTGTGGGTTTTAACCCTTTAACAACTGGAAAATAACTTCGATATTCGGTTTCAACGGCAACAGCTGGTGCATCTTTTAAAGTTGTTTCGACAAAAATAAAATCATTATTAAAATACTGCCTGTCGAACAAACGACAAAATACAGAATTATAAAAGGTTTCTGCTAGCTCGGCTTGAGGATGGAAGGTTAATAAGTCGAGATAGCGCTGTTTTACTTGGTACCAAAAAGCTTCATCAAGCACATCACAATTTAGTAGCTCTTTTACGTCATTGATGGTTTCGTTGACTCTAGCATCATAATGATGGATACGTGCTTTGCTGATTTGTTGGATCTTACCCCAATCTTGTGTGGCAAAAGCGATAGGGGCTTGCCCTGTTATCTGTTGAAATAATTGATAGTGCTTAGCAAAGCCAGAAAGTATCAATTGGGCTAGACTGAAAGCGTGCATCATCATCCTCGATATTTAGGTAATTTGCCGCCAAAATAGAGGTAAAATTACCAAAAACGCATTATCTTGCTGACACTATATAATGAAAATGGGGTGTTTGGCTATCCCACAATGGTCTAGAGAAGATGATGATTTGCTTAACTTGTTTTAAGCTTTATTGATAGCGGGCTAGTTGCTTCTCTAATCTCGCTATTTGTTTATCAATGTCTTTAATATCTTTTAAATATTGCTTATTGATAGATTTGAGCTGTTTTTTAACATCTCGGATAGTTTGTTGTTTTTTTCGGTCATCCATAACGCGATTCAAGCGAGCTTGTTGTTCTCTAGAGTCTCTGTCTCTGTCACGGCTCAATATAGCTGATTTTTGACGCTTAGCACGGATCTCACGCTTTAAATTTCGAACTATTTGTTTTTTCTCTAGATTATTGAGTGTTTTGAAATGCTGTTCAGAAGGTATCTTTGCTTCAGGGTTGGAATGCGTCAGTGTATGAACAGTACCATTTTTACCACAAGGGTGCTGGCTAAAAATAGTCCCTCTATCTGTAACGCACTTATAGTAACTTACAGAGACCTTTTCAGCAGACACACTCATAGACAGTAGTATAAGAATGATGGCATATGTTCTTAGCATAAACAGCTCCCTTTAGTTTTCTCCATGACCCTCAGAAGGATTATAGAAATATAGTAAAGCTAAAAGGAGATGCAAGTTAATTGCCACCACTACTGCGAGTGAACTTTTGTAATTCTTTGATACTGTGGATAAGAAAAGGGATATCTAAACTTTGTTCTAATAAAAACCCCTCTGAGCCTGACATTTGTTTATAACTGCCATCTGGGTTAACCAAAGTAATTCTATCTTTCTTGAACGTGATCAACACACCGTTAGAGTAATTCACGCCCTCTTGGCTGAAGTCTTGATTTAGGTTTCTACCTAACATGATAGCTTCAGCAAGTGTAGGGCAATTGAGTTGCTCTGATACCACAGAATAAATGATGTCGTTAAGTTGCTTAAAACTATCACTATTTTTGATTTGGATAGAATCTGACACATATGCCTGAGAGGTGGTAATTAGCTCTTTGTTATTGTCGTCTGTAAGCGACAATGCGATCACATTCTCAGTAGGAAGAGCTTCAAGTTTATCTGCTAAGATGATGTTGATTGGATGCTCACCATCAATATCTTTGAAGCCTAGCCCGGTAAAGCCTGATAGGCCTAATAGCACATTTTTCTGTGACCAAGCGGGTAAAGAGCCTCGTAGCTTCTCAGAATTGTAATATGCAGGTAGCCCATAAATAAGGTTAAACAGTGCATCTTGACGATTACTTGGCTGTAAAACATTATCAAGCACAGACAAATCAGAACGTTCAGCTACAAAGCTATTCAGTAGAGCGCTGCTTTTAAAGACAATAATGTTGACGGTTTGATTGGCTGCTTCACAATTTGGTAATGAAGACTTAAGTACAAAGTCACCTTTCGAGCCTTCTAATTGAACATTTCTCGCTTGTTGATATTTTTCAATATCAAGTAAATCGTGACGGGCCAATAAGGTTTTTGCCGTTGTAGGGTAAGAGAGTGGCAATACATTGTCTTGTTTCGTAATATCAAAATAGTTGTTCGCATCGGCCCATATATGAATACTATGACTTAAGGCAAAACAAGTGACAAGCACACTGGTAGCATAACGTGCAAACTTTAGGTTTTTTAGTCTATCTAGATGCCGCCAAGCATGGTTACTGGCAATCAACTCCAGTCCTAAAATAATAATAATCAAAGAGCCGGCAATGACAGTCGTTATGGCTGGCGAGCTTGTGAGTGTCGACCAAAGTAAGCTAATTATCTCTGGTAGCGACTGAATATTAATATGGTAGCCGAGGCTGTAGTATACGAAAGCATCTAGACATAGGGTTGAAACACCAATTGTCGCAATGGCTGCAGCCATGCCGCGTATGTGCCTAGGATAGGGAAAGACTAAACTCAGAGGAAATATGGTTAAGACAAACGCACAAAACGTAATAAAGCTGGTATGACTCACCCAAGTTATCAGCATATAGAACCAGCCAAGCGGTGTGCTCGGTTGGCTATCTGCAAATAAATAAATCGTACTGATCATCAGTACTAAGCCAATATTAGCGAAAGTAAACCAGTGTCCCCAACTCAATAGTTGGCTGGCTTTCGAAGAAAACTGGTTGTCAGGGGTGAGATTCATTCAGTTATTTTACCGATTGCACGAGCGCTTTAGCGAAATTATCGGCAACAGCTTGTCTTTTATTTTCTGGCACATGTTCTTTTAGAATATGCGTGATAGAATTTCCTAAACACATTAGACTTAAATCAACAGGTGCCTGTTGTTGAGTTAACACATCGATAAGCTGGTCGACAATTTGTTCTACTTGTTTGTTGGAATATTTAGATTGGATAGGCATCAGTTGGTTCAAAATCAATAAATAATAATTTTTTATTTTAACACCAGAGGCGCGAAAAACAAAGATGAGCATTGAGGTGAATAAACTGGTTGTCCATTATGTCGACAAACAGGACGAAGATACCCAAATCCATTTACGCAATGATGAGATGTCGATTAACGACCGAGTGAATGTATTTATTGAACAGTTACATCATGCTTACACCAGTAAACCTGGTAAGGGATACTGTGCGTTTAGCCCAGATAAAAATAGCCAAGTCGCATCGGCGATGCAGAGTTATCGCAATAATGAATTAAACTTTTATAGTGTGACTGAACAAGCGACGAAAGTTTTAAAAGAAGAGCTGAACAAATACGCCTTTAACGAAACTGGGTACTTGGTATTTTGTCACTACCAATATGTAGCAACAGAATATGTGCTAATCGCACTAATAAACATCAAAGAGCATTACTCGATTACATCTGAGCTAGATTTATCTGCTTCGCGCCATTTAGATATTTCTCGTATGCAGCTTGCAGCAAGAATTGATCTATCAGCTTGGGATACGCAACCTGAAGATGCGCGTTATATCTCGTTCATTAAAGGAAGAGCAGGTCGAAAAGTGGCTGACTTTTTCTTGGACTTTTTAGGCTGTGAAGAAGGCATTGATGCTAAACAACAATCGAACGTGATGTTGGCGGCTGTAGAAGACTATTTGAGTGAACAGCAGTTTAATAAGGAAGAAAAAGACGACTTAAGAAAAGAAGTCTTTGATTACTGTAATGACTGTATTACAACAGGCGAAGACGCCAATATAGCTGACTTATCTGAAACACTGTCAAAATCTTCAGAGACTCAATTTGAAGACTTTTATAAAGATCAAAGCTATGACTTAGCTGAATCATTTCCGGTTGATAAGAAGACGTTAACAACTATGGTGAAATTTTCGGGTCTAGGTGGCGGTGTAAGTGTGGGTTTTGAGCGTAAACATTTAGGCGAGCGAGTATTGTATGATGCTCAAAATGACACGCTTACAATAAAAGGCATTCCACCGAATCTTAAAGAGCAGTTACAACGCTTTTATGAAGAAAACGAATAGCAGTAAATTATGATAATTCTAAAAAAAGAGCCTCGGCTCTTTTTTTATTGTCATACTCTAAGGTAAAGTCTTGTCTATATTTAATAATACACTTCATAGTGCCTGACTATTATGAATCAAAAGTCGTTTGTTTATGCAGATATAAATTGCCCGTTTTGTTTTGTACTACATGAGCGGTTAAAAAAACTCAATTTGATAAACGATATTGAGTGGCGCTTGGTTGAACACGCACCCTCTGCAAATGTTCAAGAGTTAAAGTATATTGATATTCTCAATGCCGAATTCAAAGCTGTATTAGATAAAGCGTCTGACATCGAGATCCATAACCCCAAATTTATGGTTAATACTTCGATGCTGAATGAAACACTCAATGCGGTGTCTGGCAGTTATCCAGGTAAAGCCTTTGAGTTTAGGGATGCTATATACCGAGCACTATGGATAGACAATTTAGATATATCTGACCCTGTAATTTTAGATTCTTTACTCGTTAAATATGGTGTGGATGAGTTTGAGTTTAGTGAGCAGCAGCAAGCACAACTTCTACAATGGCAATCGGACTGGGAAAAAGGTGACTTTGGACATAAAGTCCCTGTCTTGATTAACGGAGCCGGAGATTCTATTACAGGTTTACAAAACGAAAGTACTTTGCTGTCATTCTTTAAAAATGAAGCCGTCCAACAAGTTGATCAGTACAGTGCCTGTAATCTTAAGTTTAATGAAAAAGTGTTTATGCTTGGAGACTCATTATCATCTCAAGTAGTTTCAAGTTATTTGTCTCATGCAGAATATGATTTTTATAAACTTGAGTCGCAAGATACTTTATTAAGTAAAGCGCTGAAACAAAACTGTGCTTTGATACTCGTTGAACACCAAGCAGACCCTGACTTTGAGTTCTGTAAGCAGTTTCGTGCAATGTCGCAAAGTACAATCCCTGTAATTTATTATAGTGATAAGTTAACTGATGAAATTGAAATGCAAGGTTTTGCAATCGGTGTTTCAGATATGCTCGATGTAAGCAGACAAAAAGAGAGCTTACTTGGTAGGTTAGCAATGCATATTCGTACCAAACATCAATTAGATATCATCAGTGGTTATGCAACTCATGATCCATTAACTGGTTTTTATAATCGCCGTGAAATTGAACGTGTATTACAACGGAGTTGGCAAACAGCTTGCCGTTATAGTACAGAACTAACCATATTTCTGATTGATGTGGATGACTTAAAAAAATATAACCTTAAATACGGTTATGCGGCAGGCGATGAAGCACTTATGGGCATTGCAAATGTGTTATCGGCAGGCAGAAGCGAAGATATAGTAGGGCGCTTTTCTGGTGAAGAATTTGTGATGATTTTACACAATACGCCAGAAAAAGAGTTACTCAAAATAGCAAATCGTATACAGAATAATATTTTATCTCGCAAAATCTGTTACAACAAAGATGATGATAATGACTTTGTGACGGTCTCTATCGGCATTGCGACGACCTCAGCTGATAAAGTACATAATTACACAGATCTACTGGCGTTGGCTGATACAGCCTTAAACGAAACAAAAACGCTTGGCCGAAACCAAGCGATAAAGTTAAGATTAGCTTAATTCGTAAGTGAATACTTACATGTAAGATGAAGAAATAAACTCAGCGATTTGCCCAGCTAGATTATCAGCTATCTTATCCATGGCTTTATTTTTAGCCATACTTTGATAAGAAGAAGCGGCTTTGACTTTGCTGTTGAAATGCGCTCTTTCTTCCCCATTCTCAACGATAGAGACAAAGGTCTGTGCAACGCTGTAGTGGGTACTATCTTGATTAATATTTTGCCAATCAGTTCTGATCTTGATGGTAAAGTCCGGTTTAAATGTCGAAACTTTTAAGCCTTGATCTGTGAGCGCTTTAGCTAGGTGATCTCTTAAATTTGATTCTTTCTCAGAAGTTACCTCAAGATTAAAGCTTAAATCAGCAATCACTTCTTCAGCTTGCTTGGCTTTATAAAATACTGATTCACTTAATATCACTTGTTGGCTTTGCAGCATAGATAAAAATTCATTCTTTTGAATTCTTTCAGCTAAAAGCTTCTTAACTCTCAATGCCGATTTTAAACGTTGAGTTTTTGTCGGCTGGGTTAAACTCACACCAGCAATTTGAGTATCAATACCTGAAATTTCGAGTTCGGTTTGCATAATTGCATTGGTTTTATTGAACTCAGCCAGGGCATAAATGGTATTGCCTTGTTGAAACTCTTCACTAATACGTAACCCCTGTAACTTTAAGTCAGGCACTTGGGAGCGAATTAATTCGTTAAGTTTAAACTTACTACTGCCATTACTGGCTTGTTGCACAATACGGGTATCTGCAGTGATCACGACATTAAGTTGTTTTGCTAAAGCAACACGGGCTGATTCAATCGCTGTATTTTTAGCTTGCTGTAAATCGCCATAATTCTGCGCCTGACCAACGCCGTATACTACATTCGGTGCACTTGGAATTTGTGTGATCCAAGCTGGGGTGACAGGCTCAGTTCTAGTAGAGGTAGACTGACAACCCGATAACATCAGCAAAGATAAGCACGCAGCTATAGGGGCTTTAGAAACCAAAGCGCGAACGTTTTTGATGTTTTTGAATTTTCTTCTGGCCATTCCATACCTCACGGTTGCTTGTCATATCGATTAATCTTAAGTCTACTTGGTAAAACGTCACTCTTTGTCCATCTTGTTCATCTACAAATGAGTTAATACTCCCTGAGAGGGCATAATCCGCACCTAGCTCTTGTCCCATTTCATTTTGTGTTTCGATAGAGGCATTGAGTTCTTGGTCTTTACGTTCTTCACGGATCTCATTTCGAATACTGCTGTTCGCCACGAAGTCAGCCTGGCCCGTTCTTAAAATGGCACGTTTTAAATCATTTAAAAAAGTATCAACGGCAATATGTTGATGAGATTTGTTACGAACACTTTGGATGATAATAGCAGGCTTGTTACTGTGGTATTTCAAGTGGTCGCTAACCCATGGGAAGGTGAGCATGTCATTGACCATAGCTTCGGCGACGAGTTGCGAATCCTTAGCATTCCAATTGTCAGATAGAGCAATCTCTTGATTGCTGTCTACGCGTTCAATCTTTGTACTTTGGCAGCCTGATAGGAATAAAGTGCCTGTAAGTAAAAGACCAGAGTAGGTTAAAAAGTTTTTTGTTCTCTGCATTGTGTTTTCCATTTATAGAGCATTAACCGTTGGTGTAGCATTTAAAAAGGTACGCGTATGCCAAACAGTCATTGAACCTTGTACTTCTATGTTAGCCGATTGTTGTATCACTCGTCCCGAGTTTAGGGTGGTTTTTATTGTTAAATTTTGTAGCCCAGGCTCGAGGGAAAGCTGAGCTAGCCTGATTTGTGCAGGAAGTGACTGCCATTGTCTTGTGTCAGCCGATGCAGTAATTGCGTTTACGGCGGTTGAAGCAATTTTGACAAAGCTTCCTAACAGGTTGTTTTGATCTGCACCAGCTACTTGCATCGCTTTGCGAGCGGTTAAGGCTTTGACAATTTCTCTGGTAAATGCGATACGGATTTCAGATTGTGCATCAATCAAGGCCTTTTGTAAGGCTAATTGACTTATTGAATGAAATTGCTCAAGGTCTGCTAATTTTTTATTGCCTTGCCAAATTTCAGTCTTACGGATCGGTAATTTGGGCGGGGCTAAATAACTTACTGAGATCCTCCCCCCATATTCGAGGGCATCGATTAGCCCGATATCCTCAGCTTCATCCCACAAAGAGCCTAATGGGATCCGCTTAGTCATGGTGCCAAGCAGTACATCGCTTACATCACCGAGTATGTAATTTTGCATCAGGTCAAATAAGCTAGTGTCAGCATAAAGCATTTGAAACCAAAGTCGTTGCTCACGCTTTTCTTGTTCTGAGCCAATAAAAATAGGATACATAACCAAGGCTTTTGATCGCGCTTCGGCTCTTAGCATAAAGTTTAACTGCTTTTTTTCAGGTGCAATGCCTAGGTTTTGGATAATCGTAACTTGTGCACTTTCGGGTACTTCAAGAGAGCTATGTTTACTCAGCAGGGTTTGCAGTTCTGAGCGATATCCGCCAGCTAACTTCATCGCTCGTGCTAAGTTTTTCAGTGCAAGTTTTTCGGTTGTATCAGTTAAACCATATTGCTTAGTAAAGCCATTTTCATATGCTTGAGCGGCTCTTTGGTACTGTAATCGAGCCGCATCTAAATCATTATTTTGTTCGCTTAGTAAACCACTGAATAAATGAATGAAAGCATCATCCTTGTATTCAATATTTTCTAAAAGCGCTTCAGGTGCAGCGATTGGTTTTAAAATGTCGTAAATGATATCGGTAAGAGAGCCTTCATCTTCTTGTTCGGATTTTTTGTAACCACCGGTTTCAGACTTTAGATTTTCCATGTAAACATCAAGCTGTCGCATTTCAACTTGGCTCGAATCTAGATAGGTTTCACGCATACTCGGGTTAAGTTGAGCGAGTGAATTAAAGTTCAACGCTTTCATATAATGTATCAGGGGTAAATAATAGTTTTTGCCTTCATAGTTGGCAAAACTGGGCCCACTTAACATTGCTAGGGCTTGCTCAGATATGCTAACCGTGTAAAACGATTCGATGTGTGCTTTTGCTCTGTCTAAATGCTGATTACTTTGTAAGTAATCTTTCTCTAAATGAAGAATAGTCGCAAGTTCTAATTCGTGGAGAAGCCTATCTCGACCCGCAGACGAATAGTTTTGTTTTATAGTCTGCTTTGCTTGAGCAAATTGCCCCTGTTCTATTTGCAAGATGGCGCTTTTATTAGCGTGAATAGTATTGCAGCCTGATAGAAACATTAGAGTCAGACAGTAAACTAAAAGCTGTTTTAATGGAAAAAAATGAAATACCTTCAAAGACACATCCTTTGCACTGAAAATAAATAAAGAATATAGTAACTTATAATCAGGTAAGTTAAAGAAAAATAGTAATATTTGAAAGTGTTAAATTGTTAAAAGGTGTTTTTACACTTTATTACTGTTTAGCTTGATTAACTTTGCTACAGTAACTCTAACATTGCTTAAGGCTATAAAGGAAAACAAGATGAAAGTTAAACCACTAATTGCATCAGTGTTCATGGCAGGTATGCTATCAGCGTGTAGTTCAACGTCAGACAGCACGGCTTCTAGTTCTCGTGTAAATGTACCCGATTGGGTTTTAAACCCTGTTGTGGAGAATGGTATTGCAGCTGCTGATTGTATTAAATACTCAGGTAATATCTCGATAGATCAAAAAATGGCAGTTGCTAATGCGCGTTTGGCATTGGCGCAACAAATTGAGACACGTATTGAAGGTTTAGATAAAACTTTTGCTAACCGTGTTGATGCAAATGATAAAACAACTGTGGGCTCAACTTTTAGTTCTGTCTCTAAGCAGTTAACCAAACAGACTCTACGTGGCTCTCGTGTAGTTAAAGCCGATATTGTTGATATTGCAGGTAAAGATTATTTTTGTGCTCTGACGACTTTATCACCTGAGCTAACAAAAACACTATTTCAAGACCTAGTGAAAGAAACAAAGCTTAAAATTGACCCACAAGATGAGCAGTTTTTATATCAGGAATTTAAAGCGTTCAAAGCAGAACAAGATTTAGAAAAGGAAATTGCTAGATTAACAAACTAAAGCAATTCTAAGCGCATCATTCGATGCGCTTTTTTTGTCATTGAGGACAAGTAAATGAAACGTCAATTAATGCTATTAGCAGCATCCCCCATTTTAGCACTGCAGGTGCAAGCTACCCCTTCTACGCTTTATACTGAACTCGATAAAGCCATGCAGTCCTGGCAGGCAGAGCAAAAGCCCTCGCAAGAAAAAAACTTATCTGAATTCGAGGCGTTCAAACAGCAGCACTTAAAAGATTTTAACCGCTATGTTGAAACGCAAATGGCGGAGTATGATAAGTTCAGGGATCAGCTTTTAAAATCTTGGGGTGATGCGCAAATAACAAACCAAAATCAGTTTGTGAGTTATTCTGAGGATGATTCAGCCAGATTGAATGTTGACTTTGAGAATAATACGCTCACTTTGAGTGTTAAGCATAAGGCTGGAATCGCACCTAAAAAACACGAAGTAGAGGCGTTATTTCAACAATTCCTTCGTTCAGAACAAGCACTACTGAAAGAGTTTTATAACCATGCACCTGCATCTTTAGATGAGCGAGATTTTAAACAAGCAGACACCACAAAGATCGATAAAAAATCTCAAGCAAAGGCATTGAAGAAGGCTTTACAAGAGATAAAGAAACAAACGCGCCTTCAACAACAAGCGCTTGATAAAAAGTACGACGAACAGCTTGTAAACGAAAGCGTCGATAAGCAATCGCTCAACGCTTTAGAAAAAGATAAAGCAGTCTTAAAACAGTTAGAACAAAAGCGTATGCTTACTCTGAAAAAGAGTGTGCCTGAAATTATCTCCGAGGCACCAAAGAATACGCTTATTACTGAATTTGTAATCACCTTGCCTAAAAGCAATCAGGTATCACAGCGTGCAAAGAAATACCTTGCGCCGATAAAAAAGCAAAGTGCACGATTTGAGTTACCTGCTGCAACGATATTGGCTGTGATGCATACCGAAAGTCATTTTAATCCGATGGCTAAGTCCCATATACCTGCTTTTGGTTTAATGCAAGTTGTGCCTACAAGCGCGGGTATTGATGTAAATCGTTTTTTGTATGACATAGACGCGCCAATGTCAGCCCCATATTTATACGTTTCTGATAATAATATAGAAGCGGGCTCGGCTTATTTGCATTTACTAGACAAACGCTACTTAAAACATATCTCAGATCCTTTAAGTAGAAAGTACTGCATGATAGCAGCTTACAATACTGGTGCTGGGAATGTAGCGAGGGCTTTCAATGGCAATGGCTCTAGAAGCATTCGCAACGCCAGCAAAGTAATAAACTCTATGTCTTCTGAACGTGTTTTAGAAGTATTGAGCGAAAATTTACCTTATGACGAAACTAGAAAGTATATTCATAAGGTGCTTGAGAAAGAGAAGCTATACGAAGTAGATAATACCAATCCTCAATAATACTTAATCATTTTGAGGGACTAAAACTGACGTTAGCTTCGTTGAAAATTTCTTATTTAGAACAACTAAATGGCAAAATTTTCGCCTAGCTACCGACAAGTTTTACTTGCCTAAAAATAGATCACTTAATTAAGAGGATTGGTATAAACTCTAGTTTTTTACAAAAAACAAAACAAAAAAGGCTGCAATTGCAGCCTTTTTTAGTCAGTAGTGATACTTAGTCAACTTGAGCAGGAGAGGCCATGTCGGCACTTGCTCTAGCCGTTGGTGCTTTAGAACCAGCAGACATACCTGAGTTATGAGTAGGTGTACGTTGCTCTAAAGGCATCGCAGATGGCATTTCAAATGCATCAATCTCATCACTGCTTTGTGCTTTTGTCATTGGCGCTGATGCATTGGCATGGAAACGAACGCGAGGTAGCGCTGACAAAGCGTTAACAGTATTTGGGGCTTCAACCACTTCAGCAGCTTTTTCTGCTTTAGGTGCTTCAACTACCTCTGCAGTTTCTTCTGCTTTAGGTGCTTCAACTACCTCTACAGCTTCTTCTGCTTTAGGTGCTTCAACTACCTCTACAGTTTCTTCTGCTTTAGGTACTTCAGCTACTTCAACAACTTCTTCTGATTTAGGTGCTTCAGCTACTTCAACAGCTTCTTCTGCTTTAGGTGCTTCAGCTACTTCTGCTTTAGATGCCTCAGCTACTTCGACAGTTTCTTCTGCTTTTGGTGCTTCAGCGACTTCAATAGCTTCTTCTGCTTTAGATGCTTCGGCTACTGCAACAGCGTCTTCTGTTTTAGACGTTTCAGCTACTTCAACAACCTCTTCTGTTACCTGCTTAGCTTTAAGCTCTGCTTCGTATTCTGCTGCAGCTTGATCTGCTACAGGGATGAATGCAGGCTCTTGCTCTTTTTCTGCAGATTCAGGTTTTCTTCTACGCTGACCTGCAGCACGAAGGTGACGAGGAGAGCGACGAGAACGTGTTCTCGGTGCGTCTTCACCTTGTTCGACAGATTCAGTCGTCACTTCCGTTACTGGAGTTGCTTCTTCAGAAGTAGCCTCTACAGGTTTATCTTCGGCTTTAGCAGCTTTCTTAGGCTTCTCAGCGCGCTTTGTTTCAGAGCGTATGGTTTTTTCTTCACCCTGATTTTTAACTTGAGTTTGCTCTTGAGAAGCAGTCGTATTTTCAGATTCAGAACTTACAACTGTATTGTTAATATCTTGATTTTCAATAGCAGCTTCTTGATCAGCAATACGTACTTTTTTGCGAAGGTTGCGACGCTGACGTCTCGGTTTTACGCGAACTTCAGCATTTGCAGTTTCTTCGGTATTAGTTTGTTGCTTTTCTTCAGCTTCTTTATTAGTGCGATTGTCAGGACGACGACGCGTATTTTGACGGCGGCGCTTATTGCGATTTTCCTGACCTTCTTTTTTCTCATTCTGGTCTTTGCTTTCAGAATTGTCTTTAGCCTGGGCATCATCACGTTTCTTGTGATTGCGACGTTTCTGCTGATTGCGACGGCGATTGTCATTATTGCGACGTGGTTTACGTTCTTGGTTTTTGTTCTCGGTTTCTTTCTTTTCAGGTTCTTCCTCTGATGAAAACAGACCTTTTAACCAATTACCTATGCGCGTTAATAACCCTTCAGACTTAACCTCTTCTGTTTTAGGAGCAACTACTGCAGGCTGAGGTGTAGGCGCTGGTGCAGAAGGCATAACAACACCTTTAAGTACCGGCTCTTCTTTAGGGGTTGTGCTGACAGCAATTTCGATTACTTCAGGTTCAGGTGTAACAATTTGCTCATAACTTGCCGTCTCCGGTGTTTCATCTTTGCGCAAACGAACAACTTCATAGTGAGGTGTTTCTAAATGCTGGTTTGGAATGATGAATACATTACAGTTATGACGTTTCTCGATACGATGAACAGACTTGCGCTTTTCATTTAGAAGGTATGCTGCAACAGCTACTGGCACTTGCGCATTGACTTGTGCAGTATTCTCTTTAATCGCTTCTTCTTCGATTAAACGTAAGATAGAAAGGGCGATAGATTCGTTCGAGCGAATTGTACCTTGACCACTACAACGTGGGCATGAATGCTGACTTGCTTCACCTAATGAAGGACGAAGACGTTGACGTGACATCTCAAGTAAGCCAAAGCGTGAAATCTTACCAATTTGTACACGCGCTCGGTCCGGACGTACAGCATCTTTTAGACGGTTTTCAACTTCACGTTGATGACGAGGCGGTGTCATATCGATAAAATCGATAACAATTAGACCACCTAAGTCACGTAAACGTAATTGACGCGCAATCTCATCAGCCGCCTCAAGGTTAGTATTTAACGCGGTTTCTTCAATGTCTCCACCTTTGGTCGCCTTTGAAGAGTTGATGTCAATTGATGTTAGTGCTTCAGTTGGGTCAATGACAATTGAACCACCTGAAGGTAAGCGCACTTCACGTTGGAAAGCAGATTCAATTTGGCTTTCGATTTGGTAATGCGTGAATAGTGGTACGTCGTTTTGATAAAGTTTAACGCGGTTGATAAAGTCAGGGCGGAAGCGCTCGATATGAGCTTTAGCTTCTTCAAAAACACGGGCTTTATCAATTAAAATTTCACCAATATCGCGACGTAAATAATCACGAATTGCTCTGAAAATTACATTACTTTCTTGGTGAATTAAGAATGGTGCTTTACCACTGTCAGCAGCTTGTTGGATTGCATCCCAATGAACAAGAAGTGCTTTTAAATCGTACTCTAGTTCTTCAAATGATTTACCAACACCCGCAGTACGAACAATCAGTCCCATGCCTTTTGGTAAATCTAATCGGCTTAGCGCTTCTTTAAGTTGAATTCGCTCGTCACCTTCAATACGGCGAGAAATGCCACCTGCACGAGGGTTGTTCGGCATTAGGACTAGGTAACTACCTGCAACACTGATGAATGTTGTTAAAGCCGCCCCTTTTTGGCCTCGCTCTTCTTTATCAACCTGAACGATAACTTCTTGGCCTTCTTTGATAACATCTTTGATGTTAGGGCGGCCATTGAATGTGTAACCTTCTGGGAAGTAAGTTTTAGCGATTTCTTTAAGAGGAAGGAAACCGTGTCTCTCAGCACCGTAATCAACAAATGCTGCTTCTAGAGATGGTTCGATTCGAGTGATTTTACCTTTGTAAATATTGGCTTTTTTCTGTTCGTGGCCAGGACTTTCGATATCTAAGTCATATAATTTCTGACCGTCAACCAGTGCGACGCGCATTTCTTCTTGCTGCGTAGCATTGATCAGCATACGTTTCATATTGTTAACTCTACTTTCAAATTAAGTCGAGTCTGATGTGCAAAGTGTAGACCTGACGAGTGCCCCATATTTAATGATGCAGTCTCACGACTGGGGTCAATGGAATGTTCTTACAACTTATTTTTTAAGCGCACGGTGACGGTTATCACTACCAGTTTATTCGCACGGTAAGGGCGCTTCTTAGTGAATAAGTTTAATCTCGTTTTTGGCTTTTACTTACGCAATCAGACATTTATTTCTATTTTTGCTTTCTTTTTTAATCATGCTTAGCCTTCACTGCGATCTGTTACGCGCATCGAAGTGAGCTAAAGGCACGTGTTATTCGGATGACAAAAGCTTTGGAAATCCAAGCTGCTATCTGTATGATCGTCACCCATGATGTGCATCACGATTATTGTCTTTGCGATAAAAAGCAGTTTCGCAAAAAAATTGCGCGTCGATTATCCCATTAATAACGTCGTGATAGCAACTAAATTATTACTCAAATCAGTGATTAGGCAATGTCAGAAAAATCTCCTTTAAAAGTCAGCTTTGTAACCGTAACTGAAGATCAGCAAGGTCAGAGAATTGATAACTTCTTAGTGACCCATTTGAAGGGGGTGCCGAAGAGTGCAATTTATAAAATCCTTCGTAAGGGAGAGGTAAGAATTAATAAAAAGCGCGTTAAGCCAGTTTATAAATTGCAAATTGATGACTTAATTCGTATTCCGCCTATTAAAGTGGCTGAGCGAGAAGAGTTTGTACCAAAAAATCTAGATAAAATATCAGCTCTAGAAGATGCAATCTTATTTGAAGATCAATATCTCATTGTGATCAATAAGCCTTCAGGCATGGCTGTGCATGGCGGCAGTGGCTTAAGCTATGGCTTAATTGAAGCGTTACGCGTTTTAAGACCCCAAGAGAAAAACCTAGAGCTTGTGCATCGTTTAGATAGAGACACATCAGGTTGTCTTCTTATCTCCAAGAAACGTTCTATTTTAAAAGGACTCCACGAGCAACTCCGTGAAAAGACCATGGAAAAAAACTACTGGGCATTAGTGGTAGGAGAGTGGGCGGCAAAAATTAAGAATGTTACTGAGCCTCTTCGAAAAAACACCTTACAGTCGGGTGAGCGAGTTGTACGAGTAGATGAGGAGCAAGGTAAGGCATCACATACTCGCTTTAGAGTGCTTGAGCGTTTTGACGGTTGTACGTTAGTGCAAGCATCACCAGTCACAGGTCGTACTCACCAAATTCGTGTTCACACTCAATGTAAAGGCCATCCTATTGCGTGTGATGATAAGTACGGCGACCAAGTTTTTGATAGCCGTATGAGAGAGATGGGCTTAAGTCGTTTATTCTTACACGCCCATGATCTTCGTTTTTTACACCCTAAGCATGAAACAACCATGCATGTTGAGGCGCCATTAGATAAAGCATTAAATAATGCCTTAAAAACATTAAGAGCAAAGTAATGCAGTATAAACTTGTTATTTTTGATTGGGATGGCACTTTGATGGATTCAGTGCCAAAAATTGTAAATGTTTTAAAACTTGCAGCCAAGCACTGTGGGGCCGCCATTCCGACTGATGATGCGGCCAAATCTATTATCGGTTTATCTTTACCGACCGCGGTTGCAAAGCTGTTTCCAAACGATGAAGATAAGTGGGAAGCGTTAGCTCAAGCTTATAAAATGGTTTATAAAGAGGGGGATGAAACTCCCACACCATTATTCACAGGTGCAAATGAGTTACTAGACGCCTTAGCAGCGAGTCAAATGCAGTTGGCAGTTGCGACCGGTAAATCTCGTACAGGGTTAAACCGCTTAATGGCTGAAACATCGACAGAAGATTACTTTGTTACCACTAAAACGGCTGATGAAGCGCACTCGAAGCCTAATCCTGATATGCTAAATCAGATTTTAACAATGACAGGCGTAGCTGCTGAAGATGCCATAATGATTGGTGATTCATTATTAGATATTGAAATGGCCAAGCAAGCGGGTGTTGCAGCGGTTGGGTTGACTCATGGTGCAGCAACTCGAGCAGCGCTTGAAAAAACGCAAGCGCTGACAGTGCTAGACAGTTTAACTGACTTACATACTTTTCTTTTGACTGAGCAACACATCGACGTCAAAGCCAGCTAATAACTGGGTTAATCTAATTAAAGGCAGCCCAATCAATGAATTTGGATCGCTGCCTTCTAATTTCTCAAACAAACAAATCCCCAAACCTTCACTTTTAAAGCTGCCTGCACATTGATAAGGCGTTTCAGCATCGCAATAAGCCTCGATTTGGCCGAGAGATAATTGATTGAAGTGAACGTTGTACGGTTCAACAATAACTTCATGCCTGTCAGTTGCTATGTCATATAGGCACAACCCGGTTAAGAATTTCACTTTATTGCCACTAAAACTTTGCAGCTGTTTGATGGCATTTTCTTTTGTATGGGGTTTACCAAGTATTTTTCCGTCGTGAACAGCTACTTGATCTGAGCCAATCACCAAACCTTCTTTGAATTTTTCATTGGCTGCTTTTGCTTTTAACACACTTAACCTAGATACTAATTCGACAGGTGACTCATCGCATAAATGACTTTCATCAACATCAGGTGAAAACGATGAGAAAGGAAGGTTTAATTTTTTTAAAATTTGCTGCCTAAATGGCGAGCTTGACGCTAAAATAAGAGGAGTTTTCATAAACACTTAGTTGTCAAAATACCAATAGCGCTAGAATAGGGCGCAATAGAGCGAAAAACAAAGGAAACTTTGATTTTTATTTTGACTAAAACATTAACTATCTATATGATGCAGCCCCTATGCAAAAGGTGAAAATTCCCATCACTCTTGATCCTTGCAGAGCAGCTCAACGCAGACTCAGTTATGACGGCGTTGTTCAGCTTGAAGAACTTTCTCGCTTAGAGCAAGTTGTGCAAGATCAAACTGGTGAAATAGCGGTAGACATTCATTGCAGTAATGATGAACAAGGGTTGGTTGTAATTCGCGGTTCTTTCCGTGCACATCTGACCGTTATTTGTCAGCGTTGTAATGGAGATTTAGGGTTGGATTTGGAACATGACTTTGCTTATTCACCGGTTAAAGCGGGTGATGAGTCGGACCATCTTCCTGATTGCTACGATGTGGTTGAACTGGATGAAGAAGGTGAAATAAATCTTCGTCAACTTATAGAAGACGAGCTTATTTTAGCGATTCCTATAGTGCCAACACACGACGAAGCATCTTGCGCTTATTCCGAAGAGCCTGCGAGCTTTGGTGAAGTAGTTGCAACAGAGAGCAAACCAAATCCATTTGAAATTTTAAAACAACTTAAGAAAAATTCTTAGGAGAAGGCTAATGGCTGTACAAAAAAGCAAAAAGTCTCGTGCAAGACGTGGCATGCGCCGTTCACACGACGCGATCAGTGGACCAGCTCTAACTGTAGATCAGGTTTCTGGTGAGACTCATCTTCGTCACCACGTGACTGCTGATGGTTACTACAAAGGCGAAAAAGTAATTTCTAAATAAGAGATTGCTTTTATGCTGACTCATCTAACCATTGCGTTAGATATGATGGGGGGCGATTACGGCCCCCGTTCATCTATTCCAGCCGCAATTTTTGCGGTAAAAAAATATCCTCATCTTACATTGCTCCTTTGCGGCGATGAAAATTGTATTTCTGATGCTTTAAGAAAACATAAAGCAGACTCACACCCAAGATTAATCATTAAGCACTGTAGTGAAGTCGTTTCTAATAATTGCGAGCCTGCGCAAGCACTTCGAAACAAGAAAGACTCTTCAATGCGTATCGCTTTAGATTTAGTAAAAACCAAACAAGCACAAGCCTGCGTTAGCTCAGGTAATACTGGTGCACTGTTGCTGATTGCACACTTTGTGTTAAAAATGCTACCCGGTATCAAACGACCTGCACTCATTTCTGCTGTACCTACAGAAAAAAAACAACCCGTATATTTACTGGATCTTGGTGCAAACGTGCATTGTGATGCGCAAACATTGTTTCAGTTTGGCATTATGGGCAGTATTGTTGCCGGTGAGACCTGTAAAGGTGATAGGCCAAAAGTCTGTTTACTTAACATTGGCTCTGAAGACATTAAAGGTAATGACACAATCAAAGAAGCCGCGAATATGATGAAGGCAACACCTTATATTAACTACACAGGATTTTGTGAAGGCAGTGATATGTTTTCTGGTAAGGCAGATGTTGTCGTTTGTGAGGGGTTTGTGGGTAATGTCGCACTAAAAACATGTGAAGGTATTGCTAAACTTATTATGCATAAGTTTACAAAAGCGTTGAAAAAACGTTTTTTCTACCGATTATTAGCCGTATTACTCAGTCCAATCATAAAAAAACTCTATAGAAGAGTGAACCCCGACCAGTATAACGGTGCAAGTCTGGTAGGATTGCGTGGTATTGTTGTGAAAAGTCACGGAAATGCTTCGAACAAGGCGTTTCTTGCTGCAATCGAAGAAGCTATCAGAGAAGTTGAAAAACAAGTTCCTGAAAAAATAGAAGCGACCTTCGAACAAATTGCATTAGATGAAGAACACTCGCCATCGTCCCTCGAAAATTACTGACTTGGGGTGAGGGTGGCATAACTATTATTATAAAGAGCATTATATGTCACAGAAAATTGCACTTTTATTCCCAGGTCAAGGCTCACAAGCAGTTGGCATGCTTGCAGAGTTACTTGAATCATCAGAAATTGTAAAAGCAACATTTGCAGAAGCATCGGAAGCGCTTGGTTATGACCTAGCAAATCTTGTTGTTAACGGCCCAGCTGAAGAACTTAATCAAACTCATCGTACACAACCTGCATTACTAACTGCGAGCGTTGCAGTTTACCGTGAATGGGTAGCAAACAATGCAGAAGTTGAGACCGTGCTAGCTGGTCACAGCTTAGGTGAGTACTCAGCGTTGGTATGTGCAGGTGTTTTAAGTCTTGCTGAAGCCGTAAAGTTGGTCGAGAACCGTGGTCTTTATATGCAGGAGGCCGTACCAGCAGGTGTAGGTTCAATGGCTGCTATTATTGGTCTTGATGATGACAAGATCCAATCAATTTGTGCTGAGCTTTCGGGTGAGCAAGTGGTTGCACCTGTTAACTACAACTCTCCTGGTCAAGTTGTTATTGCGGGTCACAAAGAAGCGGTAGAAAAAGCGTCTGAGGCTTGTAAAGAAGCAGGTGCAAAACGCGCACTACCACTAGCTGTGAGCGTGCCTTCTCACTGTGAACTAATGAAGCCTGCAGCAGAAAAACTGGCAGCTGATTTAGAAGCACTTGCATTCAATGCACCGAAATCGAGCGTGATCAACAACGTTGATGTTGTCATTGAAGCAGAAGCGGCTGCGATTAAAAATGCGCTAGTACGTCAGCTTTACAGCCCTGTGCGTTGGACTGAAACAGTTCAAGAACTTGCAAAGCTTGGTATTACACAAAGTTATGAATTCGGCCCAGGTAAAGTACTGAGTGGCCTAGTTAAGCGTATTGACAGATCAATTTCTTGTGCATCTGTGAACGATGCAGCAGCAATTGAATCTGCGAAATAAGAAGAGATAAAGAATGAGCAATCTATTTTCATTAGAAGGTAAAATTGTTTTAGTAACAGGTGCAAGCCGTGGTATCGGTAAATCTGTTGCTAATGCATTAGTTGCACAAGGTGCGATTGTTGCAGGTACTGCGACGAGCGAATCTGGCGCTGAAAAAATAAGTGAATATTTAGGCGAAAACGGTAAAGGTTACGCGTTAAACGTGACTGATGCTGATTCAATAACAGCAACGTTAGCGGCAATTAAAGCTGATTTTGGCGATATTGATGTACTTGTTAATAACGCTGGTATCACTCGTGATAACTTGCTTATGCGTATGAAAGACGATGAGTGGAACGATATCATCGATACCAACTTAAGCTCTATCTACCGTCTGTCTAAAGCGGTTCTTCGTCCTATGATGAAGAAAAAAGCAGGTCGTATCATCAACATTGGTTCTGTTGTGGGCACAATGGGTAATGCGGGTCAAGCAAACTATGCAGCTGCAAAAGCGGGTGTAATTGGTTTTTCTAAATCTCTAGCACGTGAAGTGGCTTCTCGTGGTATTACAGTGAACGTTGTTGCACCAGGTTTTATTCAAACCGATATGACTGATGAGCTTACTGATGAGCAAAAAGCAGCAACGCTTGCTAACGTGCCTGCAGGTCGTTTAGGTCAGCCTGAAGAAATTGCAGCAGCTGTATGTTATTTAGCGTCTGATGCGGCTGCGTATGTATCAGGTGAGACTTTGCATGTAAATGGTGCGATGTACATGGTTTAATTGCTGTAGATCATAAAAAAGATTCAATTAATTTTTTGTGATCTTGCTGCAATCTTACTTGAAATTGCTATTAAAATGAGCGATAAAAGTATAAATTAATTTATAACAGGTTTGACCAGATCAAAATATCTGAGCAAATCCTTGAAACACAGAATTATGCGCCGTACACTACGCCGCAATCTGAAAATAACGCAAATGCGTTTTAATAAAGGAAAGAAGAATGAGCGATATCCAAGAACGCGTAACGAAAATCATTGTTGAGCAACTAGGTGTTAAAGAAGAAGAAGTTAAAAACGAAGCGTCTTTCGTAGACGACTTAGGTGCTGACTCTCTTGACACTGTTGAGCTAGTAATGGCTCTAGAAGAAGAGTTCGACACTGAGATCCCTGATGAAGAAGCAGAGAAAATCACTACTGTTCAAGCAGCGATCGACTACGTTACTGCTCACGCTGAGTAATCAAACGTATCACTTGGGGCAGCATTCGCTGCCCTTAGTCTTTTCTACCCCCTCATAAAAATAATCAATCCCTTTTGGAGGAAACCGTGGCTAAACGTCGAGTCGTAGTAACTGGCTTAGGTATGTTGACGCCGCTAGGTAATGATGTAGCATCAACCTGGCAAGGCTTACTAGAAGGCCAAAGTGGCATTTCTAACATCACGCACTTTGATACCACAAATTTTGGAACTAAATTCGCAGGTCTCATCAATGACTTTGATGTCACTGAGTACATGCCGAAGAAAGAAGCCAAAAAAATGGACTTGTTTATCCAATATGGTGTTGCAGCAGGGGTTCAAGCTTTAAAAGACTCAGGTCTTGAAATCACTGACGAAAATGCAGCACGTGTAGGTGTAGCTGTAGGTTCAGGTATCGGTGGTTTAACTTTAATCGAAGAAAATCATGTAAAACTACTTAATAGTGGCCCTCGTAAGCTGTCACCGTTTTATGTGCCTTCGACAATTATCAATATGATCTCTGGTCACTTGTCTATCATGCATGGCTTGAGAGGTCCAAATATTTCAATCGTTACTGCTTGTACAACTGGTTTGCATAACATCGGCCATGCTGCGCGCATGATTGCCTATGGTGATGCAGATGCGATGGTTGCAGGCGGTGCGGAAAAAGCATCTACGCCAATCGGTATGGGTGGTTTTAGTGCGGCTCGTGCACTTTCAACACGTAATGATGATCCACAAGCTGCTTCTCGCCCTTGGGACAAAGACCGTGATGGTTTTGTACTGGCAGATGGTGCGGGCGTGATGGTACTTGAAGAGTACGAACATGCAAAAGCACGTGGTGCAAAAATTTATGCTGAGCTAGTTGGGTTTGGTATGAGTGGCGATGCATTCCATATGACGTCACCACCTGAAGATGGCTCAGGCGCGGCGCTTGCAATGGAAAATGCCCTAAAAGATGCGGGTGTAAACGCTGAAGAAGTGGGTTATATCAACGCACATGGTACTTCAACGCATGCGGGCGACAAAGCTGAAACGCAAGCGGTTAAGTCCATCTTCGGCGCCGCTGCTGATAAAGTGATGGTTGGTTCATCTAAATCAATGATGGGTCACTTGCTAGGTGCTGCAGGCTCTGTTGAGTCAATTATCACAGCGCTATCGTTACACGATCAAAAAGTATCACCGACTATTAACCTAGATAACCCAGATGAAGGGTGCGATCTAGATTATATTGCGCACACAGGTCGTGACGCAAAACTTGAGTACGCTTTATGTAACTCATTTGGTTTTGGTGGAACCAATGGCTCGTTGCTATTTAAAAAGGTATAATCCTTAAATACGGCGACAAACTACTAAAGAAAGCCTGGCAATGCCGGGCTTTTTTGTGATTAAAATGAGCTTAAAAATAACAACTACAATCACACCTCAAGACCGCGGCTTTCAATATGGCGATGGTTTTTTTACCACTGCAGCCATTAAATCAGGCAAAGTCCAACACTGGGATTTACATCTCACACGCCTGCAATCATGTGCCAAAGCACTCCACTTTCCAAAAATTGATTGGCAACAGTTGCAACTCGAGTGTGAAAAGCATGCGGCAGAGCATCAATTAGCCGTATTAAAAGTGGTTATCACCAGAGGTGAGGGAGGGCGTGGTTACCAAGCGCCTGACGAGCCAAGCCTCAATGCGATTGTCTCCGTACTTCCTTTTCCTACACATTATGCTGATTGGCAGGCTCAGGGGATCAAAGTGAGCACTTCAAACGTAAAACTTGGTCATCAACCCTTGTTGGCGGGTTTAAAAACATTGAATAGACTTGAACAAGTGTTGGTTAAACAAGATGCCAAGCAGTTTACTGATAGCCATGATGTGGTAGTGTTAGACATCAATAATCAAGTGATTGAAACATCAGCAGGAAATTTGATTGGTTTTAAAAATGGTGAGTTATTTACGCCTAAATTGTCAAAAGCAGGAATAAAAGGTGTTTACATTAGTGCATTGCAGCAAGTAAATACCATTATTGAAGTTGAAGAGAGTATCGGTTTTTGGTCTGATATGGACGCGTTGTTTACTTGTAATAGTTTGATGGAGTTAGTGCCAATTATTCAATTAGATGCTGAACAGTTTGAGCTTGAAGCTGCTTTAATCGCCAAACAGAGTTTAATGAGTTCCTTATATGCTTAAGAAGATAACCGCAGCCTTTGTGCTTTTGATATTATTCGCTGCCGTATTCATTCAACAGCAAATTACACACTTCAAGCAGTTACAACTGACAAACATCTCTGAGCTATTTGAAGTGAAACGTGGTACAGGTGTTCATCGGCTTTGTAATGAGTGGTTAGCGAAAGGCAATATTGATTCGTGTTTTGCACTGCAAGTATATGCCAAATTATATCCTGCGAATACCTCGCTAAAACCAGGCTTATATGAGCTACAAAATTTAACTGTGTTAGAGGCCATTGATAAAATTCACCAAGGCCAACAAAAACAGTTTAGTTTTACCGTGATCGAAGGTGACACTTTAAAAATGGTCCTCAATAAGCTCAAATCGGCTGATTTCATCGATTACAATATTGACGAGGCTAAGCTTTCAGAGCAATTAAAACTGACTAACTATGCGGAAGGCTGGTTACTACCCGAAACTTATTTTTATCATGCAAACGATAGCGCATTGTCGATAATTACACGGGCTCATGAGGCTATGAAAGCAGAGCTCGCGCAAGTTTGGGAAAATAGAATGGCCAATTTGCCGCTGCAAAATGCTTATGAGGCGCTTATATTGGCATCGATCATTGAGAAAGAAACGGGTTATGCTGGGGAGCGCAAAAAAATCGCTTCAGTGTTTATTAATCGACTCAATAAGAAAATGCGTTTGCAAACAGATCCTACGGTGATTTATGGGTTGGGAGAACGATTTGATGGCGACATTAAACGCAAAGATTTAAAAGAGCATACGCCTTATAATACATATAGAATAAATGGTTTGCCGCCAACACCCATTGCCATGCCATCAAAAGAGGCGATCGTAGCGGCGACTCAACCTGATACAACTGATTACTATTATTTTGTTGCCAAAGGCAATGGCCAACACCAGTTTTCTAAAAACTTAACGGATCATAATAAGGCCGTAAGACAGTATATTTTAAAGAGAAGTAATGACAGCTAAATTTATTGTGATTGAAGGCCTTGAAGGGGCTGGTAAATCAACAGCAATGCAAATTTGCCAACAGTTTCTTGCAGACAAGCAAATTGATTTTATTAACACCCGAGAGCCGGGTGGCACGCCAATGGCTGAAGCACTTCGAACGCTTGTTAAAAACCAGTATGAAGAAGAAGTGGCAGGTGAAACTGAGCTACTTATTATGTACGCTGCACGCGCGCAGTTACTGCATAATGTGATCAGACCGAGTCTTGCCGCCAACAAGTGGGTACTGGGTGACAGACATGACATGTCTTCACAAGCTTACCAAGGTGGTGGCAGAGGTTTATCTCAAGCAACATTGAATAGTCTTTCTGATATTGTGTTACAAGGCTTGAAGCCAGATCTCACCTTATATCTGGACATTTCACCAGAGGTGGGTTTATCACGTGCTCGTGGACGCGGAGAATTAGACAGAATTGAGTTAGAGGCGATCGAGTTTTTCGAAAAAACCCGCGCACGTTATTTAGCATTAGCTGAATCAGATGAGAACTGCGTGGTCATAAACGCAGAGCAAGCGATGGATAAAGTGCACGCTGATATTCTGGCTGCCTTAGAAAATTTTTATCAGCAGGTTAATCTCTGATGATGCCATGGTTAGAGCGTCCTTGGCAGCAGCTCAATACGAGCTTTAAAGCGGGTCGCTTTCATCATGCTCAATTACTTGCAGGGTTGCAAGGAGTAGGCAAGTTAGCATTAGCACAAGGGCTAGCTGATGCCATCTTGTGTGAAAATACTTCAGAGCTTTTGGCATGTGGTCAGTGTAAAAGTTGTGCCTTAATTGCAGCACAAACTCATCCTGATAAACTGCTTGTCAGCTCTGAGGGTGCGACCATAGGTGTCGATGAAATAAGAGCAATCGCAGATTTTATCTATCATTCAGCGCAGCAAGGTGGCAACAAAGTGGTTATTGTTCACCAAGCGCATAAAATGACGCATTCAGCGGCCAATGCACTGCTAAAAACCCTTGAAGAGCCAAACGCAAAACGCTTTTTAATTTTAACTTGTGATGATGTCGCGCAATTGCCAGCGACGATTGTGAGCCGCTGTGCAAAAAGCAATGTAGCGGTTCAGTCCGAGCAGCAAGTTAGGGCTTGGTTGACGCAGCAATTAGGTGATTACGCTGAACAGCCCTGGATTAACTTGTTTATATCGCAGCCTTTAAAAATTAAGTATTGGTTTGAAGCGGGTCAAGTTGAACAAATTAACCAATTATTCCATAGTATTGAAACACTCAACCACACCACAGATGTGTCGCAATGTGTTGAATTATTGGTAAAATTGCCAGAATTGGTCAATGAAATGGGGCGCTTTGTTCAAGGGCGAATAAAGCAAGCTTTATACAATGGTGCTGACTTCTCGAAAATGACAGTCGCACAGCAGGCTTTGGCTGACTTTATAAAGGATCATCAACAGATCCCTGGCTTGAATTTACAATTAGCCTTGCTTAAGTTATTTACAGCGCTAAAACAGGCTTTGCAGTAGGGGAGCACTATGCAAGTTTTACTTCTAGATTTTGAAGATTTTGACGAGTTATATCGTTGTTATATGCCCGCATTAAAGCACGGCGGCTTGTTCGTTAAAACTAACTCTCGCTTTGATATGGGGCAGCCTTTATCGCTTCGCGTGACCTTGCCTGATGCATTAGAAGAAGATGTGATTGAAGGCAAAGTAGTATGGATAACACCGCAAGGCGCGCAAAATTCAAATCCCCCAGGCGTGGGCGTTGGCTTTTCTGAGGGCAATGAAACAGTCAACGATAAAATTGTAAAATTGCTGGGGACAGCACTTAATTCAGAAAAACCCACCTACACCATGTAAGAGTAGTTATGATTGTAGATTCGCACTGCCATTTAGATAGATTAGATTTCGATAAACTTGGTTTATCACTCCCAGAAGCATTAGATGCAGCAAGACAAAAGCAAGTCGAGCACTTTTTATGTGTGAGCGTCACATTAGATCAATTCCCGAGTATGCTTGAAAAAGTACATGCATTTGATGATATTTCAGTCTCATGTGGTGTGCACCCTTTAAACCAAGATCAAGCTCTGGATAAAAGTCAGTTATTGTCATTGGCTCAACACGATAAAGTGGTTGCGATTGGCGAAACTGGCCTAGACTATTACTACTCAAAAGACACGCATTCAGTGCAACAAGAGAGTTTTGTTGGACACATAGAAGTGGCCAATGAACTGCAAAAACCCCTGATCATTCATACCCGAGATGCCCGAACTGATACCATAGATCTGATGAAAGCCCACGGTGCTGATAAATGCGGTGGTGTTTTGCATTGTTTTACTGAAGATTGGAACATGGCAAAGCAAGCACTAGATTTAGGCTTTTATATTTCAATCTCAGGTATTGTTACATTCAAAAACGCGGTTGAATTAAAAGAGGTGGTGAAACAAATTCCACTAGATAGATTACTCATCGAAACTGATTCTCCTTACCTTGCACCAGTGCCTTATCGTGGCAAAACCAACCAGCCAGCTTATGTGCAAGATGTGGCCTATTATATTGCAGACTTAAAAGGCATTACATATAAAGAGCTCGCAACGGCAACAACTAACAACTTCTATGACCTATTTAGTTTAGCCAAGCGCAAATAATCGTCATGTCAGTTGTAAACACACATCTTCCAGAACTTTTACTTGGCCCTATGGTTCGTCGGGCTGAAATTAATAATGTGTGTTTGCAACTTGTCACTTCAATGCCTCGGGCCGTGCGTTTTGAGTTTACGGGCACAGAGGTTGAAAACGAAGTGCTCGAAATACCACTAGGTAAGCATTGTTTTTTCTATATTGTAAATGTAAAACCAAAAAGTGGTGAGTTCATTGCCGATACAGAAATAGGCTATACGTTGTATCTTGATGATACTAAAACGGATTTATCAGCTTATTGTTATGCTCATGCCGATACGCCTGAGTTTGTTATTCCTCATGTTTTAAAGCAAGTGTTACACGGCTCTTGTCGCAACCCGCATTATCCTGTTGATGACTCGATGGCAAGCGCTGATAAAGCAGTCTCTGAGGCGCGACAGAATCAAACAACCGCACCGACATTATTGTTGCTTTCAGGCGATCAAATCTATGCCGATGATGTGGCCGGGCCAATGCTTCAAGCCATTTATGCTGTTATAGAGCAACTAGGTTTGTTCAAAGAAGCTCGAACTGAATATATAAATTTACCTGATAATTTATCTGAGCAATTATTTGCAAGAACGCCGCACTTACCCAAAACACCTTGGCAAGAACGTTCAAAACGCAGTTTAGGATATTGGCTTCGTCAAGATGACCCGCATTTTACCAGCGCGCATGCAGTCAATCACCTTGTTTATTTGGAAGAGTTTATTGCCTATTATTTATTAGCACAAAGCGGAGTGTGTTGGCAGTTTTTTGATTTTGATAAAGCGCACTTTAAAAGTGCCAATGCGAATCAGACTAAATTATATGAGCTGCAAAAAACCAGCTTACAGGGATTTGTAAAGAGCTTGCCGAAGGTTGCAAGGTTGGCTGCGAATGTCTCAACCTTGATGATGTTCGACGATCATGATGTCACAGATGATTGGAATTTAACCGCACAGTGGGAACAAAACATATCATCCAATCCAGCCAGTCAACGAATTATCAGCAATGGCTTGCTGTCTTATTGGCTCTTCCAAGGGCTTGGGAATGACGCAGGCTCAGTGTCTAAAACGCTTTTAGCCCATTTCAACTCTAGCCTCAAGACAAGCGAATGGCACCTGACCAAATTTGATACACATCTTCATCAGTTTGATAATTGGCATTACTGCCTTGAAACCATGCCAAAATTGGTTGTATTAGATACAAGAACTCACCGCTGGCGTAATGAGCAAGACTTTAATGAACCCAGTGGTTTAATGGATTGGGAAATGCTGATGTTTCTTCAAACTCAACTTCAGCATCAAAAAGAAACAATTATAGTGTCTCCAGCGCCAGTATTTGGGGTAAAAGCCATTGAAGCGGTGCAAGCCATTTTCAACGCCTGTGGGCATCCTTTGGTGGTGGATGTTGAAAACTGGATGGCCCATGAAGGGGCTGCCAGAAAACTTATGGACATTTTTAGACGCAGTGACACGCCGATAGAAACCATTATTTTATCTGGCGACGTACATTATTCTTTTTGTTTTTCTGTGCAAGCACGCTTTGGGCAACATGATAATCGCATCTGGCAATTGACCGCATCAGGTATCAAGAATGAGTTCCCAAAGACGCTACTGAAGTGCTTTGACCATTTAGATTCTTTTTTGTACGCAAGATGGAGTCCACTAAATTTCTTCACTAAGCGCTGGCAAATGAAAGTGACCAAGCACCTCTGTCGCTCTGAGCATTTGCGCTCACCTTATCTTTTATCTCACGCTGCAATCAGCCTGATTGAGCTTGAAAACAACAAACTCGCAGGCTACTACCTGTTGCATGCTGACGGCACAAAAAGCGATTTCGAACTTTAAAAACTTGTTTATTTTTTAGTGAGTTTTAATAGCTTTGCTATATTTAAAACACTTTGGTGTGTTTGATGGCAGGGTATGAGAGCGACAATTCTATCTTTTTTATTTCTGCTTTTTTCTAGTCAATTGGTACTGGCTGTGCCGCAGTTTACTGATACGGCTCAGATCATGCGATCTTACGATTATAGTGCAGGTCTAACGCAAAGCTCCATTACAGCGCTAGCTCAAGATCAGTTTGGTTATATTTGGGTGGGCACCCAAGCTGGCTTGAATAGATTCGATGGCCATGAATTCAAACAGTTTCAACCAAAACAGCAAGATAAAAATAGCCTCTCTGGTGGTTTCATCACTGACATTTGTATCAGCGATCAAGACGTATGGGTAGGCACACATACAGGGTTAAGCCGCTATAATACGCAAAATGGGCGGTTTCATTCTTTTTTGGCAGGTGATTATGACGCGATCACATCTGACAGAGTGAACGATTTAACATGTCAAAGCGCGCATGTGTTGGTGTCGACTGCCAATGGTGAGAGTTATCAGATTAATAAAAGTACGTTAGAAGTTAGCCGCTCTCCAGTAGTGGGCAATTTCATTCGCTCACCAGAGACACAAAATAACAACATTTATTACCTCACCGACAAAGGTTTAATGAAAATTAACGAGCAGCAACAGTCGCTATTGCTATTTGAAGGTGAATTCAAGATGCTCAAGGTTAGGGGGCAAAGAGTATTTCTGCTGACGAAAAGTGAAGAACTGATAGTTTATGATTTGTTATACAGCAGAGTTTTATGGTCGAAAACGTTTGCTGAGGTCTCGAACATTACCCTCAATAACTTGTATCTTTCGACCAATGAAATATTGCTCGCGACAAATAACGGTGTCTATTTATTCCATTTCGATGGCACTTTGTTAAATCATTGGTACAAACGTCAGCAAGCAAATGGCCTTCAAGATAATAATATTTTGTCCGTTATGAGAGACGACAATAAAGGCATTTGGATTGGTACAGAAACCCGAGGTCTACATTTTTTTAGCCAACTCAGTGAGTCATTTGGACATGTCAGTACAGATAATTATCCAGATTCGCCTTTAGCTACACCAGACACTCGTAGCTTTGCCATCGATAAACTAGATAGAATTTGGATAGGCACCTCAGCAGGTGTTTATGTTTTTAATGGGCAAGGGTTTATCGAGTCACAATTTATTTATAAGGCGTTAGTTGCTGTTCAAGGTAGTTTTATAACTAAGTTATTTATGTATGGCAGCGACTTATGGATAGCAACACGCGGTAATGGTGTGTTTCGGTTCTCATTTGAGACAGAAACTCTGGAACACTTTAAGCCCGACTTTGGTAATGGGCCTGAGTTAAGCTTTAACGATATTGTTCTGTATGATGACGTATTGTTGCTTTCATCAAGAACAATGGGTTTGATGTTTTTTAATGAAAATACAAGTAAGTTAATGCCGTATTTTGCAAGTTCACTTGATGCACCTTCTCATGTTTCTTCATTGCTTGTTGTAAAAGAAGAGCTTTGGTTTGGCAGTATTGGCAATGGGTTATTCCGCTATAAGGGGGATGAACTTCAACAAATCAATACGTCAGATGGACTACTGTCTAATTTGGTTTTCATGCTTGTTCAAGATGCCTATGGCAGAGTATGGGTTGCCAGTGAGCAAGGGATCACCCTTATTCATAGTGACTTTAGTATTGATCGTACTTTCACACAAAATGAAGGGTTAAGTAATACTGCCATTTGGGGCCTTATTTATGACGGAGTAGGGCATATTTGGGCTGGTACAAGTGGTGGGCTCAGCCGAATTGATATTAGTAATTTCAATGTACACAACTTCTCTCCGACGGATGGTATTCAAGATAATGAATTTAATTATAATGCTGCTTGGCTAGCACCAGATGGTCGTTTATTTGTTGGTGGCGCGAAGGGGTTCAACCAATTTTACCCGCAGAAACTTGATGTAGACAATTCAGCAAGGCCCTTATTAGTCAGTGAAATTGAGTTATTGGGCGAATCACTTAAGCCTTCAGAAGGCTCTGTATTGTCTGTGGCCCCTGAACTGGCTGAGGGGCTAAACTTAAAACATAACCAAGACATTATTTCTTTGAACTATTCAAGCTTGGATTATGGCGCAGAGCAAAATCAGTTTTATTATCGTGTTATAGGATTGAGCGAACAATGGTTAAAACTTGCAAATGGAGTAAGACAAGTTAGCTTATTAAAACTCAAGCCAGGAAACTATACTGTCGAAGCTTATACCATTAACCGTTTTAATGTCGCTTCACCAGTTCATCAATTCTCACTCAGTATTGCAGCGCCTTGGTGGTGGAATACTGGCTCTAAAAGCTTTTATATCTTTTTAGTATTAACCCTCATAGCTTCTATTGTTTATGCCCGCCAACAGAGATACAAAAAAGTTGTTCGTGACAATATTAAAATGTCAGAGTTGAGGCAGCGCTTAGAGTGGTCACTGTGGGCCAGTGGTGACGAGCTTTGGGACTGGCATGTGAATAGTAATCAAATATATCGTCACACAGTGTCTTCGAAAGTTGATTATGGTGATGCAGGCACAGTGATGACCATCGACGATTTTGATCAATTTGTCCATCCAAAAGACTGTATATTGGTTGAAGAAAAAGTACGTGAATGTATAGAAGGCAAAACAGACAGCTATGAAATAGCAATACGGGTTAAAGACTTGTTTGAGCAATGGACTTGGGTACTCGATAGAGGCAAAGTCGTCAAGCGTGACCAGAATGGCAAAGCAACGCGTATAGCAGGGGCATTAAAGGACATTGCAGAACTTAAGAAAAATCAAGAAGCACTCCAGAAGCTAAATGAACAACTAGAGATAAACGTCGCTATGCGAACCGATGAGCTTTATAAAAAGAATCAGAAACTTGAGCAGGCGATGATGGAATTACAACATACGCAACAAGAGCTGATTGAAAGTGAAAAAATGGCGTCATTAGGTAGTTTAGTCGCAGGGGTTGCCCATGAGATAAATACACCACTAGGAGTTGCCTTGACAGCTTTAACTTATAATCAAGAAAGTTTAGCTGCAATAGAGCATAAGCTCGAGAATAAGTCACTGAGGCAGCAAGATTTAGATAATGCAATAAACGAACAAAACCAAGGCTATGCACTGATTTTAAGAAACTTAGATAGGGCGCAAAGCTTAATTAGTAATTTCAAGCAAGTTGCTGTTGACCAATCGAGTGAACAAGCAAGAAACATATTCATAAAATCTTATCTAAAAGAAGTATTTGATTCCTTGGTTCCTTTAACAAAAGGAAAGCAAATAGAGATAGACATAGAAGGCGAAGATTTTGAATTGAACACTTATCCTGGCGCAATATATCAAGTAATTACTAATTTATTAAACAATTCGATGATCCATGGGTTTGAAGGCGTTGAGTCTGGCAATATTAAAGTTTGTATTCACCAAGACGGAGAGTTTTGGCATCTGAGCTATGACGAAAATGGCAAGGGAATGAGTGCTGACATGCTTAAAACAGTTTTTGACCCCTTTGTAACCACTAAGCGGAACCAAGGCGGGTGTGGTTTGGGTATGCATATAGTTTATAACCTGATAACGCAGCTTTTAAAAGGGGAAATCAAGTGTAGCTCTACATTAGGGGAGGGCATTACCATTAAACTGAAATTGCCTATCGAGCTACTCTAAGATTACTGATATACATTACTTAATATCAACTTTTCAGCTGCATAGCATTTTAATGTGTTAACTGATTTTATATACTTACCACTCTAGATTATTCTAATTACTTTGAGGTTATAGATGACTCAGCTTTTTCCAAAATCACGACTAAAATGGGCCTGTAGAAGGGGAATGCTAGAACTAGATGTACTGCTTGGACCGTTTGTTGATGAAGCTTTTGACGAGTTGCCTGAACCTGACAAACTAATTTTTCAACGTTTACTCGAAGTAGAAGACCCTGATTTATTTGCTTGGTTTATGGGTCATGAAAAGTGTCCAGATCCAGAGCTAAATAAAATGGTTCAGTTTATACTTGGCCGCGTCAAAGTATAAAATTATATTTGTAGATAACCGACAAGATTTAAGGGTCATAGCTCTGATCTTGTTGGTTTTAAGTTTTGCCACCTTTCTTGCCTCTGCACATCTGATTTCTTTCTTGTTTATTAGCATCGCTGCAGCATTAGCGTTTTTACTTTTTTATAAAATTACCCAACATACGACGCCACTTAGTGGAACGCTGTTACTTGACTGTGAAGATAACTATATTGAAATACATAGTGAAAAGGCGCTGTCTGGGCAAGTTATGTCAGCAAAGCTTCAATTCGCTGTCTTATCTCTAAACGTCAGAACAATTCAGCAAAAAACTAAAACCATACAATTTGTGGCTTCTTCAATGAGCGAAAAAGATTGGCGAAGATTGTGTCGATTCGCTTTGAATGAAAGGCAGCCAATCCTCAAAAATGATTCGAGCATTTAAGAGGATTGATGTTGCAGAGCAAGGCGCTGTTTTTTAGCTTATGGTTTTAAAACAGTGGGTGTAGGGTTATCACTCTGTTCAGGGTAGTCGAGTGTGTAGTGCAAGCCTCGGCTTTCTTTGCGTTCTAATGCACTACGAATGATTAATTCAGCAACTTGTACTAGGTTCCTAAGTTCTAACAAATTATTACTAACCCTGAAGTTAGCATAATATTCTTGGATCTCTTGTTGTAACAGCTCAACACGTCGCAATGCACGTTCTAAGCGTTTTGTTGAACGAACTATGCCGACATAATCCCACATAAATAGTCTTAGCTCATGCCAATTATGGGTGATCACAACTTCTTCGTCTGAATTGCCTACTTGGCTTTCATCCCACTGATTGATTGCATCAGGCACTTGGGAGTTTTCAAGCTTAGACAAAATATCTTTGGCTGCTGCATGTGCGAACACTATGCACTCGAGTAATGAGTTACTCGCCATACGGTTCGCGCCATGAAGACCTGTATAAGCGACTTCGCCAATCGCATATAGATTTTGTAAGTCGGTTTGACCATTAAAGTCTGTCATTACACCACCACAGGTATAATGTGCTGCTGGTACCACAGGTATTGGCTCTTTTGTAATATCCAACCCTACACTCAAACACTTTGCGTAAATGGTGGGAAAGTGCTCAATGATAAAGTCTTTGTCTTTGTGTGAGATGTCTAGATAAACACAGTTTGCGCCTAAGCGCTTCATTTCGAAATCTATCGCTCTAGCAACAATATCACGCGGTGCCAGTTCTTCGCGCTCGTCAAAATCAGGCATAAATCGCGTACCATCTGGACGCTTTAAGTGGGCACCTTCACCGCGCATCGCTTCTGTTATCAAAAAGTTTTGCAACTCGGGGTGATAAAGGCTAGTTGGATGGAATTGATTAAATTCCATATTTGCAACACGACACCCCGCGCGCCACGCCATTGCGATGCCGTCACCGCTAGAAACATCAGGATTAGATGTATAAAGATAAACCTTACTTGCGCCTCCGGTGGCAAGGGCAACAAACTTGGCAGAAATCGTTTCTACTTTGTCGGCAAGACGATTATAGACATAGACACCTTTTATAGGTTGAATGTCACATTCAGTATCTTTTACCAAATCTATGGCATTATAGTTTTCAAGCAGCTTAATATTGTTATGAGATTGTACTTGGCTAACTAATGTAGTTTGAACGGCCTTACCTGTTGCATCCGCAGCATGCAGAATACGCCTGTGGCTATGCCCACCTTCACGCGTTAAGTGATAGCGCTCTTTACCTTTGCTATCAAACTCCATGTCGAAGGGAACACCTTGTTCAATTAACCATTTTAAACAAGCTTTTGCATTACTTGCTGTGTAGTGCACAGCATCCCTTTCACATAAACCGCCGCCAGCTGCTAACGTGTCTTCAACGTGTGATTCAATACTGTCATTTTTTTTATCAAAAACAGCTGCTATGCCACCTTGAGCATAAAGTGTAGACCCTTCTTTTAAAGACCCTTTACTGATCACCGTAACGCTACAGTGTTCAGCAAGTGAAAGTGCAAGGCTCAGTCCGGCAGCACCACTACCAATGACAACCACGTCAGTTTCATGGTTATTGATTTGTTTCATATTCGAATCTTCGTTTTTCTATGTGATGTACATTAACAAATGTACTATGATCGTAAAAGTACGAACGTTAGGCCAAAATAGACTTTCAAAAAGAGGTTATTTTAGGCGTTTGAATGATATTTTAAAAAAAATTTCAAAAAAACAGAACTTTTTATTTATTAGTGTGTCTCAATTGCTGTGAAAGATGGCAACTCACATTTAGTTACAATTATAAAAAAGAGGAGTACCGGCTCGAATGAGCGAGCAGGAATTGGATTTAGCATTGGTCAAGCGGGTACAGCAAGGAGATAAAAACGCCTTCAACCTCTTAGTTGCCAAATATCAAAACAGAATCGCAGGTCTTATCTCTCGATATGTATCAAATCAAAGCGATATAGCGGACGTAGCACAAGAAGCGTTTATAAAAGCGTATCGTGCTCTACCTAACTTCAGAGGTGAGAGTGCATTTTATACTTGGCTATATCGTATTGCGGTTAACTGTTCTAAAAATTATTTGGTGGCTCAAGGTCGTAAACCGCCAGCCAACGATATTGATGCTGAAGAAGCTGAACTCTACGACAACGCAGATTCTCTTCGTTCAAATGCATCACCCGAGAATTTATTGCTGAGTGATGAAGTTAAAGCGGTTATTTATAAAACCATAGATGGCTTGCCTGATGACTTAAAAACAGCCATTACCCTTCGAGAAATAGAGGGTATGAGCTATGAAGAGATCGCAGTGATTATGGATTGTCCGGTTGGCACAGTCAGATCGCGAATCTTCAGAGCGCGAGAAGCAATTGATAATAATTTAAACCCAATGATTAGTGAGTCTTAAATATGGCCCAAGCTAATAAAGCTGAGAATGAACAAGTAAGCACTTCAGAGATCTTTGACGGTGAGCGTATCCTAGATGATGCAAGTTTAAGTCAATTAGACTCTGAAAAGTTTTCGCGTTATGCCATGATAGGTGATGCATTGAGAGCCAAAAGTGACAATGCAATAACGATTGACATTACTGCAAGCGTTGCAGCAGCATTGGCAGATGAACCTTGCCACAATGTAAAAGGCATTGAAGAAGTCGCTCATCAGTCAGCGCAAACTAATGTCGTTAGTATTAGTAGTTGGAAAAAGCCGTTTTCTCAAATCGCGATAGCGGCGAGCGTTGCATTAGTTGCTGTATTAGGTGTGAACACCATGCAGCAGGCACCTGTAGCTGGTGATGATTTACCTGTACTTCAGTCTATTCCTGTGGCGGGTGGTGTTGCCCCAGTGAGTTTCTCCTCTGAGGGTTCTGCATTACAAAGTGCCCAGCAAGGGGTAAGAGAGCTTCAGCAGCAACGCATTGGCGCACTTGTACTTGAACATCAACGTCAATCTAGAATGGCCCATGCTTTACACCAGGCAAAAACTGAAAAAGTAGAAGAGAGCAAAGAATCTAATTAATGAAGCCGTTTATTTTTCTTATAAGTTTATGTTTTGCCATGGTAGTTCAGGCTTCTGAACTACTTTCTGCAAAACAGTTACTACAAAATATGGCAACTGCTGTGCATCAAAGAAATTTTGATGCTTCTTTTGTAGTGATGAAAGAAAAGGGCATGGAGCCATACCGTTGGTTACATGCACAACATCAAAATCAAGAGTTAGAGCTGTTAAGTTTACTTAATGGTGCCGGCCTTGAAATAGTCCGTGTTGACGACAAAGTTACTTACTTTGAGCCACAATCGACACCTTATTCAATTGAAACTGACACAATTGCTGGCCCAATTCCTGAAGTGCTTTTTAAAGACATAGTGGTTTTAGAACAAGATTATGATTTTGTTCTTGGCGGCAAAGGGCGGATCGCAGGGCGCCCTGCTCAGCTCGTTCGTTTAGAATCAAAAGACAGTGGTAAATACAATTACTGGCTGTGGATAGATACCGAATCATCACTGTTATTAAAAGCGGCGTATGTGAATCAAGCGGGTGAATTGCTCGAACAACTTCAGCTTACACACATCAGTGTTACGCCTGAACCTGCACAACAGCTAGTCGAGCTCTTAAACAGAGAGTTTCCTGAACCAACTCTAGTTAGTGAAAATGTGATAAGCCCACAATCTCAGTCTAATTGGCAGATCGATTGGTTACCGCAAGGATTTACCTTGTTAAAAGCCGATAGACATAAATTAGATTTAAATAATGAGCTTGCAGATTATTATTTATTTTCAGACGGGTTAGTTGAGTTTTCAGTGTTTGTGCAAAGACCGCTGGCTGGTAAAAGGCCCAGTGGCGCGTTATCATCGGGTGCAACAACTGTTTATGTTCACAACTCAGGTGCTTTTGATGTGTCTGTGGTAGGTAAAATTCCACCGCAAACAGCGAAGAGCATTGCTGAGTCTGTAAAACGAGCTCTATGATAGAACAAACCTTGAGTGTCGCGAAAATTCGCGGCACGACTGCTTATCTTCAAGCCGAAGCAAAACCAGCCTGTGAAGGGTGTAATGGTAAATGTGGTTCACAAATATTTAGCCGCCTTTTTGGTACTCATAAGAAACTCTTTCCCATTGACCTAAGTGAGTCTGTTGAAGTAGGTCAAAAAATAAAACTATCTCTTGATGACAGTCAGCTAGTAAATCATGGTGCGTGGGTCTATATGGCACCGTTAATGGGCGCATTTATAATGATGTTCATTGGCGCGCTGTTGTTAAATTTACCTGAACCATTACAGATTTTGTTTGCGCTAATAGGTGGTGTGTTGGGGTTTTTAGTAGCACGTTATCGAGTTAGCCGCATTAAACACCAAGTAAAAGTGGTAAAAATTTACCCAATTAGTTTCTCTGTGAAGCAAATAGATGGTGATTAGCGCAAATAAAATGTAAAATCCCACCCTAATATCTAATTTAATGACTTAAGAAGTTTAGAATCCAGAAATATGAAGCATATCCGTAACTTTTCTATTATCGCCCATATCGACCATGGCAAATCAACTTTGTCTGACCGCTTAATCCAAGTCTGTGGTGGTTTAACAGATCGTGAAATGCAGCAGCAAGTTCTGGATTCGATGGACATCGAACGTGAGCGTGGTATCACCATCAAAGCACAGAGTGTAACGTTAAACTACACGGCTGATGATGGTGAAACTTACCAACTTAACTTCATTGATACACCAGGGCACGTTGACTTCACCTATGAAGTTTCACGTTCACTTGCGGCTTGTGAAGGTGCACTATTAGTTGTAGATGCGGGGCAAGGTGTAGAAGCACAAACCCTTGCAAACTGTTATACCGCTATCGAAATGGACTTAGAAGTTATTCCAATTTTGAACAAAATTGATTTACCGCAGGCCGATCCACTTCGCGTTGCTGAAGAAATTGAAGAAATCGTGGGTATTGACGCGTTAGAAGCTGTTCAATGTTCAGCAAAAACAGGTATTGGTATTAAAGACGTACTAGAAAATATTGTACGCGATGTACCACCGCCAGTAGGCAACCCTGAAGCACCTCTTCAAGCGCTTATTATCGATTCATGGTTTGACCCATACCAAGGCGTTGTATCATTGGTACGTATTAAACATGGTGAATTACGGAAAGGTGATAAAATCAAGATTATGTCAACAGATCAAACACACATCGCTGATCATGTTGGTATTTTCACGCCTAAGCAGACAAACACGGGAGTGTTGAAAACAGGTGAAGTTGGCTTTGTGATTGCGGGTATTAAAGATATCCATGGTGCACCTGTAGGTGACACAATCACCCTGACACAAAATGCAGCGCCTGAGCGCTTACCTGGTTTCCAACGCGTTAAACCACAGGTATATGCGGGTATGTTCCCGATTGCTTCAGATGAATATGACGCTTTCCGTGATGCGCTTAACAAATTAAGCCTGAATGATGCGTCGCTATTCTTCGAGCCTGAAAACTCAACGGCACTAGGTTTTGGTTTCCGTGTTGGCTTCTTAGGTATGCTACACATGGAAATTATTCAAGAGCGTCTTGAACGTGAATACAACATGGACCTTATCACTACTGCGCCAACGGTAGTGTACGAGGTAGAAACAAAAGATGGTGTTATTCAAATCGATAACCCATCAGAGTTACCCCCAGTCAACGACATCATCGAAATTCGTGAGCCGATTGTGGAAGCGAATATCCTTGTTCCGCAAGAGTACCTTGGTAATGTAATTACACTGTGTATTGAGAAGCGAGGTGTTCAAACTAAGATGGCTTACCACGGAAACCAAGTTGCTGTGACTTACGAGCTACCAATGGCTGAAGTAGTGATGGACTTCTTTGATAAGCTTAAGTCAACGAGTCGTGGTTTTGCGTCACTAGATTATAACTTTAAGCGTTTCCAACCTTCTGATATGGTTAGAGTTGATATTTTAATTAACGGCGACCGTGTAGATGCATTGGCAATTATCGCACACCGTGAAGGCTCACAGCAGCGTGGTCGTCAATTGGCTGATGCGTTGAAAGAGCTGATTCCTCGTCAGATGTTCGATATTGCAATCCAAGCAGCTATCGGTACGCATGTTATCGCGCGTACAACAGTTAAGCAGTTACGTAAGAACGTAATCGCGAAGTGTTACGGTGGTGACGTGAGTCGTAAGAAAAAGCTACTTCAAAAACAAAAAGAAGGTAAAAAGCGAATGAAGCAATTGGGTAACGTTGAAGTTCCTCAAGATGCATTCTTAGCAATCCTTAAAGTAGGTAAATAACAGGACTTATTAATGGCAGGCTATTTTTCTGTATTCTTGGTGCTTTTGACTCTTGGGTCAGGCTTGATCTGGTTGATTGATCATTACATGTTCGCACCAAAGCGAAAAGAACGAATTGCGTTGGCACAAGGTGCCACGCAGACTCCTCTTGATGATGATGTGATTGCGCAGATTGCCCCCGAGCCTGCCATTGTAGAGGGTGCAAAATCGATTTTTCCGATGATTGCAGCGATCACCATCTTCCGTTCGTTTATTTTTGAACCATTTCAAATACCATCAGGCTCCATGATGCCAACGTTATTAGATGGCGATTTTATTTTGGTTCAAAAATATGCGTATGGCATTAAAGATCCGGTTTGGCGTTCACAGATGATTGAAGTCGGTGAACCTGATCGCGGCGATATTACGGTATTTAAATTCCCACTGGATGAGCGAATTGACTTTATTAAACGCGTCATTGGCTTACCGGGAGACAGCATTGTGTATCGTAACCGCCAACTTTTTATCAAGCCTAATTGTGAAGCAGGTAAAGAGCGCACTGACAACCTAGTGTGTGGTGAATACAACAAAATAGGTCTTGATATTGTAAACCGTGATGAATTTATGCAAGGACCAATGCCTTTGGTAAGATTGACTGAAGACTTACCAGGTGCACAACATGACATTCTTATAAATCCACAGGCTTTAGAATCTACTGATCGCTATTACCAGCAAACTGGGACTCGTAAAGATGAGTGGGTCGTGCCGAAAGACAGTTATTTTGTAATGGGTGATAACCGTAATAACAGTCAAGATGGTCGTATGTGGGGTTTTGTTCCTAAAGAAAACTTAGTGGGCAAAGCTGTATTTATTTGGATGAGTTTTGATTTTGATAATGGCCCAGATAGCCTGTTACCAGGGTGGGTTCCAACCGGTGTTCGTTTTGAACGCCTAGGTAATATTCAATAAAATGAAAAGAAGTGTAGCAGAATTATATAAAAAAATAGGCTATGAATTTAGTGACGAGTCATTGCTTGAACAAGCCATGACTCACCGTAGTCACAAAGGCCAGCATAATGAACGTTTGGAGTTTCTGGGCGATTCTATCTTGAGCTACGTTATAGCCGATGCGTTATACAAAAAGTTTCCTAAAGCACGTGAAGGCGATTTAAGCCGCATGCGCTCGACGCTTGTACGCGGTCAAACTTTAGCTGAATTTGGTGTTGAGTTTAATTTAGGTGATTACCTTCGTTTAGGCCCAGGTGAATTAAAAAGCGGTGGCTTTAGACGCGAATCAACACTTGCCGACGCTGTTGAGGCGATCATTGGTGCTGTTTTCTTAGACTCAGATATTGATTCTTGTACTAAGCTTATTTTGACATGGTATGAATCTCGTTTAGCGGCAATTTCTCCGGGTCACAATCAAAAAGATCCGAAAACATTACTGCAAGAGTTTCTACAGGCTCGAAAACTGCCTTTACCAAATTACACAGTGATCGACACGAAAGGTCAGGCACATAACCAGACATTCACGGTTGAATGTGAAGTGGAAGGGATGGAGAGCATTATTTCTGTTGGCAGTTCACGTCGCAAGGCGGAACAAAAAGCAGCAGAGCAAGCATTGAAGATTTTAAAGAATGACGCCTAATACGCACTGCGGCATGATCGCAATCGTTGGTCGCCCTAACGTGGGTAAATCAACGTTACTAAACAAAATTGTTGAACAAAAAGTCAGTATTACCTCGCGTAAACCGCAAACAACCCGTCACCGCATCATGGGTATTCATACTGAAGACAACTATCAAGCCGTTTATGTTGACACGCCGGGTCTTCATATTGAAGAAAAGCGTGCGATTAACCGTTTAATGAACCGTGCAGCGTCAAGCTCAATTGGTGATGTCGAACTGATAATTTTTGTGGTTGAAGGCACGCTGTGGACGAAAGACGATGAAATGGTACTAAAAAAAGTCCAAGACAGTGGTCGTCCAGTGCTTATCGTTATGAACAAAACGGATAACGTAAAAGACAAAGAAGCCGTGCTTCCGCACATGCAGTGGCTGAGTGAGCAGGGTAACTTTGTCGGTATCGTACCTATTTCTGCAAAGAGCGGTAAAAATATCGATTTAGTGAAAGATGAAGTTCGTAAGCGCCTTCCTGCATGTGAGTTTTACTTCCCAGAAGATTACGTAACTGATCGCTCAATGCGATTTTTAGCAGCAGAAATTATTCGTGAAAAGCTGATGCGTTTTATGGGTGATGAACTCCCTTACTCTGTGACCGTAGAAATCGAACAGTTTAAATGGCAAGACAATGGCGTTTGGCAGATCAATGGTTTGATATTAGTCGAGCGTCAATCACAAAAGCGTATGGTAATCGGTAATAAAGGCGAAAAGCTAAAAGTTATTGGTCGCGAAGCGCGTAAAGACCTTGAAGATATGCTTGATAACAAAGTATTTCTTGAACTTTGGGTAAAAGTGAAGTCTGGCTGGGCTGACGATGAGCGTGCACTCCGCTCTCTAGGTTACGGAGAAGACTGATTGCATAACGACTTTCGACAAGCTTACTTGCTGCATAGGCGTCCTTACAGTGACTCTCAGGCAATGCTAAGTATGCTTGTTGAAGGCGTCGGACACTTAACCATGTTGGCCAGGTTAAAAGGCAAACAGTCGGTTAAACACAGTGCCCAACTTCAACCATTCACCCCAATTTTGTGCCGTTATGCTGGCAACTACGACCTTAAATATTTAAACCAATTCGAATTAGTACAAAACCCACTTCCCTTAAAAGGCAAGCCGCTTTATTGTGCTTTTTATTTGAATGAGCTCAGTTATAGAGTGATCCCAGCCAGTGAACCGCAAGAATATATTTACGAACTATATCAAAAACACCTAAAACAACTAGTAGACTGTAATGACTTTGAACCCGTATTACGTTCGTATGAGTATCAGCTACTTGAAGCTTTAGGGTTTGGGGTGGAGTTTGACATGGATGCCGATGGTGATGAGATAAAAGATAAATTTTATTACCAATATATTCCAGAATTAGGCTTTGTTGTTACCGACAACCCGCAAATGGGGTTTAATGGTAAAGTACTTAACCGTATGGCAAGTGGGGAGTTTGCAGCTCCTGAGGTGCGCAAACCTGCAAAGTATTTAAGTCGGTATTTATTAAAACCACTTTTAGGAAACAAGGCTTTAAAGAGCCGAGAATTATTTTTATCAAGGTAAGGCAATGAAAGATATTTTATTAGGCGTTAACGTCGACCATATTGCAACGCTAAGACAAGCTCGCGGTACCAGTTATCCTGATCCTGCGCATGCAGCAGCGGTTGCTGAGCATGCCGGTGCTGATGGTATTACCATACATTTACGTGAAGATAGACGTCATATTCAAGACCGAGATGTCTATGTGATGGCAAAAACCATTCAAACTCGAATGAATCTTGAAATCGCGCTGACTGAAGAAATGATCAATATTGCGCTTGAAGTGAAGCCCGCATATGTGTGCCTAGTACCTGAAAAACGTGAAGAATTAACCACAGAAGGCGGCCTTGATGTCATTTCACATCAAGTAGCAATCACCGACGCTGTAAGCAAACTAGAAGCTGCAGGAATTAAAGTATCCTTATTCATTGATGCTGACAAAGCACAAATTGATGCTGCAAAAGCAACCGGTGCACCTTATATTGAGATCCACACAGGTGCTTATGCAGATGCCGAAACAGACAAAGAAATGGCGCAAGAGCTTGAGCGTATTCGTGAAGGTGTGAAATATGCGCATGGTCTAGGGATCATAGTGAATGCAGGTCATGGTCTGCATTACCACAATGTAAAGCCGATTGCTGAAATGCCTGAAATCTATGAACTGAACATTGGTCACGCCATTATCGCACGCGCTGCGATTGACGGTCTTGAAAAAGCCGTGCGTGATATGAAACGTATCATGTTAGAAGCAAGACAAGCTTAATAAGCTTACACGTACTCTAAAAGGCCGCCCATGCGGCCTTTTCTATATGTGTTTTATTCAAAAGAGGTCAATATGTGTTGGCAAACAGAGTTTTTAGAAAAACATACTCTTTTAAACAGTTACCCAGAAAATGTGCAATGTGTGATCGATTGGTTAGATTCAGTGCTATCACATGAAAAGGCCCCATTTTGTTTAGCCATTAACGGTGCTCAAGGTAGTGGTAAATCAACATTATCAGCTTATCTAAAGAGTTATTTAGAGAGCCAAAATATTGCCACTGAGATTGTTTCTTTAGACGACTTTTATTTATCAAAAGCACAAAGAGCAGAGCGAGCTACTCAATACCATCCACTTTTTACAGTAAGAGGCGTGCCAGGTACGCACGATACTACTTTTGCCATAGAGCAAGTAAAGCGATTTAAAAATGCTGAGGACTTTATTTTGCCTCGTTTTAATAAGGCGGATGATGAGCCATATAGCAGTGCTAGGTGGTTAAAATGCACAAATAAGCCCAAGGTGCTTATTTTTGAAGGTTGGTGCTTAGGGCTGCTGCCTCAAAGTCGTGAGCTGTTGAAGATGCCGGTGAATGATCTTGAAGCTACGCAAGACTCAAATGGGGTGTATCGTGATAGAGTAAATCAATTTTTAGCGGATGAGTATCAAGCCCTGTTTGCACTTTTCGATAAATTAGTCTTTTTAAATGCGCAAAGCTTCGAGCGTGTTTACAGTTGGCGTTTGCAGCAAGAACATCAGCTGATAAATAGGGCTGGAACTGGCATGAGTGACGAAGAAGTTGAGGCATTTATTCAATATTTTGAGCGATTAACCCGTTGGGGTTTTGAAAGCTTGAGTGCTCGTAGCGACTTGCACATCAAGCTTGATGAAAACCGACAATTTAGTGTGGCTACTTAAACTTAGTTTAGGTTAACTCACTTCATTCAATAGTGGTTTGCTTTGACTAAAGTCGCTCAGGTTACCAACAGTCACATCAGCAATTTGCTCCAGAGCTTCTTCTGTGAAGAAACCCTGGTGACCTGTAATAAGTACATTAGGAAAACTCACTAAGCGAGCGAATAAGTCATCTTGCAAAATTTCTTCACTGCGATTTTTGAAGAACAGCTCAGACTCTTGTTCATAGACATCTAGGCCCAAGTAACCTAATTTTCTTGATTTAAGAGCTTGGATACAGGCTTGAGTATCTATGAGCGCACCGCGGCTAGTATTAATGAGCATGACTCCATCTTGCATTTTATTAAATGCAGTTTCATCAATAATATGATGAGTGGCTTCATTTAAAGGGCAGTGCAACGAAATGATGTCACTTTGGGCCAGTAACATATCTAAGCTAACTTGAGTATAAGAACCTTCGCCAACGTTAGGATCAAAGACTAAAACTTCTGCACCAAAGCCATTGAGAATTCGGATCAAGGCTTGGCCAATTTTCCCTGCACCAACAATACCGACTGTTTTTTTATGCAGATTAAAACCGAGTAAGCCATTTAGGTCGAAGTTATCTTCTCTTACTCGGTTATAAGCTTTATGGGTTTTACGACTTAGCGTCAACATTAAGGCAATACAATGCTCTGCAACGGCTTCAGGGCTATAGGCTGGTACGCGAACTACGGTGATCCCGAGTTTTTTAGCGCACGCTATATCGACATTATTAAAGCCTGCGCATCTTAACGCGATACAGCGTATGCCCTGCTCAGCTAATAGTTCTAATACAGGGCTTGATAAGTCATCGTTTACAAAGGCGCAGACAGCTTGAAAGCCTGAACATAGTGGAGCAGTTTGCACATTTAATGCTTCGCTAAAATGCGAGACGCTAATATTGCTGATAGTTGATAAAGCGTGTTCGAAATAGGGTTGTTCATACCTTTGCGAGCTGAACAAGGCGACTTTCATCATAAAGCTGACTCTCAATAGCTGTTTTTAGTGATTCTGGTTTAGTTCTAGGCGCATAACGTGCGACGAGTTCACCTTTTGAGTTTACTAAAAACTTAGTGAAATTCCATTTAATTGCCCGATTTTGCACTATGCCACGTGTATGCGTTTTCAAATAGTTAAAAATAGGGTGTGCATCAGGGCCAAGCACATGATGTTTTTGAGAAATATAAAAACTGGCAGTGAAGTACTTGTTATAAGAGTCGAGTAAAGGCTCACCTGATAAAGGCTCGCTATGACCAAATTGATCACAGGGTACCGCTAATATTTCAAAACCATCTTTTTTGTATTCTTTGTAGAGAGATTCTAATCCGGCAACTTGGTTTGCAAAGCTGCATTTACTGGCAATGTTCACGATGAGCAAGGTTTTACCTTCAAAGGTACTCATTGGAAGTTTTTTGCCATTAAGTAAATCAATACTGTATCTATAAATGTTATCCATAATTAATACATCCAAAGCGAGTAGATTGCTTTTTATTTTTAATCCGCATGTGTCTATTTCATTTGCCATACCCAAGCGTCTTGGGTATAAAAGCTCCAATCTTCATACCCTAACAAAGAAATAGGACAATTTTATGTCAATGAATGTGGCTTTTATCGGTTTAGGTGTCATGGGCTTTCCAATGGCTGGACATTTACAGAAAGCGGGTTACCAGGTAACCGTGTTTAATCGCACCACAGCCAAAGCTGAAGCTTGGGCTAAAGAGCATGGCGGTGATTTTGCAATTACACCAAAATTGGCAGCAGAGCAGGCTGAAATTGTATTTATGTGCGTTGGTAATGACGATGACTTACGCTCGGTTGTGTATGGGGAAGAAGGCGTGCTTGCAGGTATGAAGTCAGGTGCAATCTTAGTCGACCATACAACCACATCAGCAAAAGTCGCGAAAGAAGTGGCTGAAAAGGCAACAGAGCAATCAGTCGCATTTCTTGATGCGCCCGTATCAGGTGGTCAGGCAGGGGCAGAAAATGGCGTATTGACCGTTATGGTCGGTGGTGAACAATCAGTATTTGATAAAGTGCAACCTGTTATGGCTGCGTTTAGTCGTTTTAGCCAGTTATTAGGGCCTGTTGGTGCAGGTCAAACTTGTAAAATGGTTAATCAAATTTGTATTGCAGGTGTAGTACAAGGTTTAGCAGAGGGGCTTCATTTTGCTAAACAAGCAGGCCTTGATGGTGAAAAAGTCATTGAGACAATTTCAAAAGGTGCTGCTGGTTCATGGCAAATGGAAAACCGTTATAAAACCATGTTAGCGGGTGAATATGAGTTCGGCTTTGCGGTAGATTGGATGCGTAAAGATTTAGGCATTGCCCTTGATGAAGCGCGAAACAACGGCGCAAGTATTCCACTGACAGCCATGGTTGACCAATATTATGCAGACGTTCAAGCTTTAGGTGGTGGCCGTTTTGATACATCGAGCTTATTAGCACGCTTAGATGCGATTCACGACAAGAAGTAGCGTAAAACAAAAAAGGTATGCGTTTAGCATACCTTTTTGCTTTTAGAAAAATACGATTATGCGTTTTCTTTTAGGAAGTTAATAACTACTTCGTGATGGTCTTTAGTCTTGAATTTATCAAACACATGTTTGATTTTACCATCTTGAGAGACTAAGAAACTAATTCTGTGAATACCGTCGTATTCTTTACCCATAAACTTCTTTAAACCCCACACACCGAACGCATCTGCAATGGCATGATCTTCGTCAGATAATAGGTCAAAGTTTAACTCTTTCTTAGTTTCGAAGTTCTTTAAACGCTTGATTGGATCTGGGCTAATACCTACCGCAACAGTATTCAGCTCAGCAAGTTGTGCTTTTTCGTTACGCAGGTTTTCAGCTTGAACCGTGCAACCAGGTGTTGATGCTTTTGGATAGAAGTAAACTAAAACTTGGTTTGATTCTAATAAGGTTTTTAGCTCGACTGTTTCGTCATTTTGGTTTTGTAACGAGAATAAAGGTGCGTTGTCACCTGCTTTTAATGTGTTCATATATATCCTTAGCGAATACGTCTTAAAATGTAATCTACATTGAGTGTACTTGAAAGTGCTTCGAATTGTACTTTGAAATCGTCAAGATCGATCTGTGCAGGTAAGTTTAATTCTAACTCACAGCGCATATGTAATTCATTGTCTTGTTCATACGTGTCAGATTTTAATGATGCGATACTAACATTATGCTCAGCGATAAAACGTGTCACTTTGCTGAGTGTGCCTGGCGCGTCTATGCCTGTGTATTCTAAATTATAAGCACCAATATAATCGTCTTCAGTATGAGAACTGGTACGCTTCATCATTGTTAGCAAACCGAGCTCCATGCCTTTAACAGGTAGGGTATGCTCAACACGGCTAATGGCGGCCATATCGCCACTAAGAAGCATTATGAAGGTAAACTCTCGCCCTAGAATGGCGATACGACTATCAATGATATTGCAATGGCAGTCGCTGACGAGTTGAGTGAGTTCACTAACGATACCAGAGCGATCTTCGCCTATTGCAGTTAATACTAATTGTTGGTTTGTAAATGCGGTCATTAAGTCGCCAAATTAATTTATTTGTTTCGTATGCATCTAAACGAAAACAGCAACGCTGCTTCTCTAAGTAAAATGCGCTTTCTTAATGCTTTATTTCGACACAACAGAACATGACATGCTTTGAGCTAGCGCAAGTTCATCATGCTTGTCGAATTTTAAAATATTCGATTGTATGCTTTTTATTAACATCTTAAGAGAAATCTTGAATACAGCATATGTGCTTGTATAAGATGTTGATTTTCACAGATGCTTACCAATTCAAAAGCCGCGCGAGAGTCTAGCACAATACTAGAGATAACGCACTGTACAAAGCTTACAGCCACTTTTAGGCTGGCCTTTCTTGTGTTTGTGTGGATAGACAAGTAACATATTGAGAATTTTTTAAGTAAAAGATTCTAAGTGATTAAAACTTATAAGAAAGTTTAGTCACAATAATAATTTTCGCTTTTACAGTGAACCAAACTAAGCATACCCGACTCATATAACTAAATAACAGGGTCTGCTAAGGAGAATAATCAGTGCAGTATTGGATCCCAAAAACGGTCGCGTTAGGCGTGATCCTTGGTTTATCTGGATGTAGTGTTTTCACAAATGACACCCACCACGAAAAAAATTACCGTATTAATAAAGCAGTTCAAGTTCCGGGTGATCTAAAACAGCCTTACAAAGATCCAACTTATGTTATGCAAGAAGCACAGTACAATAACGATACTGAGGTACTTGCATTGCGCCCGCCTCAACAAGTACTCACACTTGCTGCAGGCTCTTGGGTTGAACAAAATGACAAGCTCGCTAGAGTATTTTTTGATAAAAACGATGGCATTGAAGATTTAACTTCATTTATTTGGCAAGCTGTTGATTCTGTTGTTGCTGAAAACCAGGCTGGTTTTGAAAGCATGAATAAAAATCAAGGTGAGGCACTTACCGATTGGTATTCAGTGATTACGCCTTCTTCAAAGTGGTTCTGGCAAGAAGAGACTACGCCATCCAAACAAAAATATAAATTCACAGTTTCTCAAAGTGAACATCAAAGAACTGCGTCGTTAAGTGCTGAACTTGTCGACTACCAAAGTGATGAAGTTGAATTAACTGATTTACTTAAACAGCAATTGGAAGTGCGTGCACTTAATCAAGTTGTTGCTGAGTTCGATTATCAATATCGTTTATTACTTGTTGAGCTTCGTAAACAGCAAGGGCAACTGGCATTAGATATGGGCTTCGACCCGAAAGGCAACGCAGCTATGGTTGCAGCACAACCACTTAATGTCGTCATTGCAAATCTAGCCAATGTTTTAGAGCGTCTTAATTTTACTATCATTAGTGTTGATGGTGAAAAAGACGAGTTACATGTTAGATATGAAAAGCCTGAAGACAGCGTGTGGGATTCTATTTGGGGTGATGAAGTGACTATATTACCAATTGAAGAAGGTGATTATCGTATCAAAATAGCTTCGTTATCAGATAAAGAGTCATCAGTTACATGGCGAAACAATAACGGTGAAGCTTTAACCGCTGAGTTGTTAAGTGAGTTACAACAGAAGCTAAACAAAGCAATTGGTAGCAAAGGCTTATCAATCTAAACAAGTAATATTTAAAGAACAGAAAAGAGCTGCGGCTCTTTTCTGCGTTTTTATAGGTAAATAATAATGACAACTCAACCTTATCAAAAAGATAAAGTGCACTGGCGTACTTTGTTTGCGTTTATTGTACCGTCTTTAATCGGTGTATTTTTGTTTATGACACCGGTCTCAATTGGCGAAGCAATGACTATTCCCATTGCTGTACTGGCTAAAAAACTTCAAGCATTTGTTGCCCCTTTTATTCATGCCATGATTGTGGGGGTTGTCTGTGTTACAGCTGTTTTAAGTTTGGTCGCCAAACTGTTGAAGCCAAAAGCTTTGATGCAGTTCACGCTGTTTAAACATTTGTTTGATGTCAGTTGGATTTGGTTGGTTACCCGTTTATTGGGTGCAGCATTTATACTAATGACTTTTTTTAAAGTGGGTCCTGCTTTTATTCATGCAGAGCATACCGGTGCCTTGGTACTGAACGACCTTTTGCCTGTGTTATTTTCTGTGTTTGTACTCGCGGGATTGTTGTTACCTTTATTACTTAATTTCGGTTTACTAGAGCTGGTGGGTACTTTGCTCACAAAAGTAATGCGTCCACTGTTCGGAGTACCAGGTAGAAGTGCGGTTAATTGTGTGGCTTCTTGGTTAGGTGACGGTAGTGTCGGTATTTTAATGACAGCCCGTCAATATGAAGAAAAATACTATACACAAAAAGAAGCTGCCATTATTGGAACGACTTTCTCTGCTGTTTCGATTACTTTTTGCTTAGTGGTCATTGGCCAAGTAAAGCTTGAACATTTATTTGCACCTTTCTATTTAACCGTATGTTTAGCAGGCTTTGTTGCTGCGATTATCGTGCCTCGCTTACCGCCTTTAAGCTTTAAAAAATCAACTTATATTGATGGCACTGAACCTGCGCACGATGCAGAAGCCGTACCAGAAGGTAAAACCTTGTTTCAACATGCGTTATCTGTAGCACTAGAGAAAGCTGAAAACGCACCTGGTGTTAAAGGCACATTGAAAGAGGGGGTGACCAACGCACTAGATATGGTGTTTGCCGTACTTCCAGTGGTGATGGCTGTTGGTACGTTTGCACTGATCATTGCTGAATATACGCCTGTTTTTCAGTATTTAGGTACGCCATTCGTTCCATATCTTGAACTGTTACAAGTGCCAGAAGCGGCCCAAGCAGCACAAACTATCGTTGTTGGCTTTGCTGATATGTTTATTCCTTCAATTCTTGCTGCAAGCAGTATTGAAAGTGATGTAACGCGCTTTATTGTTGCTGCGATGAGTGTGACACAGCTTATCTATATGTCTGAGGTTGGCGCTTTACTTCTGGGTAGTAAAATCCCAGTTAACATCCTAGAGCTATTCACAATTTTTATTCTAAGAACGTTAGTAACATTACCCGTGATTGCTTTAATGGCGCATTGGTTAGTGTAAGTTATTCAGGAAGAGTAAAGGATGTAAGCTTTACTCTTCTTTTTCATTATCTGGTTTTATCTGCTTATCAATTTTCTTCTTTATATCAAATTTAGCTGAGTATTTAAGCAGCGCGATATTACTCCAAATAATACCTAGAACACCAATAATGATAAGGATGACTTGCCAAGTCTCGAATTTAGTTGATGCCATGATAGGGCCCTTAAATCGGTTTCAAATTATATTGTCATTATAATTTCGAAAGTTTGATTAAGATACCTTGAATTCAGCTGAAAAAATAAGATTTTATATATATGAGCTGCTATGATCTGCGCATTTGAGATTAATACAGATAGCTTCAAACTTTGTGAGTAATTGATGGAAAAAGTTTTAATTTGGCCTGCACAATATCCATTACTTCTTAAAGGGCTTGCGGAGCAAAATGGCGCATTCATTCTCGATGCACTAGAAGCTTGGCCTGAATGTCAGACCTTAACCGATGAACAAGGCGTTGAAAGTACCATTTTACCGCCAGTTTTTTATTTGATTTGGCTTAAGCCGTTAGACCCATTTGAAGCCTGTCATTTTCAACATATCGATGAATATGAAGAAGAACACCGCACTTACACTGAAATGCTGGTTTCTCATTTCAATCAGGCAGGGCTCGATCATCAAGCAATCGTGTTAATGCTCATTCAGCGTCTAGCTCAATACAGTCAAATTAACGCCCAGCTCAACTGTGTTTCATACCCTGATTTTTTCGAGTTGTTGTCTGATAAAGTTATGGTTGATGTCATACTTTGGACGATTCAAAATGGCGTCAATTTGTCACCAAAACAACTAATCACCTGTTGGCAACAAGATGTGTTAAAAGAGCCCCTGATAGCTCTTCTTCCTGACTGTTTGCAAAGCTTGGATGAAACGACACAATATTTACTTACTCAAACTAATTCAGATGAACCTGTTTTTGATTTACTGAGCCACTTAATTGATGAAGATGAAGTTAAAAACCTTTTAGAACAAGCTCTGCTCAATTTGATCACCTCAGAGCATGTAAAACAAGCAGAACTGATTGAATATATAAAGCAAGGTGCAAGAGCGACATTAGTTGACGAGCATGGCAAAAACGCATTTATGTATGCTATCGAGCAGGGCTTTGTGAGTATTGTCGAACAACTTATTGATTCACAAGATCTTAGCCAAAAAGACGAACACGGAAATGGACTAATGCACTTCGCGGTTCTATCTAATTCTTCAGCCATGATTTCTTTACTCTTCAAGCATGGTTGTAAGGCAAAAGTTGTTAATGAGTTAGGGCAAACACCTTACCGTTTAGCATTGAAGCATGGTGCATTTATCGCGAAGAAGACGCTTGAACAGCATGGTATTAAAGAGCTGTCAGAAGGGGAGCAATATAATAAAATCAGATTAGTGCACATATTTGTGGCAATAGTATGTTTTGCATTTCCACTTCAGCTGTCGTTATTCTTTAGTGATACTTTTGATTATAAAAGTGAAAGTGTGTGGCTTTTTTCTATCTTGAGCATTGCGCTTATTACGCTATCTCGGAAAATCAAAAAAGGGGCCTTGTACCCGGTTAAACGCCACCCTTGGTCTTTAAAGCTTCTTTACGGCAAAGCTTATTTGAGTACGAGCTTACAAGTCATGTTATCACTACTTGTGTTATTTACCGTCTTAACAAGTTAATCTATCTCCTGTTTTAAAATACAAGACTACAAATAAGAAGAGCACCAGTTGGTGCTCTTTTTTATATTTAAAACTGAGTATTTTTAAGAACTAGCATCAATCAGGATCTTCTGTATGTTCGTGTGCTGCCTTTTCATCAGCGAGATCTTGTTTGAGCTTACGAATTCTTAACCCCAGCTCTTGACCACGGTGTTTAGCATAATATGTACAGCCAACGAACATTAAACTTGCAAAGAGTAGCTCTAACAGCACCCAAAGTAGTTCATCAGTTGCAATCCACAACAAGGTGAAACCATGCAAGAAGTAAATCAATACGATGAAGTTTGCCCATGCGTAAGTGTAAGGGTTATCTTTTATAAACCCTCTTAAGGGTAAAAGTAGCGGAAGAATATATACCGTAAACATAAACCCGAGGCTGTGACCTTCTCTAGGAGAAAGTACAAATAACCACAGTGGCATTAAAATCAGCAAACCTACGTAGCCTGTTAAAGCCATATTTTGAAAGCGCTTAGTTAGCGGCTTTTTTTCTACAGATGTCATTTTAATTTTTCAGCAATAGTGATGAGACGTTTTCCAACAGAGCGACAGATTTTCGTTTCTGTGTCACTGAGCATTGATGTATTTGCAGTGCCTGCAACATGACTGGCACCATAAGGTGTACCGCCAGTGGTAGTTTGAGATAATTCAGGCACATCATAGGGGACACCTAATAACATCATGCCATGATGCAGCAATGGTAGCGACAAGTTAAGTAATGTTGCTTCATTACCACCATGCATGCTGCTTGAGGAAGTAAACACACAAGCCGGCTTGTCAATAAGCTGACCTTTTAACCATATATCACTGGTTGTTTCCCAGAATTGTTTAGCTTGTGCTGCCATCATGCCAAACCGAGTTGGAGTGCCAAATGCAAGTGCGTCACAACGCAACAGGTCGTCTTTTGACACGACAATGTCATGGGCTTCTCGTTGTTCGAAAGTGCGAAGCAACACGGTTACGCCTAGTGATTCAGCAGCTTCTGCAATTTCATTGGCCATGGCTCTCACAGAGCCGTGGCTAGAATGAAACAAAACCAATAATGTGGTCATTAAAGAATAGCCAGCACAGACTCAGGTGGACGACCAATCGCCGCTTTAACGCCTTTTACTACTATAGGGCGCTCAATCAGTTTAGGGTTCTCTAACATAGCTTGTTTAAGAGCGGCTTCATCTGTGTCTTTATTCAAGCCCAATTCTTTGTAAAGTGTTTCTTTACTACGTACAAGTTGATGTGCTGATTCAAAACCTAACTGAGTAAGTAAAGTATCTAAAGTGCTTAAATCAACGGGCGTTTTTAAATATTCAACGATTTCTGGTGTCACACCATGGGTTTCTAGTAAAGCGAGCGTTTCACGTGACTTTGAACAACGCGGGTTATGATAAATGGTTACAGACATATTCATTTCCTAAATTAAATTTTGCGTATTTTAAGTGAACGAGGCAAAGACTTAAAGTTTGGCAAGCTCTTTCTGCATCTGTCTATATTGCTTCAAAAGCGCTTTGAGTCTGGTTTTCTTGACGGTTTCTAAAGTATCAACATGATTTAGTGCACGTTGTATCTCATCAGCAGCTTTGAGAAAAGCACCGTAAGAAGCGAGCACACTTGCTTTGGCTTCGTAATAGGCAGCCTGATCGCCATTATTCTTGTAGAGATCAGCGAGCAATTCTTTGGCAAGTAAGTGCTCTGGCTCATCGAGTAAAAATAATTTTAGGGTTTGCTCAGCAATATCATACTGCTTTGCTTTTATTGCTGAATTTGCATAATTTAAAGCCAACACCTGATTATTTGGTCGTAAATTATTATGTTTGGTTAATACTTCTACCGCTTGTTCTGATTGCCCACGGCTAATCAGAATATCTGTATAAACATCTAAATAAAATAAGTTGTTAGGCTCATCGTTAAGTAGAGGTCGCAGTATTTTTTCAGCTTCTTTAGCTTGTTTTTGGTCCAATAAGCTGATGGCAAGGCCATATTCGAGATGTCTTTTATCTAGCGAAGTTGATTTACGGATTTCATTCTCAAAAAAAGCTTGAGCATCTTTGCTATCTAATTGATACCTCGCAATGACACGACTTTTAGCTAAATTAAAGTCTTGGCTTGGTTGAAGTTGCCTTGGTTGATATTGTTGCGCTCTTAATCTCACATCAGATACCCGAGAGTCAGGGAGAGGGTGAGTCAGTAAAAATGCAGGCGGTTTGGTTTGAAAACGTACTTGGTTTGACAATTTTGTTAAAAAGGCACCAGCTTGAGAGGGATCGAATCCTGCGTTATATAAGGTTTGCATCCCAAAGCGATCTGCTTCTTGCTCAGCTTTTCGACTGTGAGACAATTGACTTAAGCCCGCCTGAGTAGTACTAGCCGATAGGATTGCCATGCCTGCATCAGGCGCAATTATCGTTGCAAGTATACCGGTCACAATACCTGCGACAGTCATTGCTGAGTTATCTTTTTGATGTTGTAAACGTCTGGCTAGGTGTCTCTGAGTAACATGAGCTATTTCGTGACCTAGCACAGAGGCAAGCTGACTTTCGTTATCTGATTGCGCAATTAAACCGGTATGAATACCGACATGGCCCCCATAAAAAGCAAAAGCATTGATAGCTTGATTGTTGATCATAAAGAATGTGAAAGGAAAGCGCACATTGTTTGCATTTGCAACCAGCTTATTGCCAAGAGAAGATATGTATTCATCTAAAACAGGGTCTTGGACGAGCGGTGACCCGCCTCTGATCTGCATCATCATGACTCTACCCAAGGCTTTTTCTTTATCTATGGGGAGTACTTCTAAAGCTGATGAGCCTAAATCGGGAAGTTTAAAGTCTGTTTGGGCGTTTGAACTACTTGAAAATAGTAGCATAGTGCTGAGCAAACCACTCAGCAATAAGCTTTTGAGCATGTTATTCCTTATTGCCGTTAAGTCCGAGCATGATCTGAGCTAAGTCAATCTCATCGCTACACATACGGCTGTCTTTTTCGCACAGTTGATAGAATTCTTTTATTGAGACCCCTTTGACCTTAACAACGTTCATTTCTTTTTTTAGATAAGTAATAATTTTATGTACTACCTTGTGAGAATGAAGAATAAGGGCTTTGTCAGCTACATCACCACGTTCAAAATAAAAAGCAATAAATTTATGTAGTTGATTGAAGCGTAGTAATGTCTTCATTGAGTGAGGGTCCCAAGTATTGAATTCTAGAAACTTATTATCCTTAATTAACATATCAGTTTCTAAGGGTTTATCTTTTGCGTATGGAAGTGCCCATAATTCAAAACCTCGGTCAGTAAAAACTTGGTCTATGGCTATTTTCGGCCTATTGTCACAAAAGATGTTGCCGTTATCGTCTTCATAGCCGTCTAGTAGTGCTAAATTCCAGTTACGCTTGTCAACTAGGCGTGTAACAGCATTATCAAACCCATGTTGGAAGAGCCCATCACTTTCGCTGACAGAAGAAGCAACTAAATGATAGAAAGGTGGTAATTCACCCCAGTTAAGTTGTTTCTTATACCAGTTGATGTCTTTAAGTGTTGGGTTATCAGGTAACTTTGCTTTGTTGTTAACTCTTGCCATAAATACGCGTAAAAAAAGTAAAACTATTTATAGAATAAACGATTGTGGCTGAGCTATCTACTTTGTAGATGGTTATGTGTAATTTTTTAATGTTACACTGTTATGGGTAAAATTTGGTAAAGCGGTTATGTGTTTAACAATTGATTTAAGTACTTATCAGTGCCCACAATTATTTGTGCAATTTAAACTTCAGTTAAAGCAAGCACAAGTGAATAAACAATCTGTATGTTTTATTTATGAACAAAAGCAGCTGATAAATGACATTCTAGCTTTTTTAGAAGCAAAAAAGTTTAGCTACACTCAGCATCATGATGCTAAACCTTATCCTTATATAGAGGTGATCCTTTAATATGTTTGAACTTGTTTCAAAGTGGTACAAGAATAAATTTTCTGATCCTAATTCTGTCACGCTTTTGTTTATTGTGTTGGGGCTTGCTGTTTCGCTCTATTTATTTGGCCCATATATTCTTCCTGTGTTGGTGGCTTTGGTTATTGCATATTTATTAGAGTGGCCAGTCGCTAAAATTGAAAATGTGATAAAAAGCCGTGTGTTAGCGACAAGTTTTATTATTTTACTTTTTTCTGGCGTGTTGCTGACCATGGCATTGGGACTTATCCCGGTATTATGGCAACAGTTGAGTAATTTATTACAAGAAGCACCAGTGATGTTAGAAGAGGGTAAAGACTTACTTTTACATCTTCCAGAACAATACCCCACGCTTATCTCAGGTGAACAAGTAAAAGCATTAGTTGCTAGTACTGAGAATAAAATTCTTGAAGCAGGGCAAGTAATCTTATCGTTCTCCTTAACCTCCATTAAAGATATTGTCGCTTGGATGATTTATTTAATCTTAGTGCCATTATTGGTTTTCTTTATGTTAAAAGACAAAGAAGTACTCACTAAGAGTATGTCTGTATTGGTGCCCAAAGATAGAAGGCTTATCCAGCAAGTTTGGCATGAAATGGATCATCAGATCATGAATTACATTCGTGGTAAGGTGCTAGAAATTCTAATTATTGGTACTGCCACATTTGTCGCGTTCTGGATTTTAGATTTGCGCTATGCGGCGCTACTGGGAGCGCTGGTTGGTTTTTCTGTGCTTATTCCATTTGTAGGCGCTGCGTTAGTGACTATTCCGGTTGCGGCGGTGGCCATGTTCCAATTCGGATTAGATACGCAATTTTGGACCATTTTAATTGTGTATGGGATCATTCAAGCCTTAGACGGTAATGTATTAGTCCCGCTTTTATTCTCTGAAGCGGTAGACCTCAACCCAGTATTTATTATTGTCGCAGTGCTATTCTTTGGCGGTTTGTGGGGCTTTTGGGGGGTGTTTTTTGCAATCCCAATGGCATCGCTTGTAAAAGCATTGTTCAATGCGTGGTCTGATAGCTGGAAACCCCAAGTTCAAAACTAAACATTCTTTTTTTTTGCGCTGGCGTCTTTGCAGCGCAAAAAATTTCAAATTTCCTCTTGAAGTTATTATTCCTCGCCCCATATACCTCATAACACTGTGCAAATACTGGTTTAATCGGAGATAAAGATGACCACAGCTCAAAAAGAAACATTAGGCTTTCAAACAGAAGTCAAACAATTACTAAACCTAATGATCCACTCTTTATATTCAAATAAAGAGATCTTTTTACGTGAATTGGTTTCAAACGCATCGGATGCAGCTGACAAGCTTCGCTTTTTAGCGCTGCAAAACGGTGACCTGTACGAGGGTGATGCAAACTTACGCGTTCGTATTAGTGCAGATAAAGACGCAAAAACTGTGACTATCTCAGATAACGGCATTGGTATGACCCGCGAAGAAGTGATTAACTCACTGGGTACGATTGCAAAATCTGGTACTGCAGAATTTTTCCAAAACTTATCTGGTGACCAAGCCAAAGATTCACAATTAATCGGTCAGTTTGGTGTTGGTTTCTATTCAGCATTTATTGTTGCTGATGCGGTAACGGTTGTGACACGTAAAGCAGGTGAAGAAAAAGCTGTAGAGTGGCATTCAAAAGGTGAAGGTGAATTCACACTGGCTGAAGTTGAAAAAGCATCGCGCGGTACAGAGATTATCCTTCATTTACGCGAAGATGAAACAGAATTTTTAGAAGAGTACCGCTTACGCAGCATTGTAACTAAGTATTCAGATCATATTTCAATTCCAGTTGAAATGTATAAGCAACCTGTTGAAGAATCTGAAGGCCCAGACGGTGAGAAAATCCCAGCTCAACCAGGCGAATGGGAAGCAATCAACCGTGCGACAGCGCTTTGGACACGTGACAAATCAGAAGTTTCTGATGAAGAATACAAAGAATTTTATAAGCACGTAGGCCATGATTGGGAAGAGCCTCTAACTTGGGCACACAACAAAGTAGAAGGTAAGACTGAGTATACGAGCCTGCTTTATATTCCTAAAAAAGCACCATTCGATTTATGGAACCGTGACCGTCAAAGTGGTTTGAAGCTTTACGTACAGCGCGTATTCATTATGGATGATGCAGAGCAGTTTATGCCAAGCTATCTTCGTTTTGTGAAAGGTCTACTAGATTCAAACGATTTACCACTAAACGTATCACGTGAGATTCTTCAAGATAATAAGATCACTCAAGCGATCCGCAAAGGTTGTACATCTAGAGTACTTAAGATGCTTGACCGCATGGGCAAGAATAAACCAGAAGAGTATCAAACATTCTGGAATGAATTCGGTAAGGTATTAAAAGAAGGTCCTGCTGAAGATATCTCTAATAAAGAAGCCATTGCGAAACTACTTCGTTTCAGCTCAACGCATACAGACGAAAGCACTGAAAATGTGTCTTTAGAGCAATATATTGAGCGTATGAAAGAAGGCCAAGATAAGATTTACTATGTTGTTGCAGATAGCTTTGAAGCGGCGAAGAGCTCTCCTCATTTAGAAATCTTCCGCAAGAAAGGCATCGAAGTACTACTAATGGCAGATCGCGTTGATGAGTGGATGATGAGTCACTTAACTGAATTCAACGAAAAGCAGTTTGCATCAATTACTCGTGGTGACTTAGACCTAGGCGACTTAGACGACGAAGAAACAAAGAAAGCGCAAGAAGAAAGCGAAAAAGAAGTTGAAGGCTTAGTTGAGCGCATTAAAACAGTACTAGGCGAGAAAGTAAAAGAAGTACGTTTCACGCACCGTTTAACTGATTCTCCGGCGTGTGTGGTTGTTGATGACAATGACATGAGTTCTCAAATGCAAAAGCTGATGGAGTCAGTAGGTCAAGCAGTACCAGAAGCGAAGCCAATCTTTGAACTAAACCCTGAGCATCAACTTGTGAAACACTTAAACGTTGAGCAAGATGAAGATAAATTTGCACAATGGTCTGATGTATTACTAGATCAAGCCTTGTTAGCAGAACGTGGAAGCTTAAAAGATCCTGCTGCATTCGTAGCGAAACTTAATAAGCTAATGCTTGATTTAAGTAAGTAACCGCTTTTTGAATATTAAAGGGGCCAAAGTATCACTTTGGCCCCTTTTTTTGTGCAGTTAATCAGCAATTAGTATAAGTTGCTTGAGATAACATGCAGCTTGTGAAAAAATCCCAACAACTTCAAATAAACTCCCGAATAAGAGGAACACACTATGCGCATCATCCTTCTAGGCGCGCCGGGTGCAGGTAAAGGCACTCAAGCTCAATTTTTAATGGACAAATACGGCATCCCACAGATCTCAACTGGTGATATGCTACGTGCTGCAATCAAAGAGGGCACGCCTCTGGGTCTTGAAGCTAAAAAAGTAATGGACGCAGGTCAGCTAGTTTCTGATGAAATCATCATCGGTCTAGTGAAAGAGCGTATTGCTAAAGCTGATTGCGAAAATGGTTTCTTACTAGATGGTTTCCCACGCACAATTCCTCAAGCGGATGCAATGAAAGAAAATGGCATTGCTATTGACCACGTTATTGAGTTTGACGTTGCTGATGAGATCATCGTTGAGCGTATGGGCGGTCGTCGTGTTCACCCTGGTTCTGGCCGTGTTTACCACGTAGTTTACAATCCACCTAAAGTGGAAGGTAAAGATGACGTAACGGGTGAAGACCTTATCATTCGTGATGATGACGTTGAAGAAACAGTGCGTAAGCGTTTAGGTATCTACCACGATCAAACAAAGCCACTGGTTGATTACTACCAAGCAGAAGCAGAGCAGGGTAACACTCAGTACCACCGTTTAGATGGTACACAGGCTGTAGAAGCGGTAAGCGCTCAGCTAGGTGAATTATTAGGTTAATTTCCTAGGTTATTAGCCAGTAAAAAAAGCCGCATTAGCGGCTTTTTTATTGTTATTCAGTGTCAGCTTTGGGCTCTGTTGTTTTGCCCGACAATTCATTGAGGTGCGAGATAACTTCTTCGTAATTTGGTTCTGTGGCAAGATTCGACACGAGTTGTTTATATGTTACTTTGTGCTCTTTGTCTAAAACCAGAATAGCCCTGCTCAACAGGCCCATGTCCTTAATATAAAGCCCATATTGCTTACCGAAATCTCGCCAAACTGAGTCGGATAGCGTTTGGATGTTATTTATACCTTCAACTGTACAGAAGCGTTTCTGCGCGAATGGTAGGTCTGCACTGATGGTGAGCATTGCTATGTTGTTGTATTTGTCTGCGACTTCCTGATTAAAGAATTTCGTTTGTAAACTACATACGCCGGTATCAAGGCTAGGTACTATACTTATTAATACCGCTTTGCCTGAAAAATCATTTAATGTAACTGCTTTAAACTGAGCATCAACCACCTTGAAATTTGGCGCTTGTTGCCCAACTGTTACACCTTTACCCAACAAAGTAACCTCTTTACCTTGCGCAAATACTTTGCCTTTATCGATTTGATTCTCTTCAATTTCTAGAGCAAGAGTGGCTGATGAAGCTAAACTCAATGCCAGTAGGATTTTTTTCAGCATAAAGTATTCCTTATTGGGTTAACTTAATTGTTTCAACTGTATTATACTTATAATCAAATGATATGTTACTAAGAATAATTGCGTTGTAAATCTAAGCCAAATTTATTAACATTTGCAATCGTTCTGCACTTCAAATAATTATAATCAAAAGAGAATTACGGTAACTTGTAGTTCAACAGTGAAGAGAGCTTTTATGTCAACATTGGTATTAATTTGTGATGATTCCAAACTTGCGCGTCGGCAATTGGCCCGTTCGTTACCAGAAGACTGGGATATCAAAGTTGAATTTGCAGAGCACGGTTTAGATTGTTTAGAAAAAATCAAACAATTCTCTCCTGAAATACTTTTCTTAGATCTTAATATGCCTCATATGGATGGCTATGAAGTCCTGCAAGCCATCAATGAGCAAAACTTAAATGTTTTAACCGTAGTTGTTTCAGGTGATATTCAACCAAATGCCCATGAACGTGTGATGTCTTTAGGTGCAATTGATTTTATTCGTAAACCCTGTGATAAAGAAAAGCTTATTGAAATTATTGAGCAACATGGTATCAGGGATAGAGCAATCCGTGAAAGCTTAGTTCATAAGTTAGGTGAACAAGTCGATTCCGAATTACGAGACATCTATCAAGAATTAACTAATGTAGCAATGGGCCAAGCAGGTGATTTACTTGCACGATTACTAAATGTGTTTGTTGAATTACCAATACCAAATGTTAACGTGTTGGAAGTGAGCGAGCTTCACATGGCCCTTCAAGCCATTGATGCTAATGCATCGACATCTGGCGTTTGTCAGGGGTTTATCGGCGGCGGTGTGTCAGGTGAAGCTTTGTTATTATTAAATGACTCTAGCTTCAAAGAAATCGCTTCCTTGATGAATTACTCAGGTGAATTAAATAATAAAGTTGAGTTAGAGCTTTTGATGGATATTAGCAACATATTAATTGGTGCTATTTTATCAGGATTGTCTCGCCAGCTAGATATGCCATTTAGTCAAGGGCACCCGGTTGTATTGGGTCAACATTGTGAAGTGTCAGATCTGGTTAAAGCTAATAAAGGTCGCTGGCAAAGAACATTAGCGATTGAAATTAGCTACGGTATTGAAGATCACGATATTAAATGTGATCTGATGCTGTTATTTACTGAGGATTCAATTAAAACCCTCAAATACAAAGTTGCTTATTTACTAGAAGAATAATCGTATGCCTGCTGCAGATTTTGACATGAATGAAGTTCACTGGCTGATGGATATGTTCAACACCGTTGACGTAGGTCTAGTTGTGTTAGACAGAAATTATCAGGTCTGTGTTTGGAATGGCTTCATGGAAAACCATTCAGGGCTATTACCGAGTGCGGTAAAAGACAAAGATATTTTTGATTTATTTCCGAGCCTTGATGAGAAATGGTTCAGAAGTAAAACTGAGCCAGTTTTTGTTTTAAAAAATCGCTCCTTTACTATTTGGGAGCAGCAACCTTATATTTTTAGGTTTAAAAATTACCGCCCGATCACAGGTAAAGCTGATCACATGTATCAGAACTCAACCATAATACCACTGACTACACTTACAGGTGAAGTTAGCCACATTTGCCTAATAATATACGATGTGACGGATGAAGCGGTGAACAAGCAAGACCTTGAGCTTGCTAACCGTCAGCTTGAAAAAATGAGCCGTACAGATAGCTTAACTAAGCTATCAAATAGAGGTTTCTGGGAAGATCAACTTAAAAAAGAGTTTCTAAGATTACAAAGAAGCCAAGGCGCCAGTAGCTTGTTAATGTTCGACATTGATTTCTTTAAGAAAATCAATGATGAGTACGGTCATGGTGGTGGTGATGAAGCAATTAGACATATCTCTGATCTGCTAAAGAAAACGTTAAGAGAATCGGATACTGCTGGTCGTTATGGTGGCGAAGAGTTTGCTGTTACTTTAGTCGATACTCCTCAAGAGGGGGCTGTGGTGTTTGCAGATAGGCTTCGTTCTCTAATCGAAAAATCTTCCATTTTTTATGATGATAAAGTAATCAAAGTCACTGTCAGCATTGGAGTCGCAACTTTTTCAAGCGATTTTCAAAAACATGAAGAATGGATTGAAGCGGCTGATATTGCTTTATACCACGCTAAAGAAACAGGGCGTAATCGTGTCGCCTGTTTTAGTAAAGATATGAAAGAGTAAGCTGACTAAGTTCAGCTTACTTTTTTAGCATCTTCATCCTTAGGACATTGTGCAATTGTTTCAACTATGTCCGACTCATTCACTTGTTCAAGTCGAACAGTAAAACCCCAAAGCCTATAAAGGTGTTTAATTACTTCTGCTTTTGAATCATGAAGTGGAATACCATTTTGTGGCACGTAGCGAAGTGTGAGAGATCTATCACCTCTTACATCCACGTTATAGACTTGTATGTTGGGCTCATGATTACTCAAATTGTACTGTGCTGAGAGTGCAGAACGAACCTTTTGGTAACCTTCTTCATTATGAATAGCACCAACTTCTAAATGTGGCGCTTTTTGTTTGTCGATAATGGTAAAGAGTTTGAAATCTCTGATCAGCTTCGGGGATAAAAACTGACTAATAAAACTTTCATCTTTAAAGTTTTGCATGGCAAAATGCAGCGTATCAAGCCAATCTGCACCAGCAAATTCCGGAAACCAACGCTTATCTTCTTCGGTTGGGTTTTCACAAATACGTCTAATATCTGTCATCATATTAAAACCAAGCGCATAGGGGTTTATACCGGAGTAGAATTTACTGTTGTAAGGCGGTTGAAAAACAACATTAGTGTGACTTTGCAAAAACTCTAGCATAAATGCGTCAGATAATTTTCCCTCATCATATAAGTGGTTCAGAATGGTGTAATGCCAGAATGTTGCCCATCCCTCATTCATCACCTGAGTTTGTTTTTGCGGATAAAAATATTGCGATATTTTTCGGACTATTCTGATTACTTCCCGTTGCCATGATTCCAGTAATGGCGCATTTTTCTCAATAAAATAAAGAATATTCTCTTGTGGCTCAGAAGGGAATCGTGGCTGATCTATCGTTTGTTCTTGTTGGTTTTTAGGTATTGTACGCCACAGCTCATTTACCTGAGATTGTAAGTAATCTTCTCGCTCCTTTTGACGTTTCTGTTCTTCATACATTGAAATCTGTTGGGGTCGTTTATATCTATCAACACCGTAATTCATCAATGCATGGCACGAGTCAATTAGGTTTTCTACTTCATCAATACCATATTTTTGTTCGCACTCAGAAATGTAATTTTTGGCGAATAGTAGATAATCTATGATAGAAGATGCATCAGTCCAGGTCTTAAATAAGTAGTTGCCTTTGAAAAAAGAGTTATGTCCGTAACATGCATGCGCCATTACCAGCGCTTGCATGGGCAAAGTATTCTCTTCCATTAAATAGGCAATGCACGGGTTAGAGTTAATAACAATCTCATACGCTAGACCCATTTGACCACGCCGATAATTTTGTTCAGTTTGAATAAACTTTTTACCGTAAGACCAATGACTATAACCGATGGGCATACCAACACTTGAGTATGCGTCCATCATTTGCTCAGCCGTAATAACTTCAATTTGATTTGGGTACGTGTCTAAGCGGTAAAACTCAGCTACACGAGCAATTTCAGCTTGGTACTCTTCAAGTAGTTCAAATGTCCAGTCAGGACCATCGTTGATCGGATTATATGTCATAACCCCTCCTTAAGACTAAGCAGCGCCTTGATGTTGTTTTTGGTTCTTTTTAAATAACTCTCTGAAGATTGGATATATATCTTCAACACTTCGAATATGCTGCATGGCAAAATTACTGTTCGTTTGCGCAATGCCTTGATATTCACGCCACAGGCTTTGGTGAGCACGTGTTGTTATTTCTATATACGCGTAGTAGCGAACCGTTTTCAGCAGTTTATTGGTAAGAATATCTGTACAGTGTGGCGAGTCATCAGCCCAGTTATCACCGTCAGAAGCCTGTGCTGCATAGATATTCCAATCACCTTGTGAATAACGCTCTTTTACTATTTCATCCATGAGTTTAAGTGCACTAGAGACAATGGTACCGCCAGTTTCTTGAGAGTAAAAAAACTCTTGTTCATCGACTTCTTTTGCTTGGGTATGATGCCTAATATAAACGACTTCAATATCTTTATAGGTACGAGTTAGAAATTGATAAAGTAAAATATAAAATCGCTTTGCCATATCCTTTGTAGCCTGATCCATTGAACCAGAGACATCCATTAAGCAAAACATAACTGCCTTGCTTGTTGGGTGAGGGCGTTTTTCGTAATTACGAAAACGTAGGTCGTAATTATCTATAAAAGGTACAGCTGCGATCTTACGTTTAAGCTCTTCTATTTCTAACTTAAGATTATTAATTTGATGCTCTGGAGGCACGCTTTCATTTAATAATGCCTCAAGCTCTTCTTCAGCCTCTTTTAATCGACGTTTTTTTCCAGCAGACATTGCAACTCTTCTTGATAATGAACCTTGCAAGGAACGAACAATATCTAAATTGCTTGGCATACCATCGTTACAAAACCCTGCTCTGTGGGTTTTCATTTGCACTAATTTATCAAGTTGACTTTGTTGAAGGTTAGGTAGTTCTAAGTCTTCAAACAAAAGATCGAGGTACTCATCTTTTGAGATTGAAAAAACAAAGTCATCTTGACCTTCACCTTGATCACTGGCTTCACCTTCACCGCCACCACCTCCTTGACCTGAAGGTGGGCGTTGTATTTTATCGCCAGTACTAAATTGATCATTACCAGGGTGGATCATGTCACGATCTCCCCCTTTTCCTTGGTGAAAAATAGGCTCACTGATATCACGTTGTGGTATTGAAATGCTTTCACCACTGCTTATATCGGTGACACTTCTCTTATTGATAGCATCTGATACAGCTTCTTTTATTTGCTTTTTATACCGTCTGATGAAGCGCTGACGATTCAACGTACTTTTATTCTTCCCATTCAGGCGACGGTCTATAAAATGTGCCATAAATCACCCTCCAAGAACTCACGCTTTACTGAGACTTTCTAACTCTTAAATACCATTCTGATAACAAGCGAACTTGCTTCTCGGTGTAACCTTTTTCAACCATACGATTGACGAAGTCTTCGTGTTTCTTCTGATCTTCAGCAGACGTTTTAGCGTTGAATGAAATCACAGGTAGAAGATCTTCAGTATTCGAGAACATTTTCTTCTCTATGACAGTGCGTAACTTTTCATAACTAGTCCAAACAGGATTCTCTCCGTTGTGATGCGCTCTCGCTCTGAGGACAAAGTTAACTATTTCATTTCTAAAATCTTTCGGATTAGAAATGCCAGCAGGTTTCTCTATTTTCTCAAGTTCTGCATTTAAAGCCGCTCTATCGAATAGCTGGCCTGTATCAGGATCACGGTATTCTTGATCTTGGATCCAGAAGTCAGCATAAGTAACATAGCGGTCGAAGATGTTTTGGCCGTATTCTGAGTAAGATTCCAAGTATGCGGTTTGTAACTCTTTGCCAATAAACTCCACATACTGAGGAATTAAGTATCCTTTTAGGTGGCTTAAGTAACGTTCTTGTACTTCAGCATTAAATTGCTCACGCTCAATTTGTTGTTCTAGTACATAGAATAAATGAACTGGGTTGGCCGCAACCTCGGCATGATCGAAATTAAACACGCGAGATAGAATTTTGAATGCAAAGCGAGTAGATAAGCCCGTCATACCTTCATCGACGCCTGCATAATCGCGATATTCTTGGTAGGACTTAGCTTTAGGATCTGTGTCTTTTAAGCTTTCACCATCATACACTCGCATTTTAGAATAAATGCTGGAGTTTTCAGGCTCCTGTAATCTGGAGAGCGACACGAATTTTGCAAGGGTTTCTAAAGTACCTGGTGCACATGGCGCTGAAGAGAGTTCGCTATTATCTAATAACTTTTGATAAATTTTGACTTCTTCAGACACTCTCAAGCAATACGGCACTTTTACAATATATACACGATCTAAGAATGCCTCATTGTTTTTATTGTTTTTAAAACTTTGCCATTCAGACTCATTCGAGTGCGCTAATATCATTCCGTTGTATGGAAGCGCTGAAATGCCTTCTGTACCGTTGTAGTTACCTTCTTGGGTTGCGGTTAATAGGGGGTGAAGCACTTTAATTGGTGCTTTGAACATTTCAACAAACTCCATAAGACCTTGGTTTGCCAAACACAGTGAGCCTGAATATGCATAAGCATCTGGATCATTTTGTGCGTAATGTTCAAGTTTTCTAATATCTACTTTCCCCACTAATGCGGAGATATCTTGGTTGTTTTCATCACCAGGTTCAGTTTTTGCAATTGCAACCTGATCTAAAATAGACGGATAGCGTTTAACAACTTTGAATTGGGTAATGTCTCCACCAAACTCATGTAATCGCTTAGTCGCCCAAGGAGACATGATTGTTTTTAAATAGCGAGGCTTAATACCATATTCTTTCTCTAGTAAGTTTGCATCTTCGACAGGGTTAAACAAAGAAAGGGGGTGGTCGTTAACTGGAGACCCTTTGATGGCGTAAATAGGGACTTGCTGCATTAGATATTTCAGTTTTTCTGCAATCGACGATTTACCACCACCAACCGGGCCGAGAAGATAAAGTACTTGTTTACACTCTTCTAAACCTTGCGCAGCATGTTTTAAATATGAAACGATTTGTTCAATGGCTTCTTCCATACCATAAAATTCGCTAAAAGCTGGGTAGCGAGCAATTACACGGTTTGAAAACAATCGGCTCAATCTTGCATCTGTAGAAGTATCAACCATCTCAGGCTCACCAATAGCCATGAGTAATCGTTCTGCCGCACTTGCATACGCCGATTTATCGTTCTTACAGATTTCTAGAAATTCAGCGATTGAATATTCTTCTTCTTGGGAAGCTTCATATCTGGCTTGATAATGTTCGAATATTGTCATAACGACCTCCAAATAACCTGTGTGAGCTTAGAATAAGAAACTATTTAATAGTAAAAGGTATATTTAAAGCTTAGACATGAAATTAGGAAATTGCCTAAAAAATCCAGATATTTAATTGATGAATGGTAAAGACGGAAATATAAAAAAGGCGCCCGTAGACGCCTTTATTCAATTATTTGCAATGAAACAGATGTTAAGCTAGGTTGCTGTTAGCAAATTCCCAGTTAACTAGTGCCCAGAAACCTTTTAGATATTCAGGACGAACATTGCGGTAATCGATATAATAAGCGTGTTCCCAAAGGTCAACAGTTAGGATAGGCGTTACACCTTCCTCTGTTAGTGGAGTCGCTGCATTTGAAGTATTTACGATGTCTAGTGAACCGTCAGCTAGTTGTACTAACCAAGTCCAGCTTGAACCGAAGTTGTTTACTGCTTTATCGTTGAAAGCTTCTTGGAATGCTGCGAATGAGCCCCATTTCGCATTAATTAGTTCAGCAACTTTACCAGTTGGCTCGCCACCTGCATTTGGTGCAAGGCTGTGCCAGTAGAAAGTGTGGTTCCAGATTTGTGCTGCGTTATTGAAAACGCCGCCTTCAGAGCTACATACTACTTCTTCAAGAGTTTTCTCTGCAAAGTCAGTACCTTCAACTAAACCATTTAATTTCACTACATAAGTGTTGTGGTGCTTACCGTGGTGAAATTCTAAAGTTTCTTTAGAAATATGTGGTTCTAGCGCATCGATTGCATAAGGTAATGACGGTAGTTCAAAAGCCATGGTTATCTCCATTTGTTATGTATTTTGCTAATTGCGATTGAAACATAGACTACTGAAGTCCAGATTTCTATACGAATTAACTTTATAGTGATACTATAATTCCTGAGTATTTTACTCAAGTTTAGGCAAACAGCAATGGCGTAGTTAGAGACTATTTGTTTTATTTGCCAAAAATGCGTGTTTTATCACGCAATGAATTCGATTTTTCATGGCTACGCATCGTCACATAGAGGTTAATAAATGGAAACCATTGATAAAATTAAGCAACAAATTTCTGAAAACCCAATCATTTTATATATGAAAGGCTCACCTAAACTGCCTAACTGTGGTTTTTCTTCACAAGCATCTCAGGCACTAATGGCTTGTGGTGAGCAGTTTGCTTATGTTGATATTCTTTTAAACCCTGATATTCGTGCTGAGTTACCTCACTATGCGAACTGGCCGACTTTCCCTCAGCTTTGGGTTGAAGGTGAGCTAATCGGTGGTTGTGACATTATTCTAGAAATGTTCCAAAAGGGTGAGTTACAGCCGTTAATTAAAGAAACTGCTGACAAATATAGAGATGAAAGCGAAGGAGCTTAATCTTAATTACTCAATACCAAGAGCTCGAACTGATGTTCGGGCTTTTTTTTGTCTGAATTTTACTTCAATAAAAAATGGGCAAAAAAAAGCCCGCTAAAAAAGCGGGCAAAACAACAAGTTGAAGGAAGTAATAAGGGAACATTAAATACATAAAGTTGTATCTAACTAAGCAATAGGACAAATCAGGAATCATATTGCTAAAAACTGTTTCGGTAAGTTGTCTTACTGGAACGGGAGATATAATACGAGTTCTATGATTTGTTATCAAACTAGAAAATTTATAGATTTCAGATAAAAAAATCTAATGCGATAAAGGTTTTATTTGCTCTGGACTCTAGTTTAACTTTAACTTTAATTCTCTATGTTATTGATTTAAATCATCAAGCTATAATTTGAACAAGCTTTTTGTAATTAGTTTAATTGTTGGAAATTGGTATTACCAATGGTTTTTTGATGGTTTATTCAATGATTTTGAATAAGTACTGCGGTTTATGCACTATCTTCTCATAAATAAGCGTCTATTCATTTTACTGTTTTTATTATTGAGCTTTTATTTCGGCTGGATAACTATTACTTACGCTCAATTAAAACTTTGATGACAAAATAAAGGTAAATTCTAAAGTGTTTTTTGAACACTAAGCATCAAATTTGAGAAAGGAAACCAGTGGGTTAGTAAGATAAGGATGCTATTTAAACAGTTTGTCGTTAAATCACTTCAATTCGTAGTAATCAGATTGTCAGGGCTGCAATGTCTGGGTAAACTAAATGAACTATTGGCTTGTGGCATTGTCGATGAATAAGCTGATGGCGCTGAATGCCCAAACACAACTATTTTAGGAGTATAACAACGTGGAATCGGGTCTAAATTTCGTTGATCTTATATTAAAAGCAAGTTTATTGGTTCAACTGGTTATGTTGACGTTAGTGGGTATGTCGATAGCTTCTTGGGCAATTATTTTTCAGCGTAAGTCAATAATTTCAAAAGCCATGCACGATACTAAAAAGTTCGAACAAAAATTTTGGTCAGGTATGGAGCTCAGTAAGTTATACAATGAAATCAGTGCACGCACAGGTAGCCCTGCAGGTTTAGAAGCATTATTTGTGTCTGGCTTTAAAGAATTTGCTAGACAAAAGAAAAGTTCGAATCAAGGCACTGGCCTTGTTATCGAGGGTACGCATCGCTCAATGCGCGTGGCACTTTCAAGAGAAGTGGAGAAATTAGAATCAAGTCTTTCATTTTTGGCAACAGTAGGTTCAATTAGCCCTTACATCGGCTTATTCGGTACTGTGTGGGGTATTATGAATGCCTTTATTGCATTGGGTGAAGTGCAGCAAGCAACACTACAAATGGTTGCACCAGGTATTGCTGAAGCACTTATCGCAACAGCCATTGGTTTATTCGCTGCGATTCCTGCTGTTATGGCGTATAACCGTTTTGCAAAGAACGTAGAAAAGCTTGAAAGTCATTACATTAACTTTATGGAAGAGTTTGCGAATATTCTTCATCGCCAAGCTGCAAATTCGGTAGAGGCCAAGTAATATGTACTTACGTAAAAAACGACGTCCGGTTGCAGAAATAAACGTGGTGCCGTACATCGATGTTATGTTGGTATTGCTTATTATTTTTATGGCGACAGCACCACTGATTACTCATGGTGTAAAAGTTGACTTGCCTAAGATGTCAGAGTCTGATTTGGTAGAAACAAAAGAAGCACTACCTATCATAGCCAGCATTGATGCCGAGGGGCGCTATTACGTGAGTGTAGGCACTGATCCTGAGGCGCCGATGGATGCAGTTGAGGTTGCTGCTGTTATCAAACTTAAACTTCAGCAAAATCCTGAAACCCCAGTTTTAATAAAAGGCTCGGGTCGTGTGTCTTATCAAGAAGTGCTCTTACTAATGGATTTCTTGAAGAATGCAGGCGTGCCGTCAGTAGGGTTAATGACTAAGTCTTTTGAGGAGTAGTCATGGAATCATTAACCAGTGGATTTGTTAAATCGTTTCTACTTCATATTGCATTAGGTGGCTTTTTGTTTGCTACGGCAAATTTTGAAATGCCTACACCTACAGTTATGCAGGTTCAGCTAAATCCCGTTGTTGAGGAGCAAGATGAAAAAGTTGTCTCTGCTGTATCGGTTGACCAGAAACTTGTAGAGCAAAAAATTGCTGAACTTAAGCAGCAAGAAGACAGTAAGAAACGTGCTGAAGAAAAGCGTATCAGAGATCTCGAAAAGCGTGCGCAACAAGCCAGAAAAGAAAGAGAAGCTGAAGCGCGTCGAATAAAAAAATTGGAGCAACAAAGGTTGGCTAAGCTAGAAGAAAAGCGTAAAGCTGAAGCTCAAGCAAAGAAAGCCAAAAAGATTGAAGAGAAGCAAAGAGCAGATGCTGAAAAAGCGCGCGCTGAAAAGCTCGCAGCAGAAAAAGCCGCTAAGGCTGCTTCTGATAAGCGAAAAGCCGAAGAAGATGCGTTACGGAAAGCTAAAATTGCACGTAAAAAACGTGAAGAAGATGAAAAGCGCAGAGCAGAAGAAGCTGAAAAAGCACGTTTGAAAGCACTTGAAGAACAGCTACTGCAAGAGCAATTAGCACAAGAGCAAGCTGCTCGTAACAAACTAAGAAAGCAGCAAGTGATGGGCGAAGTTGAAAAATTCCAGGCGCTAATTTCTCAACGCATTCAGTCAAATTTATTGACCGATGAAGCGATGAGAGGCAAAGAGTGTCGCGTAAATATTCGACTTGCTTTTAATGGCTTAGTAACAAGTGTAAAACCTCTAGGGGGAGACAAGCTTGTTTGTGATGCTGCACTTAGAGCTATTCGTTTAGCGGATACTTTACCTGTTTCCAAAGATAAAGATGTGTTTGAACAACTCAAGAACATCAACTTAACAATTAAACCAGAACTATAAGGAAAACTATGCTCAAGCGATTCAAAGTATTATTAGTTTGCTTAGTTTTATCTATTCAAAATTATGCTTTTGCGGCTCTTGAAATTGTCATTACCGAAGGGGTAGACAGTGCAAGACCTATTGCCATCGTTCCGTTTAAATTCGAAGGCGTAGGTGAGTTACCTATGCAATTAAGCGATGTTATTGCCGCTGACTTAACACGTAGTGGTAAATTTAAACCTCTTTCATTTGCTGATTTGCCGCAAATGCCTTCTACAGATGAAGACATTGACTACGATGCATGGGTATCTAAGGGCGTTGAAGCAGTTTTAGTCGGTTCTATCACTCAACAACCGGGTGGTCGTTACTTGGTTAAGTATGAGCTAATTGATGTGATCAGAGCGCAAATCACTGGTGGTGAAACGCGTATGATGACTAATGGTCAGTTAATGAAAAGTCAGGATCATATTCAAGAATCTCGTCAGTCGATCATTAATGAAGCTGGTTTTAGAAGCTACGCGCACCAAATCAGTGATGTAGTTTATGAATCACTAACAGGTGAAAAAGGGGCGTTTAGAACTAAAATTGCTTATGTCATTGTGCGAGAAAACACAGATAAGCCGTACCAACTCGTTGTAGCGGATTATGACGGCTATAACGAGCAAGTATTGCTTCGCTCAAATGAGCCATTAATGTCACCAGCTTGGTCTCCAGATGGTACTAAATTGGCTTATGTGACTTTTGAAAACCGCCAATCTCAAATCGTTATGCAAGACCTTTATACAGGTAAGCGAGATATCATAACCAGCTATCCGGGTATAAATGGTGCGCCACAGTTTTCTCCTGACGGGACAAAGTTACTTATTGTTCTTTCTAAAGACGCAGGTGGTGCAACTGAGGTTTACCTATTAGACTTAAAAACGCGAAAAGAAACGCGCTTAACAAAGCACAGAAGTATAGATACTGAACCGTCTTGGCACCCGAATGGCAAAGAAATTGTCTATACATCGGAAAGGGGTGGTAATGCTCAGATATATAAGTTAAATTTACAAACTGGTAGATCTAAGCGTGCTACCTTTGATGGCGATATGAACTTAGCGGGTTCAATTACACCAGATGGCAAGCAACTTGTTATGGTGAATAGAACATTAGGAAAGTACCATATTGCGAAAAAAGAATTAAATTCAGGGTTATTCCAGGTGCTAACGCGTACTCGTTTAGACGAGTCACCAAGTATTGCGCCGAATGGCTCTATGATTATGTATAGTACCTTGTACAATAACAAGCAGGTATTAGCTCTGGTTTCGATGGACGGCAGATTCAAAGCACGTCTACCTGTTACTGATGGACAGGTTAAGGCACCAGCATGGTCACCTTTTTTACAGTAGTTTTACTGGTATGAATTTTTGATATAGGAATATACTCGATGCAACTTAACAAAACCTTAAAAGCTTTATTGGTCGCTTTACCAGTAATGACACTTGCAGCATGTAGCTCATCTTCAAGCGTTGACGAAAGTGCTGCAAATCAAAACAATGGTGCTAACGCATCACAATCTGGTAGCAATGTAGAAGTTAACACTTTAACACCAGAGCAAGCTGCAGCTGAGAAACTACAACAGAAATATGTAGCGCTTCGTCAAGAGCAAATCGTATACTTCGACTTCGATAAATCAAGTATTCGTGGTCAGTATGCTGAGCTACTTCAGGCTCACGCTGATTTCTTAGTAAAAAACCCAAGTGTTAAAGTACTAATCGAAGGTCATGCTGATGAGCGTGGTACGCCTGAGTACAACATTGCACTAGGTGAGAGCCGTGGTAAGTCAGTTGCTAAATACCTACAAAGCCTAGGTGTTTCTGACAGCCAAATCTCTGTAGTGAGCTACGGTGAAGAGAAGCCAATGGTTAAGTCTCGCACTGAAGAAGCTTTTGCTAAAAACCGTCGTGCGGTTTTAGTTTACTAATTTGAAAGAGTGATTATGAAGCCGAAATATATTTTGGCAGCCATAATGATGAGCGGGAGCACCCATGTATGGGCTGCTCCCGCTCCTGTATCTGAGGCTGCAAATTCAACCCAAACAATAGAACAGCGTTTAGCTCAGCTTGAAAGCATGATGAAAACGCGTAACTTGTTGCAAGTCGAACTCCAGCAGCAACTTAATTTGCTGCAAGATGAAGTATCTCAAGTAAGAGGTGTGACAGAAGAGCAAAGTTATAAACTTGAAAAAGTGTTACAAAGACAACGAGAGCTGTATCAAGAAATTGAAAATCGTGTGTCTAAAGTTTATGAACAATCAAGTGCGACGACATCTTCAGATGTCGTTGTTGATAGCTCACAAGCGATCAGCAGCGATTTATCAGAAAACGAAGCCTATGACAGAGCAGTTGCTTTGATCATGAAGGACAAACGTTATGATGCAGCTATTCCAGAATTACAAAACTTTTTAACCGCTTTCCCTAATTCTGTATATATGCCAAATGCACACTATTGGTTAGGACAATTATTTTCCATCAAGAATAACGACGCACAAGCGCGAATTCATTTCCAAGATGTTGTGAGTAATTATCCGAATTCAAATAAACGTCCTGATGCTTTATTAAAGTTAGGTATTATCTTCCAAAAAGAAAACAACTTTGAAAAAGCCAAAGAGTTGTTAAATACTCTAATTAAAGAATACCCAAGTACGACTGCTGCAAAATTGGCCACAGAACGTCTTGGTAAGATGTAATGGCATAATATTTTGCCAGTATGGTTTAAAATTAGGCGCTTAGACGTAAAAACTGAAAAAAACTACGCATTTCAGTTGCACTCATTTTTTAAATAAGTATTATAAGCGCCCGCAGCAGGCGATTGATTCAAATCACTTGTTGCACTAAGTGGGTCATTAGCTCAGTTGGTAGAGCAGTGGACTTTTAATCCATTGGTCGATGGTTCAAGTCCATCATGACCCACCACTTATTAAGTTTTGATATCCGAGCGGGTCATTAGCTCAGTTGGTAGAGCAGTGGACTTTTAATCCATTGGTCGATGGTTCAAGTCCATCATGACC